>JBKPND010000114.1:0-13098 GCA_046732465.1 Actinomycetota bacterium
CTCAAGGGGCCGGACGACTTCCACTGGCGCCATCTGCCCGGCTCGGCGGTTGCCGGAGCCGGTCAACCAGCTCGCGGCCACGGGGGATTCATCGATTCCAGCAGTACGCCGGCGGCGGCCCGGATCCAGCTCGCGAGTCGCCCCGCCGGTCGGCTATCGCCCTCGACAGGCAGTCCGTGCCGCCGCGCCAGGTCTACCGCGAGTCCAAGCACCGGAGACGAGGCATTGCCCCGGGCGCTGCAGACTACGAGGCTGTCGAAGTCGCCGGAGCGCACCATCTCTTCGACTAGGTCGGAGTCGTGATCGGTGAGCGTGATGTCTTCGAGGCGGATGCCGGCCCAGTCGAGCAGCCTCGTCGTCGCTCGCAGCATCTCTTCTGCATGACCCGGACTCGCCAGCGACCGCGATGAATCGATCTCGACCGGAACCAGCAGCGAGACGCTCACTCCGCCCGCCTGCGCGTGATCGCTGCAGAGCTTGACGAGCCGGTGCGGATCGCTGCCGCTGTCGACAGCTACCAGTAGCCGCGCAGGAGCGGGGGCGCGGTGACGCTGGTCGACGTGCATGACGCCTCGCTCTCTGCTCGGTTGTTCCTAGGCGGCCGTCGGCAGGTCTTCACGTGCGCTCGCCGTGGGGCTATCGAGCGCACGCCGGGCAGCCTCGGCCGCGGCCTGTAGCTCGTGCGCCGGGCCGCGATGGAGGGAGCTCGAGCGATCGTTGACGAGCAGAGCCGCCATGGCGGCACCCTCGACCTCGATGGACCCGTCGTCCCGCAGCCGTAGCGCCAGCCCGAGGACCTCGTCGGCGGCCTGACTGATCGCCGCATCACGTCTCCGTCCCCTGGGTGTGAACGCGCCCAGGTTGGGGCCGCGGGCGCTGCCCAGGGCCTCGATCAGGGCGTTGGCGAGTCGCGAGCGCTCACGAGGCGAGTGCAACTGCGTGACCCGGAGCATGAGCTCGGCGCTTGCGGACGGGTCGCCGGCTTGGGCGAGCTCCGCGTCCAGACGGTTGCGCGTGAAGCGGGTCCGCAGCCGGACACCGAGGCTCATACGATCGCCGCGATCGGGCGCGAAACGGAACTTGGGGACGGGAAAGACGCCGCTGGGCATCTCTGCTCCTCTGTGTCGGGTACGCCACCAAGACTGCCGCCAGAAGCGCCCCTCGCCTATGGGTACGACGACCGATATAGCGGCCAGCGGATACCCACTCGGGCACCGCCCTCAGGGGGCGTGGATCGAGCCCGCAGGCGCGACAAGCACCGGGCGATCCGCGCTCTTGACGACGGCGCGGGACACGCTTCTGCGAAGCCATCGCCGACGCGCTCCGAGCACGACCAGGCGCGCCCCCCGCAGACGCGCGAACTCGAGCAGCCGTCGTGCAGGCTTGCCCGCTAGCTCTTCGCTCGTAGCGTGCACATTGGCGCGTCGCGCGATCGCCAAGGCCTTGCCGAGCGCTCTGCGCCCCGCACGCATCTCCGCGTCAAGGCGACGTTGGTAGTAAGGCTCACCAAGTGCAGACGACGGTCCACGACGGACGTAGACGAATACGACCGGCGCCCTGAAATCGCGGGCCAGCCCGACAGCCGCCTCGGCCGCTGCCGTCGCCGCCGGCGTGTCGTCGACGGCTGCGACGATCGGAGCCGCCCTGCCGTCGCCGTACGTGAATCGATGGGCTCCGGCCCCGCGACGGGGGGCACTCGATGTCCCTCGGACGTGGGCATTGCGATTTCTCTCGGCGATCATGGTCCGGCTCCAATCACTGGTTGGACCTCCAGGATGCTCCGCGGGCGGCCCTGCGCTCATAGGGCCAGACACCCATTTCGGCGTGCCGCTGCCACCCAAGCGCAGGAGCTGTCGTAAGCGTCAAAGCAGGGGGGCGTGACCGTGCTCAACGGCCACGAGCGCTTCGAACGCAGCAACCCTGAGAGACGTTCGCGCGCCGCCGTGGAACATGGGGCTCGAGCCGTCCGCGATGAGCATGGACGTCCTGGCCAAGCCTTCCGTGCTGACCGGTGCCGCGGTGACTCGGTCGGCCAGCTCCAGGAGGAGGTCCATGTTCTCCTGGACCTCCGAGCGCCGGAGCAGCGAGGGTGGCAGCGCCAGCGGGTCGAACGGGCGCACAGATCGATTGACCGCCCCGCGCAGCCCGCAGGCGAGTCGAGCCCTGCCCTTCGCCGATTGGAGCTGCCCGGCCCGCAGGCTCAACTCATCGCTCGTGAGCGGATCAACGCCGGCAGCCAACTGCCGATCGAGAGTTGACGACCGCGACAAAGTCAGGAGACGCAGCCACAACCCGCCCAACACCAGGCCTCTGGTGCGCCGCGCGAGTCGCCGGCTGGGCACCCACCTGCGGGAACCGATCGCCAGCAGCGTCATCGTCCCCCCGGCAACGCTGACCCTTCAAGCGACATGTCGTCCCGGCCGCTCATGCTCGCTCACCTGCCAGAGCGCGTCATCGCCGTGCTGGCTGATCGCACGCATGGCGGCGACGCGCCCCTCGATGATCGGCTCAATCCTCGAACGGCCAGTCCGACACGTACGGGCGGTGCGGGCGAACGCCGCGGCGATGTCGTGAAGCGTTGCCAATACGCGCACCTCTTGCTCGTGCGAGAGGCGATCGGGGCGGGCGGCGTGATCCGAGGTTCCCCGTTGTCGTTCGGCCAGATCCGGGGCGGCGTCGGCCGCGAGCCGATACCACGCCGCGCTCAGTAGCTGAAACGTGTCCTCAAGTGCTGCCAGAGAATCTGGCGCGCCCCGATAGCTCTCAGGTGCCTGCGCGGCCGCGTCGAACCGACGCGCCGCGGCGACGACGTCGAAGGCGCAGCTGCGGAGCTGACTTGTGCTGTTCATGTCCGGCATCGTCTCGACCTTGGCCGCTGTGGTGAATGGGTCGCAATGCCCAAAAAGGACTGAACCTCCGCACGCCGCGCTGGTCCGCCGTCGTGGTCTGCGCATGGGGCCATTCCCGCGCACGAATGCACCTCTCAGGCCATGGCCCGAAGTCGGGGTTGAGGCCACACTTCGCCCTATGAAATCGCCACGGAGAACCCTCCTTGGGTACGCGCTCGCGGCGATGCTGGTCGGCGCGGGCATCGCCTGCATCCCCCTTTCTGCCGGTGTGGGATGGACGGTGATCCTCGTCGGCGCCTGGTTTGGCGCTCACACCGCGCAGAATGCGCAAACTCGGAGGCGCTTACCTGATCAAGCGCCGTCCCAACCGGCGGCAAATCCTGCCCAAGCCAAAAAGGGCGACGGGCGAGCCACGCCGCTCGCAAGTCGTCAGTCTTCGAAGAACGCGTAGCCGTAGTCCCCGCGCCGGTATGCCAGCTCGGCGATCGCGACCATGCGCTCGTCATCGTTTCGCTCGACCTGATCGAGCACCGGAATCCGTGCTCTAGGGGACGACCAGCCCGCGGCGGATCGCGTAGCGGGTCAGCTCGACGCGGTTGCGCATGCCCAGCTTCTCCAGCACGTTGGCCCGGTGCCGATCGACGGTCTTCTTGCTGATGAAGAGCTGCTCGGCGATCTCTTCGCTGGTGAGCCCCTCCGCGATCAGCTTCACGACCTGCAGCTCGCGCGGGCTGAGCGGGTCCTCGGGCGTGGCCTCACCGCGACTCGCGCGGTCGAGATAGTCGCGCACGAGCGCTCTCACGGCCGCCGGATAGAGGAAAGGCTCGCCGCGCATCGTGGCCCGGCACGCCTCGATCAGATCGCGGTTCGCCGCGGACTTGAGCACGTACCCGGATGCCCCTGCTTTGAGCGCCTCGAAGAAGTACTGCTCGTTGTCGTGCATCGAGAGGATCAGCACGCGCAGCTCTGGCTTGCGCTTCGACAACTCGAGCGCGGCCTGGAGACCAGTCATCCGAGGCATCGTCACGTCCAGAACTGCGAGATGCACGTCCTCGGAGAGCGCAAGCTCGACAGCCTCCGCACCGTCGCCGGCTTCGGCAACGACCTCCAAGTCGGGCGCCGAATCGAGCACCATGCGGAGGCCGTCTCGGACGACCTCATGGTCGTCGGCGAGCAATATCCGTGTCTTCAGCGGGACCGTCACCGACTTTCCTCATCCACCGGTATCGAGAGCTCCACTTCGGTGCCGGCACCCGGGCGCGACTTGATCGAGAGGCGGCCGCCGACCAGCAAGGCTCTCTCACGCATACCCGCGATCCCCGCCGTTCCATCCGGCAGCGGGCTCGGCAGTCCACGACCGTCATCGGCGACGCGAAGCGTCAACGTCTCAGCGTCTGCTTGCAGCAACACCGTCACTGTGCGGGCATCGGAGTGGCGTACGGCGTTCGTGAGGCTCTCCTGTGCGATGCGATAGATGACCAGCTCCACGTCGCCAGACAGAGGCGGAAGGGTGCCTTGAAGCTCACGCTTGATGACCGGTCCACCCTGCGCGTTGATTCGCGTGCACAGCGCAATCAGGGCGTTGACGAGACCCAGATCGTCGAGTGCTTCCGGGCGCAGTTCGCGGGCGATTCGGCGAACCTCGTCGAGGCTGTCGCGGACGGCATCTGCGACCTTTCCGAACTCGGAGGGCGCCGACGCGGGATCGCCCTCGGCGGCGCGCTCGGCCTGCAGCGTGATGGCGGTGAGGGTTTGCCCGATCTCGTCGTGGAGCTCCCGCGCGACCCGAAGCCGTTCCGCCTCTTGGGCGGCCAGCGCGGTTCGGGCCGCTTCGTGCCGCGCCCTCTCCAGACGGTCGAGCATCGCGTTGAATGCCGCAGCAAGCGCCCGGCCCTCGGCGCTGCGTGGGTGCACGCCAGAAAGTCTCTTGCCTGGCCGGTCCGGATCGACCGACGACATCACGTCGGTGAGTTGGACAAGGGGAGAGAGGACTCGCCGCAACATCAGCAGGTTGAGCGCGACGAGCACCACGAACCCCGCGACAAGTAGAGCGAATTGATCGATCTTGATCGGCGCGTCGATGGTGATTGGACTGAACGCCAACAACAGGAGCGCGGCCAGGAACACCAAGCAGTTCGCCGTGAACACCAGCCAAAGCAACGGGCGGCCGCTCCGCGACTCGGACGCCGCGGGGGTCTGCCGAAGCACTCGGCTCGCCTCCACCGTCGCTTGCGGCGACGTTCCAGGGGGCGGTGACTCGATGGCCATGGGTTGGATGGTCGCCGGATGTCCGGCGAGAGTCCAGCGGGAGGCCTTGCCTCGCCCGATCCGGCCGGTGGTCTGCATCGGCCAAGATTGCCTTGAGCGCCGACGTCCGACCATGGGCGGAAAAACGCATCCGCGCGAGGCGCGTCGGTGTGTGCAGTTGCGGGATGCACGATTGGCCCCATTGGCCACGAGGTCCCGCACTGCAACCCTCGCCGCCATGGCACTACGCACAACTGTCGAGCGGCCGGCTGGGAACCCTGATCCCGCCAACAGGCTCTACGACGAGGCCTGCGCCCTACTGGATGCGGCCCAGGGCATCAGGGCGGCAGCGGCTCCGCGACGGTCGGCCCGCGCCTTCGCGGCCACGCTCGGCTGCGTGGAAGCGTCGCTGGACGCGCTCGCGACCGCGGCGGATGCTATGCGAGTCGCGGTGCTCGCGGGCCGCGAAGGCGTCGAAATCGTGCACGCGGGGGCCGATCGAGAGGCACTTCAGATTCGCGCGAGCTTCGCGCAACTCGAGCGCGATCTCGAGGCAACCCGCACCAGCTGCGCGAACGCGCGCGAGCTCGTCGGACCGTTCGTGGCATGGCACTGAGCGTCTTCGTATGGGCCATGATCGGCATCGCCCTCTGGCACTTCACCGTCTTCGTGCCCGACAGGTTCTGGGGCGGGATCATCGGCGCCTTTCTTGCGGCGCTTGGCGGATCGCTGGTATCAGGCTTGCTGCTGCCTACTCCCGGCATCCCCTCCACAAATCCACCTGGTATCGCAGAGGCCATCTGGCCCGTTCCGGGCGGCGTGCTGGCTCTCGTCGCGAGCTACCTCTACGGGGCTCGGGAGGACACGCTGCGCGGCATCGTCCGCGACTGAGCCGCCGAGAATGGTGGTCATCACCCATACCGCGGATGGTCCTGGGGCGACATGCTGGATGCATGACCGTGCACATGACTGTGGACACGCTGAACGCGCTGCGTGACGAGCTGGAGCAGCTGCGCCGGCGTACCCGCTTCGAGATCGCGGAGCAACTGCGAGAGGCGCGGGCGTACGGCGACGGCTCGAACAACGACGAGCATCACGCTGTCGTGGAGCAGCAGATGGTGCTCGAGGCGCGCCTGCGTTCGCTCGAGGCCACCATCGCCCGAGCGAAGGTTGTCGACCTGCGCGAGCTCGAGGATGGCGTGGCGGTCATCGGCGCCACGCTCCTGATCGAAGACCTGTTTTCGGGCGCGCTCGGCGAGTATCGACTGAGCAGCGATCACGAAGCGCTTCGCCCGGACACGATTTCGGCCAGCTCCCCCATGGGCCAGGCGCTCGTCGGCGCGACGCCCGGAACGATTGTCACCGTCGACCTTCCAAACGGCCGCTCACGGAGTGTGCGGCTCGCGGAGGTGGTGACTCCCGGCACAGCGGGAAGCCGGGCCCGAGCCGCCGCTTGAGTGCGGCTCGATCTGAGAGGGTGAGGGTCCGGTGACCATGTGGAGCCGGACCCTCGCCCCTCGCCGGGGTACTCATGCAGCGCGGTGACTTCCTACGCGCTCTGTCGCGCGATCACCACCAGGGCCTGTCGGTCGCATTGAGGCTGAAGCGCACTACTCCCGCGACCGCCGGTAAGGACCGGCAGCGGTTCCTCGACTTCTGGCGCGGTGAAGGGCGCCGGCACTTCCGCATCGAAGAGGAGGTCCTGCTGCCCGCCTATGCCCGCCACGGCGAGGTCGATGAGCCGGCCGTGGTGCGCGTGCTGACCGAGCACCTGGATCTCAGACGGCGAGCGATCGAACTCGAGGCGAACGAGCGACCTGAGGTCGACGAACTGCGCGAGCTCGGGGAGAGACTGCAGCGGCACATTCGCCATGAGGAGCGTGTGCTCTTTCCGAGCATCGAGGCAGCCATTCCAGAGGTCGAGCTCGGCGACCTGGCACAAGCCATCGAACGCGCGGAAAGATCCGGCTAGGCGGCCTTCCGGTCGTGCGGGTCCGCCGTCGGCCGCGGTTCGCGTCGCCCGAGTTGCGCCACCTGTGGACGTTCATCGAGGACAGGGACGGTCTGCGGAGGCTCGGGGTCAGGTTCGCCGCGGTCGGCGAACGCCGCCGCGATCCCTGCGGTCAGGATGGCGATAGCGCCGATCAAGCTCAGAAGCGCGACCACCAAGACCCACAGCGCGTCCGTTAGCGCGAGTAGGGCGACCGGAACGACGACTAGCGCGAGGCAGATTAGGCTCACGATCAACAGGGCCGGGTAGCCGGCCCTCTCCGCTGTCAGCTGGAAGTCAAGGAAAGGCTTGCGTCGCATGGCCGGGACCTGTCCAGTCGGATCGGGGGTCGTTAGCCATGCTCGCCGGACGACGGTCTGGCTCCTATAGGTCGAAACGACCAATTCGAGCCTCGCCGGCGTGTACGTCCGGTGGGCGCCTGCCGGATGGAGGCTGATACCCATTGCTGCAGCGCCCGGGGCAGCCCAAGCTTGGTCCATGGTCCAGCTGGCGATCCGCTGCCACCCGCGAGTTCCGCTCTCCCCCGACGAACTCGAAGGCTGGCTCGAGCTCGAGGTCAAGGACCTCCGCGCCCAAGCGCCCCACGCCACCGTCCGCCTCTCGCGCCTCACCCAAGGCCGCCCCGACCCACACCTCGACATCGGTTGGCTGATCGAACTCGAACTCGACCCAACCGAACGGCTACTCGCCGGCGACCGGCTCGACCAAGCCCTCAGAGACATGCGCCTACTCGGCCTCCAACCAACCCTCCTCACCCCCCACAGCAACGGACAAAGGACATGAACACACGGCTACGGGAAGCGTTCGCGCCGGAGGCACAGGCGGCACTCGACCGTGTGCTCCAGGTGCTCGAGCATCGCCAACACTCGGCCACAGAGATGCGAGTGCTCCTTCGACTGCTGGAGCGCCGCAACGCGAGCATCGTCGAGCTCGCCGAACACCTCGGCATTCGCCCGACCGAGGTCACACGCGCGGGTCGGCGATTGGCCATGCGCGGACTGGTTCGAGCGCACCACGCCGGAAAGCGTGAGGAGATGCTCATGCAAATCACGCGCTCCGGGCGAGCGGTCATGCACTCGTTGCTCACGGCGGCCGAATGGGAGTCTGCTCGGCCCTCTAAGCCAGGGGAGCCTCTCGACCACGCCGGAAATCGACGCGGGTCGACAGTCGAGGAAATGGGTGAGGGCTCATTCCCGGCCAGCGACCCTCCGGCCGTCTGGACCTGGGAGGTCAGTGAGACCTCGCCCCCGCGTAAGCGCGCTGCGGCCCCTGGCCCTGGCGGGTACGTTTCACTTGGCAGCACCTAAGGAGCCCCGTAGATGGCAGCTCGCGCAGTGGCGCGCAAAGTGCTTGGTGTTGCACCCGTCCTCTTGATCGCCGGGCTGGCTGCACCTTCGCTTGCCTTTGGCGACGCGGTGACACCGGAGTCGGGCGGCTCGCCGAACGCCGACGACATCGACACGCTCTACAAGGTCACGCTCTACGTCGGACTCGTAATCTTCCTGATCGTCGAGGGCACGCTGCTGTGGTCGTTGTTGCGCTACCGCGCGCGCCGGGGTCACGAGGCGGCGCAGATGCGCGGCAACACGCCGCTCGAGGTTGGTTGGACGATCGGGGCGGCGCTGATCCTGGTCGTGCTCACGGTGATCACTTTCGTCTACCTCGACGACATCGAGAACCCTCCGGAGTCGGGCCCGAACGGGCTGCGGGCCTCACAGGCACGCTTCGCGTCGGTCGATCAGCCGCCGCCGCCGAGCGGACGCCCCTACTTGAAGGTCGGAGTGAACGGTCAGCAGTACATCTGGCGCTACGACTATCCGGGCAAGCGCGTCCTGTTCAGCTATCACGAGATGGTGGTGCCGGTGGACACCACCGTGGTGCTGGAGATCACCGCCTCGGACGTGATCCACTCGTGGTGGATCCCCAAGCTCGGCGGCAAGGCCGACGCCGTACCCGGTCATGTCAACGAGACCTGGTTCAAGATCCCGGCCGACAAGGCGGGGACCACATTCGAGGGCCAATGCGCGGAACTGTGCGGCTACAACCACGCCGACATGCGCGCGCAGGTGAAGGCCGTCACGCCTGACCGGTACGAGGCCTGGGCAGACAAGCGCGCCAACGAGATCGAGGCGGCCGGCAAGGAGCTCGGAAAGCAGCGCAAGGAGGGCGAAGGCGAGGTGATCCCCAGGTAATGGAAGCGGGCACGACCACGCCCAGGCAGGTCGCGCGCCCGGAGATCATCCTGGACGGCCTCACGCCGGAGCCGCGCGGCTGGCTCGGCTGGCTGACCACGACCGACCACAAGCGCATCGGGATCATGTACCTGGCGCTGACCGTCCTGTTCCTCCTGCTCGGAGGAGTGGAGGCGCTGATCATGCGCCTCCAGCTGGCCGTGCCGGATAACACCCTGGTCACCCCGGAGACCTACAACGGGCTCGTGACCATGCACGGGTCGACCATGATCTTCCTCGTCCTCGTGCCGGTCTGGGCGGGCTTCGGCAACTACCTGGTCCCGCTCATGATCGGGGCGCGCGACATGGCCTTCCCGCGGCTGAATGCGCTGTCGTTCTGGCTGCTCCTGTTCGGCGGGATCGTCCTGTACATCAGTCTCTTCTTCGAGCCGCCGCAGGCGGGCTGGACCGCCTATGCCCCGCTCTCAGACGACTCCTATTCGCCGAGCGGCGGGGTCGATGCCTGGATCTTGATGGTCCACCTGACGAGTCTCTCGTCCGTGCTCGGGGGAATCAACTTCGTCGCCACGATCCACAACATGCGAGCGCCCGGCATGAGCTGGAGCCGCCTGCCGCTGTTCGTCTGGACGATCCTCGTCTACAGCTACCTGCTGATCCTGGCCATCCCGTCGCTGACGACCGCGGTGACGATGTTGCTGACCGACCGCCACTTCGGCACCGCCTTCTTTGACCCGACCGGCGGCGGCGATCCGCTGCTGTGGCAGCACCTGTTCTGGTTCTTCGGCCACCCGGAGGTCTACATCATGGTGCTGCCCGCGTTCGGGATCATCTCCGAGGTTCTGCCGGTGTTCGCGCGCAAGCCGATCTTCGGCTACACGGCGATCGCGGTTTCTACTGTCGCGATCGCGTTCCTGAGTGCGCTGGTCTGGGCGCACCACATGTTCGCCACCCCGACACCGACCGTGGTGCTCGCCTTCTTCATGCTGTCGTCGTTCACGATCGCGGTTCCGACGGGCATCAAGATCTTCAACTGGCTCGCCACGCTCTGGCGCGGCTCGATCCTCCTGAAGACGCCCTTGCTGTTCGCAGCGGCATTTCTAGCGCTGTTCCCGATCGGCGGCATAACGGGTGTGATGATGGCCATCTTCCCGGTGGACTGGCAGGTGCACGACACCTACTTCATCGTCGCGCACTTCCACTACGTGCTGTTCGGGGGATCCGCCTTCGCGCTGATGGCAGGTCTCTATTACTGGTTCCCGAAGCTCACAGGCCGGATGTTCTCCGAGGGCCTTGGGAAGTTGTCCTTCTGGCTCATGTTCATCGGGTTCAACACGACCTTCCTGGTCCAGCATGCGATGGGCCTCAAGGGCATGCCGCGCCGCATCTATGACTACGACTCGTCGCTCGGCGTCTCGGGCTACAACCTGATCTCCACGATCGGCTCGTTCATCCTCGGCGTCGGGGTGGTCATGGTCGTCGCAAATCTGCTCTGGAGTGCCAAGCACGGACGCCGGGCAGGCAACGATCCGTGGAAGGGCAACACGCTCGAGTGGTTCACCCAGTCACCGCCCCCACGCAATAACTTCGACGTCATTCCAAGGGTGCGCAGCGTCGAACCGATGAAGGACATCCGCCGCGAAGTGGCCGCTGCCTCCGCTGCTGAGACGGTGGCCCAGCCGTACGCCCCGCGCAGCCTTTAGAGCCACCCATCGGCGGGGTGCCGGCGCCGAGGATGGGCCTATTCACCCATGGCGACACCCGGCGCCCGAGAACAGCATCAGGGCATGACGACACAGCCCCTCATTCACTCCACCTCTCGCAAGCACGAACGGCCCGCCGCAGCGAACCGCGACCCTGGATCTGCACCCGCCAGGTCGCCCATGACCGTTGCGGGGCTGACAGCAGCGCGCAGTGAGCTTGCCCGGTTGCGTCGAAGGTCCCGGCTCGACATGGAGGATCGGCTGCCTGAAACGTGATGCCGATGGGTGTTTGGGGGGCGACAGAACGGGGCTTGGGACCCATATGCCGAACGCCCGCCAGGACGGACGATGCAGGCACACCCGCTACGAAGGAGGCGGACATGCCCAACGGCATTTTTCCCGGCACGCTTTCCCCGGGCACTGAATACCACTCCCACCCCCACCCGGACCCAAGTCTCGGCCTTCGGCTGCGCACGCGCTGGGGTCAGAATCGCCTCGACCGCGAGCTCGCGGCGGGCACCGACCCGGCTGCCAGCCCTGAACTGAACTTGCGCGCCGCGCAGCTGCAGTCCAGGCCCGTTCGCTCCCGGCTCGCCAATGCGATCGTGGAGATGCTCGGTCGGGCGCACGAGCCGAACCTCGGGCGCTTCACAGTTGCCGGCGGGCAGCAGCACGCAGAGATCCGCGAGTACGCGGACAACCTGAGGGCGCTTGTCGCCCGCCTCCGCGACGACCGCCCGATCGACATACAGGGGGCGGCTATGACCGCCCGGCTGGTGAACGACCGGTCGAGCCCGCTCTACCGAGCGAGCGATCAGGACCTAAGGAGCGCAGTGCTCTCGGCCCGACTCGCGCTCGAGCGCTCTACGCAGGTCCGGCACGACCTGGCGAGCGCGGCGTGAGCATGCAGGACCCCTACATCGAGGCCGGCGGCCTCCAGGGTCCGGTCTTGTTCGCCTACGACGGCTTCGAGGATGCCAAGGCGGCAATCCGGCAGGCGGCTAGACACTTCCGGAGCGGCCGATCGGCGATCGTTCTGACCGTCTGGGAACCGTCTGCCTCGATGCCGTTCGCAAGCACGCCAACGACCCCCGGCGGCCTGGAACAGCGCATCGAGGGCGAGGCCCGCAGGATCGCGGACGAAGGTGCGCGCCTGGCGCGGGCATGCGGTTTCGGGGCCCAATCGGTCGCCGAACGCGGCGACTCCATCTGGAGGCGAATCGTTCGATCAGCGGAGGAGCACGACGCCAGCATGGTGGTCCTCGGCGCGCACGGGCGCACCGGCACCGAGCTGGTAGCGAGGGGAAGCGTCGCTGCGGCCACGGCGGAGCACACCGCGAGGCCGGTTCTGATCGTCCACGCATCTCCTCGAAGACGCGCTGCGTGACCATCGGGCCTCTAGGCGTTGGGCTCGCCCTCGTTCACCAGCGCACGCAGGCTCGCGTATTCCTCTTGACAGGCGGGACACCCCTCCAGGTGTGCCCGCATACCCGGGACGTGCTCGTCAGCCGGCGCACCCTGGAGCTCTAGGTCGACGTACTCGTCGAGCCTTTCGAAGCACTCGTCGCAGAGCAGCTCAGAGTCGGCTGGACCGAGCACTCGCTTGAGGATGCTGTCGTTCCTTGGCTTGTCCATGCGGTCGGGCCTCTCGAACTTGTCGGGGCCACTTCTCCTTTAGCGCGGCCTCCCGAACGATTCTTACTTGCTGCACTTTCGGACCCCCCGAGATGCAGGGTGACACCCATTGCTGCAGCGCCCGGGGCAGCCCAAGCTTGGTCCATGGTCCAGCTGGCGATCCGCTGCCACCCCCGAGTACCGCTCTCCCCCGACGAACTCGAAGGCTGGCTCGAGCTCGAGGTCAAGGACCTCCGCGCCCAAGCGCCCCACGCCACCGTCCGCCTCTCGCGCCTCACCCAAGGCCGCCCCGACCCACACCTCGACATCGGCTGGCTGATCGAACTCGAACTCGACCCAACCGAACCGCTACTCGCCGGCAACCGGCTCGACCAAGCCCTCAGAGACATGCGCCTACTCGGCCTCCAACCAACCCTCCTCACCCCCACACCGCCCACCTCCCACATCAACGGACAGGCAGCATG
>JBKPND010000115.1:0-15081 GCA_046732465.1 Actinomycetota bacterium
CGAAGCAGCTCGCGCTGGTCGAACTCCTCGGCCCTGATCGGCGCATGGTGCTGTCGCGAGGGGCCGGACGCCTCCGCCCCGCCCCCCAGGTCGAAGATCGAGGACTGGCCGAGGCGGGAGTCCTCCTGGGCCTTCTGCCCAAAGGCGATCGCGGCGGGCAGCGCTTCCAACATCCCCTTCCGGGAGGCGCCGGTCGAGTCCAGCGCGCCGCACTTGACGAGGCATTCCACGGCCCTCTTGTTGACCGCACGCGTGTCCACCCGTTCGCAGAAGTCCCAGAGCGAGTTGAATTCCCCGTCCTTCGCACGGGCATCGAGGATCGCCTGGACGGCGATGTGTCCGACGTTCTTCACCGCGTCGAGGCCGAAGCGAATGCTCTTCCCCGAGACGACGAAGCCGTGATCGGAGGAGTTGACGTCCGGGGGCATCACCTCGATGTCCATCTCCGCGCAGCGGTTGACGAAGAACGGGACCTTGTCCTTCGTCGACATCACCGTCGAGATCAGGGCGGCCATGTACTCGGCCGGGTAGTTGGCACGCAGCCACGCCGTCCGGTAGGAGATCAGCGCGTAGCAGGCGGCGTGGGAGCGGTTGAACGAGTAGTCCGCCGCCGCCTCCATCAGCGACCAGAGCTCCTGGGCGACGCGGCGGTCGGTGTTCGAGGCCCCCATGCCCTCGAGGAACTTCTCCTTCATGGTGGCCATCAGATCCCGCTTCTTCTTGCCGACCGCCTTGCGCAGGTCATCGGCCTCGGCCGGGCTGAAGCCGGCCATCTGCTTGGCGATCTCCATGAGCTGCTCCTGGTAGATCACACAGCCGTAGGTCGCTTCGCTGATCGGGCGCAGCCGGGGGTCCGGGTAGCGGATGGCGTCCGGATCGCGCTTGCCCTTCGCGTAGTCCGGGATGTAGCGCATCGCCCCGGGCCGGTAGAGGGCGTTCAGTGCGACCAGGTCCTGGAACTCGGTCGGCCTCACGGTCTTCAGCGCGTCCTGCATCCCCTCGGACTCGAACTGGAAGACCCCGATCGACTCGCCCCGGCGGAGCATCTCGTAGGTCTTGGGATCGTCGAGCGGGATGTCCTTGATGTCGATCTTCTCGCCGCGGGAGCGCTCGATGATCGCCACCGCGTCCTCGATCACGTCGAGGTTTCGCAGGCCCAGGAAATCCATCTTCAACAGGCCGATCTCCTCGATCGGGCCCATGGAGTACTGGGTGACCGTCTTGTAGGCCCGTTCGGTCTTCCCGTTCCCGTTGCCATTGCCGTTCCCGTTGCCCGGGGCGCCGCGGTCCTCCGCGAGCTGCAGCGGGACGATCTCCTGGAGCGGCCGGTCGGCGATCACCACGGCCGCCGCGTGGATCGAGTTGTTCCGCACGATCCCCTCCAGGCCCTGGGCGGTCTCCAGGATCTTGCGGGCGTCGGGATCGGAGTCGTAGGTGCGCTTCAGCTCCTCGCCGGGCTTCAGGCACTCCTCGAAGCTGGGGCTGCGGCCGAAGATCGGCTCCGGAATCTGCTTGGCGAGACGGTCGCCGCTCGCGTAGTCGTAGCCGAGGACGCGCGCCGCGTCTCGGATCGCCGCGCGAGGGGCCATCTTGCCGAAGGTGATGATCTGGGCGACGCATTCGCGCCCGTACTTGTCGGCGACGTAGCGGATCACGCGCTCGCGCCCGCGCACCGAGAAGTCGATGTCGATGTCCGGCATGGACTTGCGGCCCGGGTTCAGGAAGCGCTCGAAGAGCAGGCCGTTGGCGAGCGGGTCGAGGTCGGTGATGTCGAGCGCGTAGGCGACGATCGAGCCGGCGGCCGAGCCGCGCCCCGGTCCCACCGCGATGCCCTCTCCCTTCGCGTAACGCACGAAGTCCCAGACGATCAGGAAGTAGGACTCGAAGCCCATCTCGTCGATGACGCCGAGCTCGAACTCGAGGCGCTCCATGGCCTCGGCCGGGATCGGATCGCCGTAGCGGCGCCGCAGCCCCTCGGTCGCGAGCTCGCGCAGCATCTCCCCCGGCTCGACGCCGTCCGGCGTCGGGAAGCGCGGCAGGAGCAGCTGGCCGAGCTCCATCTCGACCTCGCAGCGCTCCGCGATCTCGAGCGTGCTGGCGACGGCCTCCGGCATGTCCGAGAAGGAGTCCGCCATCTCGGCGGGGCTCTTCAAATAGAACTCGTTGGTGTCGAAGCGGAGCTTCGGCTGCTCGATCGTCGACTTCGTCTGGACGCAGAGCAGCGCCGCGTGCGAGTCGTAGTCCTCGCGGCGCAGGTAGTGCACGTCGGCCGTCGCGACCAGCGGGCGCCCGAGCTCCTTGGCGGTCCGGACGATCCCCTCATTCGCCTTCTCCTGCTCGGCGACGCCGTTGCGCTGCACCTCGAAGTAGACCTGCTCGGGCCCGAAGGCCTGGATCAGGTCGTCGATGTGGGAGCGGGCGTCGGCCGGGCGGTCCTCGACCAGCCGGCGGCAGAAGCGCGACTGCAGGCAGCCGGTGAGGGCGATCACGCCCTCGGAGTGGGCGTCCAGCAGCTCGATGTCGACGTTCGCCTTGCCGCGCGAGAAGCCCTCCAGGAAGCCGGCGGAGCTGAGCTTGACCAGGTTGCGGAATCCGGTCTCGCTGGAGGCGAGCAGGGTGAGGTGGTTGCGCTCGTAGCGGGGCTGGGTCGGCGTCAGGTTGCGGTCGTCGACCAGGTAGGCCTCGAGCCCGATGATGGGCTTGATCCCCGCCGCGACGCAGGCCTTGTAGTGCTCGACCGAGCCGTTCATCACGCCGTGGTCGGTCAGGCCGAGCGCCGGCATCTCGAGCTCCGCGGCGCGGGCGGCGAGGGCGTCGATCTTGCAGGCGCCGTCGAGCAGCGAGTACTCGCTGTGGACGTGCAGGTGGACCGCTCCCGCGCTCACCGGTCGATCATGCCTGGGCGAGCGGACGTAGTCGGTACGAAACAGGCACCGAATAGGTGCGGATCCCGCACGTGCCGGAGAAATCCTCTGCCGTGGCGACTAATGCATCGACGGGGATGCAAAAGTCGCCAATCAGCCGATTGGCGACTTACCCACCTACGGGGGTGGGCAATTCGCCAAAGGGACCGGCCTCACCAGGATTCGGGCCGGCCCTCCTCGAACAGCCAGACCTTGAAGAACTGGTCCAGGTCCTGGCCGCTGGTGTGCTCGGCGAGCGCGATGAAGTCGGAGGTGGTGACGCTGCCGAACTTGTTCTGCGCGTACCAGTCGCGCAGGATCTTGAAGAAGGTCTGATCCCCGACCTTCTCGCGGAGCGCCTGCAGCGTCATCGCCCCCCGGTCGTAGACCGGAGTGTGGAAGAGCTGGCTCGGATCCTCGAGCGCCGCTGGCGCCGGGAACCACAGCTCCTCGAAGAACGGGTCGTCCGCGGGAACCGCGTAGAGCTCTTCGAAGTTCTCCTGCGCGGTGGGGCCGCCGTGCATCTCGTCGTAGATCCACTCCGAGAAGGTCGCGAACCCCTCGTTCAGCCAGATGTCGGGCCAGTAGGCGAGCGTCACCGCGTCGCCGAACCACATGTGGGCGAGCTCGTGGACGACGGTCGTCGCCGACGGGATCCGGTCGTAGTTCGGCCGCGTCTGCGACTCGAGGGCGTAGCCGACGTCGGGCGCCCAGTCGATGATCCCGCCCGAACTCCGGAACGGGTACGGGCCGTAGAGATTCGAGAAGAACGAGACGATCTCGGGCTCCGGCGCGAGCCGCTGGAAGGCGAGCGTCGGATTCGGCGGATCGGTGTCCAGTCGCCGCGTGTTCGGATCGACGGCGTCGTAGAAGGGCAGGCCGTTCGCGCTGTAGAAGTCGGTCAGGAACTCGCCGTTGGTGGCGGTTGCGAGATAGGGCGCCATCGGGTTGCCCTCCGCCCAGCCCCAGATCGTCCTGCCGCCCCTGGTGACCGGATCTCTCACGAGCTCACCGTTGGCGATGACCTCCCGGCCGGCGGGCACGCTGACCCTGAAGTCGTAGGTCGCCTTGTCCCGCGGGGTGTCGTTCACCGGGTACCAGCCCGGGGAGCCCTGGGGCTCGTTGACGACGAAAGCGCCGTCATCGGTGGGGATCCAGCCCTCGATCGACTCGTCCGGATCGGTGATCGGCTGAGGCTGGCCGGAGTAGACCACCTTCACCCGGAACCGCTCGCCGTGCTTGAGCTTCGGTCTCGGCCTGATCGTCAGCTCCTGCTCGTCGTGCTGAGTGAAGGTCGCGGACTTGCCGTTGACCTTGACTCTCGACACGGTGTAGAGATCGCGCAGATCGAAATTGAAGCTGCGGAGGTTCTGGATCGCGGTCGCGCGGATCACGGCCCTGCCGCTGAGCACGTTGGCCGGCTGGTCGTAGTCGATCGCGAGCGAGTAGTGCCGCACGTCATAGCCGCCGTTTCCAGCCTGCGGGAAGAACGGATCGCCGGAGCCGGCTGACCCCGCGACGTACTTCTCCGCCGAAACCGACGGCACCAGCGCGACCAGACCCATCGCGGCGACCGCGACAGGCAACCCCAGCTTCCCTCTGAACACAGTGCCCCTCGTCATCCGTGACTCGTCTCCTGTGCCGAAAATCAGACTACCCAGAATGATGGGCGGGAAGTCACCGGGCGCGGCGGCGACGGTTTGTGAACGGCCCTCTCGATAGCTTGCAGTCGTGATCTGGCTGCTCAGGCATGGTGACGCGGAGGACGGCGAGGGCAAGCCCGACGCCGAGCGCGACCTGACCGAGAAGGGCGAGCGCCAGTCACGCGCAGCGGGCAAGGCGCTGAAGGAGCTCGGCGTCGAGCTCGACGTCTGTCTCACCTCGCCCAAGGTCCGAGCCAGGCGGACCGCGGAGCTCGCCTGCGAGGCCCTCGGCTGCTCCGTTGAGGACGACGACCGCCTCGCCGGCGGCGACTTCGACCCGCTCGAGCTGGCGGCAGGTCGCGGCGAGGTGATGCTGGTGGGGCACGAACCCGACTTCTCGCAGGCCGTGGCGCTCGTCACCGGCTCCCGTGTGAAGATGAAGAAGGGCGGAGTCGCAGCCATCGACGACCACATCCTCCACGTGCTGCTGCGCCCGAAGGACCTGAAAGGGATCGCCGGCTAGGCGAGTCCGCCGGCCTCGTACTCGCGCAGGAAGCCCTCGAAGAGCCGGCGGTGGCCCTGCTCGTCGCGGAGGATCGCGATGACCATGTCCTGGGTGACCGGATCCACCCCGTCGGTCGCCTCGACGATCCTCTCGTAGTGCTCGATCGCGCCGTTCTCGGCCTCGATCACTCCCTTGATGACCGAGGTGATGTCCGTCTGGTGCTCCGGCGGCTGCAGGTAGGACTGCTCGGCGCTGAACCGCTCGGAGCCCGGCACGACCCCGTAGAGCTCCTTGATTCGCTGCGCGAACTGCTGGGCGTGGGCGAGTTCCTCCGCGATGTCCTGCTGCAGCGACTGGCGGATCTCCTGTGCTCGGACACCGTCGGGATTGACCGAGTTCGCGATGTAGCTCATCACGGTCTCGATCTCCATCCAGTACGCCTTCTCGAGCATGGCGACGATCTCGTCGCGCTTCTCGCGCTGATCCTCGCCGAGGATCCCCTCGCTCGCGGATGTGGGCCCTGCGGCTGCCACCGCGCACAAACCTACCCGCCGTTTCCGGGGCCGAATCCCGTCAGCTACGCGCAGGCCCAGGCGCTCGGCCCGGAGTCGCGCCAGATCTCGGCGGCGATCCGGTCCTGCTCGGCCTTGGGTGCGTCCTGCGGGGCGCCCTGGCCGCCGTAGGCGGCCCAGGTAGAGGGCAGGATCTGGTACGCCCCTCCGGCGCCGCTCGACTCGTTGAGCGCGTGGTAGTTGCCGCCGGACTCGCACATGACGATGTAGGTCGGGATCGAGTAGGGACCGCCCAGGTAGGCGGGCGCGCCGGCGCCCGTGCCCACGGCCGCCCGCTGCGCTTCGATCTGCTGCTGCAGATCAGCGATCTGGTTCTTGGTGTCGGATAGCGATGACTCGGTCTGCGAACGGGCCGACGCCACGGCGGACGCGGCCTGGTTGGCTGTCTGCTGGCTGGACACCAGGCTCGCCCGGGCGGCGGTCAGCTGCTGGGCCTGGTCGTCGACCTGCTGCTTGAGGTCGGTGACCTGATGGACGTGATCGGCGACCTGGTCGCGCAGCGACGCCACGCGCTCGGCGACCCGCCGGTCGGCATTGTGAAGCGCCTGGATGTACGCGGAGCGAGTCGCGAGGTCGTCGTAACCGTCGGAGTTGAGCAGGACGCTCGTCTCGTCCACCGTGCCGCCCTCGTAGATCGCGACCAGCCGCTTCTCCAGCTCCTTGACCGCCACGGCGTACTCGGCGCGGAGTCGGGCGAGCCTCTGCTCCGCGGCCTGGAGCTCGGCAGCCAGCTCGCGGGATCGAGCCTCGGTGTCCTGGACCTGCGCGGCCACGACCATGGCCTGGGCGCCTGCCTCGTGAGCCTGCTCGGTGAGCGAGCCGATCCGGGCCGACTGAGCGCTCACCTTGTCGGAGAGCTGCCCCGCGTTGGAGCGGGCGGAATCAATCTGATCCTTTAGCGAGGGCTCCGCGAGGGCCAAGCTGACGCCCAACGCGATGAGGATCCCCGCCGCAAGGACGAGCCCAAGCGCGGCACGGCGACGCCGCTGCAGGCGCCGATTGCGCTCGCGGCCGGCACTGCTCAAGGATGTGTGCGCTGCCTTCATCTCCTTCGTTGCCTGCGGGGTTAGCTGACGGGCTCACGCTGAAAGGAGTCGCGTTACGCCGGAGCTGCATCGCCGGCGATTCGCCCCAGCGGCCCCTTCCGGCCGCCTGTGGGTCCCCCGCTCCCCATTAATCGCCTGGCTGCTCCGCTTCGCGTCCGCCGCCGGCTCTCATAAGGGATTCGGCTCTATTCGAGCCCGGAACCGTAGCGAACGCTCTCACAGGGCCGTCGAGGCGGTCGCGCCGGGACCAGGGCCGGTGCCTGGTGCAAGAAATCGTGCAGCGTCAGGCGACCGCGCGAAGGTGCGTGCCCTCGCGGTACTCGCGGCAGACATCCCGCAGGACGGCCACCATCTGCTCGGCCGCCGGAGGTCGCGCCTCGCTCTCCCGGGTCACCGCGTACACCCTCCGCACCGGCTTCTGCCCGCGCACCGCCCTGAGCTCGATCCGAGGGTCATCGCCCGCGAGCTCAGGCAGGACCGCAACCCCAAGCCCGCCGGCGACGAAGCCCTTGATCACGCCGTAATCCTCGCTCTGGAAGCTGATGCGCGGCTCGAATCCCGCCTCGCGGCAGAGGTTGATCACCTGGAAGCGGCACGAGTCCGGCTCTGAGCCGCAAAGCCAGTCCTCCTCCGCGAGGTCCTCGATGCGCACGGACTTGGCGGCCGCCAGAGGATGGCCCGGGGGCAGCGCGACGCGCATCGGTTCCTCGAGGATCAGCTCTGCCTCGACGTCGCGGGAGAAGTCGAGCGGGAACTCCGGGTAGTCGAAGGCGACGATCAGGTCGAAGTCACCCCGCTTCAGTCCAGGGTAGGTGGCCTCTGGGTCGGCCTCCACGAACTCCAGCTCGACCTTGGGGAAGCGCTGGCGGAAGCGCCCGAGGGCCGGGGTGATCAGCGTCGCGTTCGCCGTCGAGAAGCTCGCCAAGCGGAGCCGCCCTCCCTCGAGCCCGGCGATCTGCGCGAGTTCACGTTCGGCCTCCTCGAGGCGGCAGATCACCGCGTCCCCATGCTCCATCAGCGCCTCGCCGGCGGAGGTGAGCCTGGGGCCGTCGCTCGTTCGCTCCAGCAGGGGTATGCCCACCTCGCGCTCCAGGACGGCGATCTGCTGGCTCACGGCGGACTGGGAGAGGTGCAGCGCCTCCGCGGCGGCGGAGAACGAACCCCGCGCGATTACCTCGCGCAGCACCTTCAGCCTCCTCACATCAAGCATAAGGACAACTTATCAGTTCGAGAAGGAATCCATGTTGCGCTGATAGCTCACATACGGGACGATCGAGTCGTTCCATCAGTGAACCCGACAAGCGGCAGAGATCGGAGCACGAGATGATCGACCGGGACACCATTGAGATCAGGTTGCTGGGCCTCGAGGAGGACGCGGCGGTCGCTCGGCTCGCCGAGCTCGACACGGCCGAGCCTCCCGCCTACCCGCTGCTGGGCGCGATCGTCGATGACCGGCTGCTCGCCGCGCGTTCACTGGCAACCGGCGTATCGATCGCCGACCCGTTCCGGCACACAGCCGAGATCCGCACGCTGCTCGAAGAGAGAGCGCTTCAGCTCCGCGGCGGTCGCGAACGAGGACTGCTGCGCGGGCTGCGAGAGCGATTCACAGGAGAGATCGGATCGGGGTCGGAAGCGCCCGAGCCGGGCCGGTGGAACACGCGAGCAGCTGACCGGTCTTATGGATAGAGGACAGAAAGGAGCCGTCATGGAGGCGCATGTGGGGACGATCGGCATCGGCGCGAGGAAGGAGCTCAAGCCACGTCCGCACCGGCTGGCGCAGCTCCGCGATCGCATGCGGCAGCGCCGGGTACAACGAGCGGAGCGGGCCTACAGCATGAGGATGAACGGGATCAGTGCATCGTCCCTTCCCGGGTCGGAGCACGCCCACCTGCTCCGGCAGAGGCGCTTCTAGGCGGACTCTTCTTCGTCCTCGCCGCGCGTCGCCAGGTAGGCCCCGACGCCGAGCGCGGCCAGAGCCACCGCCGCACCAGCCGCGATTCGAAGCTCGCGTCCGTAGCGCAGCTTCAGCGCCTGGACAACCAGCCTGCCAATCAGCTCATAGATCACTCCTCGGCCTCCTCTCGGATTCGGTGGGCCAGCCGGCTCTGCATGGTGAAGAGCTCGATGAACCCGGGACTCGCGTGTTGTGAGAACTCTCCCCCGGATTCGCCGAAAGATGCAAGCGAGCGGTCGTACAGGGCGTACGGCGAGCTCCGCCGGACCGGGGTCACCGAGCCGCGATAGAGCTTCAGCGCCACCTCGCCGGTGACGAACTCGTTCACCGAGTCCATGTAGGCGTCGAGGTCGCGACGCAGCGGCTCCAGCCAGAGCCCGGCGTAGCAGAGGTAAGCCCACTGGCTCTCGAGCGCTCCTTTGAAGTTGTTCTGGTGGATCGTGCAGACGAGCTTCTCCAGCTCGCGGTGGGCGGCCAGGACGATCGCCGCCGCCGGGACCTCGTAGAGATCGCGCACCTTGAGGCCGACAACGCGGTCCTCGATGTGATCGACGATGCCGACGCCGTGGCGCTCGCCGATCTCGGCCGCCCGCCCCAGCAGGTCGACCAGCCCGAGCCGCTCACCGTCGAGTGAGACTGGCCGGCCGCGCTCGAAGCCGACCGTGACCACCTGCGGCTCGTCGGCGGCTCTCTCGGGCGGGGTGACGAGCTGAAAGACGTCGTCGGGGGCCGCCTCGTCGAGGTCCTCGATCGTTCGGCCCTCGGAGGAGCGGCCCCAGAGGTTGTCGTCGATCGAGTAGGGCGAGACCTCGGTGCCGCCCTTGACCGGGATGCCGTTTTCCCTCGCGTAGGCGATCTCCTCCTCGCGGCCCATCTCCCACTCACGGACGGGAGCGATGATCCGGAGCTCGGGGTCGAGCGTCGCGATGGTCGCCTCGATGCGGACCTGGTCATTCCCCTTCCCGGTGCAGCCGTGGGCGATCGTGTCGCAGCCGTGCTCGCGGGCGACCTCCACGGCGAGCTTGCCGATCAGCGGGCGGCCGAGCGCCGTGAACAGCGGGTAGCCGCCCCCGTAGAGCGCATTGGCCTTGATCGCCCGCAGCACGTACTCCTCCGCGAACTCCTCGCGGGCGTCGACGAGCACCGTCTCGACGGCACCGAGCTGCTCGGCCTTGCCGGTGACGACCTCCCAGTCCTCCCCCGGCTGCCCGAGGTTCACCGTGAGGGTCACGATCTCGGCCCCGTAGCGCTCCTGGATCCACTTCAGCATCACGCTCGTATCGAGGCCGCCGGAGTAGAGCAGCAGGACGCGCCCGACCTCCGCAGGATCGGCCTGGTAGGACGCGATGCGGGGTGCCTCTTCGCTCATGAGGCGGGAAGTGTGGCGGGTTTGTCCGGGGGCCGCTGCGAGAATCCGGGCGGTGCAGCGGGCGGTCCGGATCGTCTCCACGATGCTGATCACGGCGGGAATCGTCGTGCTCGCCGACGCGGGCCTGACCCTGGTCTGGCAGGAGCCGCTCTCGGCCGCGTACGGCTCGCTCCAGCAGGGCAAGGCCGAGGACCAGCTCAAGGACCTCGAGGCCCAGTACCCGAGCCCCGCCGACCTGGCGGCGATCGCCGGCGTCAGCGGCAGCGGGGCCAAGGCGCGCATCCTCGCCGACCGCTTCGAGCCGCACCTCCAGGAGGGGCACGCGATCGGGCGGATCAAGATCGACCGCATCGACCTGGACATGGTGGTCGTGCAGGGCACCGACACCTCCTCGCTGCAGAAGGGCCCCGGCCACTACAGGAACACGTCGCTGCCGGGTCAGCCCGGCACCGTCGCGATCGCGGGCCACCGGACCACCTACCTGGCGCCCTTCCGCAACATCGACCAGATCGAGGATGGCGACGAGGTCCGGATCGAGATGCCCTACGCGGCCTTCACCTACGTCGTCCAAAGGCACGAGGTCGTCGACCCGACCGACGTCGGGATCCTCAGGCCCGTGGGCTACGACCAGCTCGTGATGACGGCCTGCCACCCGCCCTACAGCGCGTCCCACCGCTACGCGGTCTTCGCGAAGCTCTCCCGGATCGACCTCTTCGCGGTCAGCGGCGAGGGCCGCTGGCTTGCGCCGTGATTCCGGACTGTCCTGACTTAAGGGCCTATGCGACCCACAACTCAGGACAGTCCGCCCTAGAGGCCGCCCGAGCCGCCGCCGGGCGTGGTGGTGCCGCCGGGGACGCCGCTGCCGCCGTTCGGGGTCGTCGTGGTGGGAGCTGACGTCGTAGTCCCGCTGGTCGTCGTCGGCTCGGTGAGGGTCGCGGTCCGGGGAGTGGTCGCCGGGGCGCTGCCGCCGGAGTCGCCGGAGTCGTCCGCGGCGACGATGATCAGCGCGACGCCCAGCCCGATCACCAGCACGACCAGGATCCCGATGGTCCAGCGCGTCCGTGTATCCATAATCAAACGGGTTGCTCCTCGGCTTCGCCTGCGGAGCACCCTCGCATCAATCTACGCGAGCACTCGGCGGACGATGTCGAGCGCCCCGTCGACCTCGTCCTCGCCGATCACCAGCGGCGGCAGGAAACGCAGCGTGTCGCCGCCGATGGGATTGACGATCAGTCCCTCCGCGAGCATGCGGGTGGCGGCGTCCTTGGCATCGACGCCGTCCAGACGGGCGCCGATCATCAGACCACGACCCCGCACCTCGCCGATCGCGTCGATCGACTCGAGGCCCTCGCGGAACCTCGCCCCAAGATCGCGGACCCCCCGGAGCAGCTCGCCATCATCGATCACGTCGAATGCGGCGAGTGACGCAGCGGCGACCAGCGGCCCGCCCGCGAACGTCGATCCGTGGTCGCCGCGGTCGAGGACGTCGGCGGCCTCGGGCGCGGCCACGCAGGCGCCCACGGGCAGTCCGCCGCCCAGCGCCTTCGCGGTAGTCAGCACGTCCGGGCGCGCGGGCAGCTGCTCGTAGGCCCAGAGTGAGCCGGTCCTGCCCATCCCGGTCTGGATCTCATCGAAGAGGAGGAGCGCCCCGGCCGCGTCGCACGCCTGCCGGGCGGCGGCGATCACCTCGTCCGGGATCACGTGCACACCGGTCTCGCCCTGGATCGGCTCGAGCATCACCGCCGCGGTGCTCTCACCCACGGCGTCACGGAGAGCTTCCGGGTCGTCGCGCGGAACGGCCCGGAATCCCGGCAGGTAGGGGGCGAAGCTCTCATTCGTGGCGAGCCCGGGCGTCGCCGAGAGCGACCCCATCGTGCGCCCGTGGAAGGCGCCTTCGAGGACGACGATCTCGGGGTCGGCGATCCCGCTGCCGTGCGCGTGCTTCCGGACCAGCTTGATCGCGCACTCGTTCGCCTCGGTCCCCGAGTTGCAGAGGAACGCCCTGCCGTCCAGGCTCGACCCGGCGAGCCGCTGTGCCAGCTGGACCCCTCCCTCGGTCAGGTAGAGGTTCGACGTGTGCGTGAGGGTGCCGACCTGCTCGCGCACCGCCTCGACCACGGCGGGGTGGCAGTGGCCGACGGAGCAGACGGAGATCCCGGCCAGGAAGTCGAGGTACTCCTTGCCCTCCGAGTCCCACACCCTCGCCCCCTCCCCGCGCACGAACTCCACCGGCATGCGCGCGTAGGTCTGCATCACCCAGCGGGACTCCAGCTCCTGGAGCTCGGCGAGTTTCACGCCGTGATCTTGGTGCCGATGCCGGCGTCGGTGAAGAGCTCCAGCAGGAGCGTGTGAGGCCGGCGCCCATCGACGATGTGGGTCGCCTCCACCCCGCCCGCGATCGCCTCCACGCACGCGGCGAGCTTCGGCCGCATGCCGCCCTCGATGTCCCCGAGAGCGGCGCGCACCTCGTCTGCGGTCGCGGTGGAGATGCGGGAGTCGGGGTCGCCGGGATCGCGCAGCCAGCCGTCGACGTCGGTGAGGAAGATCGCCTTGTGGGCAGGCATCGCGGCCGCCACCTTGCCCGCGGCCTCGTCCGCGTTGACGTTGTAGGAGGCGCCCTCTCGGTCCGTCCCGACCGACGCGATCACCGGCACGTAGTCCTCCGCGATGTGATCGATCACGTCGACGTTCACCTTCTCGATTTCACCGACGAAGCCGACGTGCTCGGAGTTCGCGACCGGACGGACCTCGAACAGCGAGCCGTCCTCACCTCCGAGGCCGACCGCCTGCTGGCCGTGACGGTTGAGCCGGACCAGGATGTCCGAGTTGATCTTGCCGAGCAGGACCATCTTCGCGACCTCGACCGTCTCGGCGTCGGACACGCGCAGCCCCTCGTGGAACTTGACCTCCATCCCCATGCGTTCCATGTAGTGGGTGATCTCCGGTCCGCCGCCGTGGACGATCACCGGGTTCATCCCGACGTACTTGAGCAGCACCACGTCACGCGCGAAGGCCTCGCGCAGCGCCTCGTCGCGCATCGCGGCGCCGCCGTACTTGATCACGATCGTGCGCCCGTGGAACTCGCGGATGTACGGGAGCGCCTCGAGGAGAGTCTCGACGGAAGAGGAGCCGGTGGGCGCCTCGGGGCTCATGTCGTGTACTCCGCGTTGATCCGGATGTAGTCGTAGGTGAGGTCGCTGAAGTAGACGTGGGCGCTCGCGTCCCCCCGGCCGAGGCGCACCGACAGCTCCGCCTCGGGCTGGTCCGAGGCGAGCTCGGCCGCCTGGATGCGGTCGGGTCCCAGCTCGTCGATCTCCTCGCCCGCGAGCGCCATCCCGGCCGCCTGGGCGATCCGGCCCCAGTTCGAGTCGCGCCCGAAGAGCGCCGTCTTGACCAGCGGCGAGTTCGCGATCGCGCGCGCGACGCGCTCGGCCTCGGCCTCGTCAGCCGCGGCGTTGACCTCCACCCGCCCGACGCGGGTCGCTCCCTCTCCGTCGGCGACGATCTCGAGCGCGAGCTGGAGCAGCACCGCGTCGAGCAGCCCATCGGGCAGCGGCGCTCCCGCCGTGCCGCTGGCCTGCAGCAGCACGGTGTCGTTGGTGCTCAGCTGCCCGTCGACCGTGATCCGCTCCATCGATCCGGCGAGGGCCGAGCGCAGGGCCGCGTCGGGTTCCGCCACTTCCGCGTCGGTCTGGACGAAGCAGAGCATCGTGGCGAAGCCCGGCTCGATCATCCCGGCGCCCTTGGCCTGGGCGGAGAGCGTGACGCCGCCGGCGCGGACCGTGCAGCGTTTCGGGCCCTTGTCGGTGGTCATGATCGCCTCCGCGAAGTCGTCCGCGCCGCCGGCCGACAGGCCCTCCACCGCTTCGAGCACGCCCGTGGTCACCGCCTCGATCTCGAGCGGGACCCCGATCGTGCCGGTCTCGGCGACCGCGACCGTCTTCGGTTCCACGTTGAGCGCCTCGGCCGCCGCGTCGCGCATCGCCAGGGCGTCGCTGTAGCCCTGCTCGCCGGTGGCCGCGTTGGCGTTGCCCGAGTTGACGGCAACGGCGCCGATCCCGTCCGCATCGCAGTCGTCACGGCAAACCCGAACCGGAGCGGCCGCGGCAGCGTTGCGGGTCAGCGCCAGGGCGGAGCGCACCCCCGGCTCATCGCAGGCCAGCACCCCGACGTCGGTCGCACCCCCGTCCTTGAGGCCGCAGGCGACGCCCGCCGCCCGGAAGCCCGGGGCGAGCTGGGCGGGATCGAGCTCCTCCACGCCCTCCGGCGGGGTCACCCAGCGCGACGTGAAGAAGGTCCGCGTTGCCGGGTTCATGAGATCCCCTCCCCCTCGGGCAGACCGAGCATCAGGTTGAGGTTCTGGATCGCCTGCGACGCCGCGCCCTTCCAGAGGTTGTCGATCGAGGCGAAGGCCATCACCCTGCCCGATGCCTCGTTCTGGGCGAGGTGGATCCGGCAGAGGTTCGTTTCTCGCACCCCGCTGACGCCCGGGGGCTCGGAGGTGACCTCCACGAAGGCCTCGTCCCGATAGCGACTCTCGTAGAGGTCGAGCAGCTGCGAGATGTCGACGGGATCCGCGGTCCGCACGTAGCAGCTCACCAGCTCGCCCTGGTCGTAGGGCATCAGGTGGGGGACGAAGGTGACGGCACCCGACATTTGATGCGAGGGTGCTCCGTCAGGAGCAACCCGATTCATGTTGGTAGCGGCCAGCTCGCCGAGCTCCTGCGCGATCTCCGGGGTGTGGCGGTGGCCCGTCACCTTGTAGGGCTTCGTGTCGTCGGCCTCCTTGACGACCGCCATCTCCTCCGCTGCGGCGCGGCCGGCTCCCGAGACGCCTGACTTGGCGTCGATCACCACTTCCTCGATCAGGTCCTCGGAGGCCAGCGGCGCCAGCGCGAGCAGGCTGGCCGTCGGGTAGCAGCCGGGATTCGCGACGAGGTCGGCATCGGCGATCGCCTCGCGGTGCAGCTCGGTGAGCCCGTAGATCGCGTCGGGCACGAGCTCAGGGGCGCCGTGCTCGCCGTACCACTGCGCGTAGGTGTCGAGGTCGTGCAGGCGAAAGTCGGCGGAGAGGTCGACAACCTTGGTG
>JBKPND010000116.1:0-23797 GCA_046732465.1 Actinomycetota bacterium
ATGTTGTCGAGCCGGTAGTCGCCGTGGACGATGGTCGCCGGACCCTGCTCCGGGATCCGGGCCGAGAGTCGTTCATGGACCGCGTCCACCGCCGGCAGCTCCCGCGTCTTCGACTTTTCCCACTGTCCCTGCCAGCGGCGGAGCTGGCGCTCCACATAGGCCTCCTTGCGCCCCAGGTCCCCGAGACCGACCTGGTCGGGGTCGACCTCGTGGATCGCGACGAGTGTGTCGACGACGCGCTCGCCGATCGCCCTGCGCTGACCCTCGTCGAAGATCTCGGCCTCCTCGGCGTTGCGCAGGATCGGCCCCTCGACGAAGCCCATCACGTAGAACGGGGCGCCGTTCACGGACTCGTCCTCGCAGAGCCCCACCACCGGCGGCACGGGCACCGGGGTGTCCTGCAGGGCGGCGATCGCCCTGTGCTCGCGGCCCATGTCGTGGGCGGAGCCGAGGCGCCTGCCCAGCGGCGGGCGGCGGAGCGCCCAGGCGTGCCCCGCGGGGTCCCTCACCCCGAAGGTCAGGTTCGAGCGGCCCCCCGAGATCCGCTCGAACCTCAGGGGGAGCTCGGCCTCCGGCACATTGGCCTCGAACCAGCCTTCGACGCCGGCTCGATCGATCCCCTCGGGGGCTTCCTGGGTAGCCTGCCGCTCCATGGCACCGGGAGCATATGCGGCCGTCTTCTTCGATTTCGGCGGGGTCCTCACCACCTCGGTCTGGGACAGCTTCGCCGCGTTCCTCCGCCAGGAGGGGCTCGACCCGGACACGATCAAGAACCTCTTCCGCCACGACCCCGAGGCCCTGGCGGACCTTCGCGGCCTGGAGACGGGTGAGCTCACCGAGGGCGAGTTCGAGAAGAAATTCGGCCGTCGCCTGGGCCTGAAGGACCCCGAGGGCCTGATCGACAGCATGTTCGCCGGGATGCAGCCCGACGAGGCGATGGTCGGCGCCTGCAAGGAGATCCGGTCAGCCGGGATGCTCACCGGCCTGATCTCGAACTCCTGGAGCACCGCCCACTACGACCGCCAGCTGCTCGCCGAGCTCTTCGACACGGCGGTGATCTCCGCCGAGGTGCACCTGCACAAGCCGCAGCCCGAGATCTACCGGCTGGCCGCCGAGCGACTGGACGTGCCGACGGAGGCGTGCATCTTCGTCGATGACCTGCGCGAGAACTGCGAGGGCGCCGAGGCCGTCGGCATGACCGCCGTGCGCCACCGCAGCGCCGCCGAGACGATCGCGAAGCTCACCGAGCTCACCGGGCTGCCGCTCGCAGCAGCGGCCTAAGCGCGGGAAAGCGGGAGTCCGCCGGCCCTAGTTGCCGAGGAGCCCGTTGACGGTGTTGTTGAGGCCGCCGACCACGTTGTTGACGGTCCCGACCGCGTCCGTCGTGTCGCCGGTGCTGCCGCCACCCGGCAGCGGGACGTCCGGGAGCTGGGGAGTTTGGATCGTCGGGACGGACGGGCTGGACGAGCCACCGCCCGAGCCTCCTGAACTGCCACCCGAGCCACCGCCCGAGCCGCCTCCGCCGGTGCCGGATCCGCCGCCGGTGCCGGTCGAGCCACCGCCGCCGGTGCCACCACCACCGCCGCCCCCCGTTCCACCGCCCGAGGAGCCATCGCCGCCACCCGAGACCGAGCCAGGCGAGGTCGAACTGCTCGCGAGCGCCACGACCGCATGGTTGAGGCCCCCCTTGGGCCCGTCAGCGGGCGCCGACGCGGGAATCGCCTTCGGCCCGCTGGCCACCGCGGAGAGTCCACCGATGGCGCCCGAGAAGCTGGCACCGAAGCCGATCAGCCCGGCAACAGCCACCGGGACGGCCAATAGAGCCGCCCCTGCCAGACCGCGCGCCACGATCCGCCGGCGCCACCACGCAAGTAATCCTTTACCCATAGGGATCCGCGCCGCGTAGTGTACGGACTTCAAAGGGGCTACGCAAAACTAATGAGAGTCAACCCATCTCTGACGTCGCGTTTGCGAATCGGCTTTCTGGTGCTGTTCGCGTTGCTTCTGCTCGTCTCGCTACTCGGCGTCGGGCGGCTCTTTCAGGTCCGCGTCAACTACGAGGACGACATCACCAACTCCTTCTCGCTCGAGCTGGAGAGCGAGCGGCTGCGTTCCGCATTCATCCTCGAGCAGGCGGCAGCGCGCCCTGCAACCGGACAGCGGCTGCCCAGCCAGGCTGAGCTCAACCGTGCCGCGGCCAACTTCGGCCAGGCGGTGGATCGCGCCCAGGACCTGACCGGCGACGACGCGGCCCTCTCGGCGAAACTCTCCCAGCTGGTGGCCGCCGAGACCGCCTGGAGACAGTCGGTCGGCCAGCCGCTGGTGCAGGGAAACGTCCCGAAGCCCGGGGTGGAGCAACGAGTGACCCGGGCGGTGACGAGCAGCGGCGATGCGCTGGCATCCGCGGCGCGCAACGCCCGCGATTCCTCGCGCGAGGACGCCCGAACGGAGACGCGCAACACCACTCTGCTGGTGGCGGCGGGGCTGGCCGGCGCGCTGCTCGCGGCTCTCTTCCTCTTCTCCGGCCTGATCAACTCGATGCGCGCGCCGCTCGGCCGTCTGGTCGAGGGAGCCCGCAGACTCGCGGGCGGCGACCTGAAGACGCGCGTCGAGGTCGGCGGCCCGGTCGAGATCGCGACGCTGGGCCGTGCCTTCAACGAGATGGCAAACGCCCTCGAGCGAGACGCGCGAGAACGCGACCGCGTCGAGCGGATGAAGGACGACTTCGTGCTCACCGTCTCGCACGAGCTGCGTACGCCCGTCACCGTCGTCAAGGGCTTCGCCGAGATGCTGACCGCACAGCGGACCAGCCTCAATGCACGTCAGTACGAGGCGGCGGAGGTGATCGCCGAGAGCTCGTCGCAGCTCCAGAAGATGATCAATGACCTGCTGGATCTGGCCCGCAGCGACGCGGGCAAGCTGCGCATCGAGCCGAAGCCGACTCCGGTCGCTCCCCTGCTTCAGCGGGTCGGGAGGCAGATGAGGCCCCACTTCGATGAGAGGAACCAGAGCTTCCAAGTCAGCGCCGACAAGGACGTACCCGACGTCGAGGCGGACGCCGATCGGATCGCACAGGTGCTCGCCAACCTGCTCACCAACGCCAACAAGTACGCCCCCGAGGGCGCCGAGGTTCGGCTCGCGGCGACCCGGGTCGGCGACGAGGTCGAGTTCGCCGTCTCCGACAACGGCCCCGGCCTCGCGGAGGAGGAGCTCGATCACGTCTTCGACCGTTTCTGGAGGGCACAGAGCGGCGAGACTCAGGAGGTGGGCGGCACCGGCCTCGGCCTCGCGATCGCGAAATCGCTCGTCGACCTGCACGGCGGCGCGATCTCCGCCACGTCCACTCCAAGCGAGGGCGCTACCTTTCGCTTCGTGCTGCCGATCGCCAAGGACGGCCGACCGACGCGGACGGAACCCGCGAGCAGGACGACGGCGGGGGCCGCGAGTTGACCCGCCTCCTGGTCGCCGACGACTCAGAGACCGTTCTGCTCATGCTTCAGCGCCGGCTGGAGATGGAGGGCTATGACGTGGTCACCGCGACCGACGGCTTCGAGGCGCTCGAGCGTCTCCGTGAGGCCGGCTCGCAGGAGCCCGACGTGATCCTGCTCGACGCGATGATGCCGAACATGTCGGGCACCGAGGTGCTCGAGCAACTGCGCGACCAGGGCTCGAAGATCCCCGTCCTGATGATCTCCGCCCACCTCGATGCGCAGGAGCCGGATCGGATGCGCTCGCTCGGCGCCTCCGACTGCATCCCCAAGCCGTTCGAGTGGGAGGACCTGATCGGCAAGATCGAGGAGCTCGCCGGGAACGACGGAGATTCGGCCTAGCTCCGGGCGATCTCCATCCGGATCTGCTTGCCCTTCAGCTTCGTCCCGTCCAGGTACTCCACGGTTCGCTCCGCCTGATCGGCCGTCACCTCGACGAAGGAGAAGCGGTCCAGCACCCTGATTGACCGGATCGCCTCCTCCGGGACAACAGCGCCCTCCGTCAGGGCCCAGCTGAGGTCCTCCTCGCTGATCCCACCGCGCCGGCCGCGGTTGACGAAGAGCTTCACCGTCCCGTTGGCCGCCTTCGGCGGCGGTCCCTCGCGGTGCCTGGGAGGCGGGGCGTGCTCGAGTCGCTCCTCCGGCGGCTCCCATTCTCCGATCGGCGCCTTGACCACCCGCTCGATCTCCTTCAGCTCGCCGGCCTGCTTACCCGTGGCGAAGGTGATCGCCCGCCCGGTCCGCCCGACCCTGCCCGTGCGGCCGATGCGGTGGACGTAGATCTCCGGGTTGTTCGGCATGTCGTAGTTGATGACGTGGGTGACGTGCTCGATGTCCAGCCCACGCGCAGCGATGTCGGTCGCCACCAGGAGCGGTGTCTTGTGCTCCTTGAAGGAGATCATCACGCCGTCGCGCTGGCCCTGGCTGAGGTCGCCGTGCAGGGCCTTCACCCGCAGTCCCTTGTCGGCGAGCTGCTTGTCCAGGCGTGACGCACCGATCTTGGTGCGCACGAAGATGATCGCCTGCTCCGGCTCCTCGGCCTTCAGCACCTCGACCAGCCGCTCGAGCTTCTTGCGCGGCTCCACCATGACGTAGGCCTGCTCGACAGAGTCGACCGTCAGCTTCCGAGGCGTGACGCGGATCGTGACCGGGTCGTACATGTACTGCTCGGCGAGCTTGGCGACGGGCCCGGGCATCGTCGCCGAGAAGAGCAGGGTCTGGCGCCCGCTCGGGCACATCCGCAGGATCTTCTCGACGTCCTCGATGAAGCCCAGGTCGAGCATCTCGTCGGCCTCGTCCAGGACGACATAGCGGGCGGCGGTGAGCACCAGCGACTTCCTGGAGATCAGGTCCATCATTCGCCCGACGGTCGCGACGACGATCTGGGCTCCGTGGCGGAGCCGCGACTGCTGCTCGCGGATCGGCGCTCCGCCGAAAACCGCCACGACGTTGACCTTCTCCAAGTGCTCGGCGTAGGCACGCAGCGCCTGTGTGACCTGGATGCAGAGCTCCCGGGTTGGCGTCAGGACGATCGCCTGCGTCTCCTCGTTCTCCGGGTCGATGTACTCGAGCATCGGCAGCCCGAACGCGGCGGTCTTGCCACTGCCGGTCTGCGCCTGGCCGATCACGTCATGGCCGTTGAGCAGCTCCGGGATGGCCTGCGCCTGAATCGGCGTCGGCTCGGCGTAGCCGAGCTCTTCGAGGGTTCGCAGCAGGCCCTCGGACAGGCCTAGCTCGGAGAAGGAGGTGGCGACCTCCTGGGCGGCGGAGCTGTCGGTCATCAGGCGGAGGGGTCGAGCAGCAGCTTGCCGGTGGTGCTCCGCTCCTGGATGTCCGTATGCGCCCGGGCGGCCTCGCTGAGCGGATAGGTGTTCCCGATCATGACCTCGAGCTCGCCCGAGGCGACCGCGCCGAGCAGGTCGCCGATCATCGAGGCGATCAACTCTCGCCGCCTGGCGACCAGCGCGACAAGCCAGAAGCCGAGCACGGACTTCGATGTCTGCAGCAGGTAGTTGGTGTGCACCTCGTTGGGGTGCCGCGCCGCGTTGCCGAACACGACCATGCGGCCGAGCATGCCGAGGGATCCCATCTCCCCCTCGAATCCAGTGCCCGACATGTGAAGCACGACGTCCACCTTCTCGCCGCCGTTGGCCTCGAGAATCGCCTCCTTGAGGTCCTCGGCGCGGGAGTCGGCGGTCGCATCGGCGCCCAGCTTCTCGGCGAACTCCCGCTTCTCCTCGCTCGAGGCCAAGCCGATGACCTTCGCGCCCGCGCGCTTGGCCAGCTGCACCGCCAGCGAGCCGGTTCCGCCGGCGGCGGCCTCGACCACGACGGTCTCGCCCTTCTCGATGTGCGCGCAGTAGTGGAGCAGGGCGTGGGCGGTGAGTCCCTGGAGCAGCAGTCCCGCGGCCTGCTCGTCCGGGACCTCATCGGGCAGCGGCACCAGGAAGGCCTCGGGCACGAGCGCCTTCTGGGCGTAGCCTCCGTTGTTGAGCAGGGCGGCGACCCTCCGGCCGTCCGCGGTCGTCCCGGCGATCTCCGCGCCGGGTACGAGCGGCAGCTCCTGCTCGGCGAGGTAGTCGTTCCGAATCGCGTGGGTGTCCGCCCAGTTGACCCCGGAGCGGTTGACGTCCACCACGACCATGCCGTCGGAGGCCTCCGGGTCCGGCAGATCGACCAGTTTCAGGTTCTCTGGCCCGCCGAACTCCTGGATCTGAATAGCCTTCACTCCGCAAGCGTATGTCACTGACCGTCGTGGGCAGCATCGCGTTCGATTCCGTTCGCACCCCATTCGGGGAGCGCGACCGGATGCTGGGCGGTTCCACCGTCCACTTCAGCCTGGCCGCGAGCTTCTTCACCGAGGTGCGCGTGGTGGGCCCGGTCGGCGACGACTTCGGCGAGGCCGAGCTCAAGGTGCTTCAGGAGCGCGGCGTGATCACCGACGACATCGAGCGGGTCGAGGGTGGCGAGACCTTCTTCTGGCGCGCCCACTACGAGTACGACATGAACGTCGCGCACACCGACGACACCCAGCTCAACGTCTTCGCCGACTTCGACCCGAAGCTCTCTGAGGCTTCGAAGAAGTCGGATCTCCTCTTCCTCGGGAACATCGACCCCGAGCTGCAGCGCAGGGTCAGGGAGTCCTGTGAGGCGGAGTTCGCCGGGCTCGACTCGATGAACTTCTGGCTGGAGCAGGAGCGGGAGGCCCTCGTGGCCGCGATCGCCGAGGTCGACTGCCTGCTCCTCAACGACGCCGAGATCCGCGAGCTGACCGGCGAGCCCAACCTGGCGCGGGCAGCCCGCGCCGCCATGGGGCTGGGGCCCGGCGTGATCGTGGCCAAGCGGGGCGAGTACGGCGCCGCCCTCTTCTCCGGCGATGAGTTCTTCGCGATCCCCGGTTACCTGCTCGAGGACGTCCGGGACCCCACGGGCGCCGGCGACAGCTTCGCCGGCGGCTTCCTCGGCTACCTCGACAGCCGCCGGGCCGCGGGCGACTCCCTGCTCGATCCCGCGATCCTGCGCCAGGCGATGGCCTACGGCTCCGTGCTCGCATCCTTCAACGTCGAGGATTTCGGCACCGAGCGGGTCCAGTCCCTGACGCGGGAGGAGATCGAGGAGCGCCTTCGCGGCTTCCAGCGCATCACTCGCTTCGAGGTGGAGTCGGCTCCGGCGAGCTGACGTCCTCCGCCCCGGCGATGGGCGGTGGCTAGGTTCGCAGCCGCGCCTCGTCCAGATCGAGGTCGGCCTGGATACGGCGGAAGAGGTCCTGCTTGAGGCGGCCCTCGTTGCGCAGCTTGAGCAGGTCCCCCGCTCCGCCTCGATCAGCTGCCGGCGCGTGCGGCGATAGCCGGTCAGGGGGTCCTCGATCGGTGTCTCACCATCCTCGCCCGAGAGGGCGGCCACGCAGCGCGCGAAGCGTGCCTGGTAGACCTCGCGCAGGCGCTGGACGGCATTCTCGGGAATGCCCGAGTCGGTCGCCTCGATCTCCTCGAGCCGGTCGAGCGCGGCCTGCGCCGCGGCCAGCCGGGCGACGGCCTCATCCGGGGACCAGGCCTCGTGGGCGCCCAGGCCGAGGCGGCGCACCACCCAGGGGAGCGTCAGCCCCTGCCCGACCAGGGTGACGAAGATCACCGCGACCGTCAGGTAGATGATCAGGTCGCGGGAGCCGAACGCCGCTCCGGAGTCCAGCGAGAAGGGAAGCGCGAGCGCGGCGGCGAGGGAGACCGCGCCCCGCATCCCGCTCCAGCCGATCAGCAGATTCTCCCGCCAGTCATCGCCTGGAGACCACCCTCGGGCCCCCTCGACGATCCGGCCGAGCGAAACCGGCAGGAACTGCCAGACCATCCGCACGGCGACCACCACGGCTGAGACCAGCAACCCGTAGCCGATGATCTCCCCGACCGAGAACTGCTCGCCCACGCGCCGCAGCACCTCGGGGAACTGCAGCCCGACCAGCACGAACAGGATGGCGTTGAGGCCGAAGATCAGAACGCGCCAGAAGGCCTGGGCGTTGAGACGGGTGTCGGCGTCGAAGATCTCGTGCGAGCGCCAGCCGGAGTAGAGGCCGCCGGTGACCGCGGCCAGCACGCCCGAGGCTCCGATGCCGTCCGCGAGAGCGAACGCGGCGTAGGCCGTGAGGACGGTGAGCACGATCGCGAGCGGCGGGTCGTCGAGGCGGCGAAGCGCCCGCGCCGACAGCCAGGCGAGAACAAGGCCGATCGCGACACCGCCGACCACGCCGATGATCAGGTCATCGAGCACCGTTTCCGCGGTGATGGCGCCGCTCACCACCGCGACCAGGGCGACCTTGTAGGAGACGAGCGCGACGGCGTCATTGATCATGCTCTCGCCCTCCACGAGCGAGGCGACGCGGTCGGAGACGCCGACCCTGTCGAAGGTCGCGAGCGCGGACACCGGGTCCGTGGGCGCGACGATCGCGCCGAGCACGAAGGCCTCCGCCCAGTTGATGCTCGGGATGACCGCCTGGGCGGCGACCGCGACCGCGGCCATCGTCGCCAGGGACAGGCCGACCACCAGATAGGTGAGCGGCAACAGCTCGGAGCGCAGCTCTCGGGGGGAGGCCCAGTAGCCGGCCGACTGCAGGATGGGCGGGAGGAAGACGAGGAAGACGACGTCGGGATCGAGCTCGAGCGAGGGCCCGCCCGGGATGAACCCGATACCCAGCCCACCCAGAACGAGGACGATCGGGTAAGGGATCGAGACGAGGTCTGCGATCCGGACCAACACGATCGCCGCGGCGACGAGTGCGATCAGTGTCTCGGCGTCATTCACCGGGCGAGCATACGATCGAGCTCACCGATGCCCGAGCTCACGCCCCCACTCTCAGCCGAGGATCACGTCGACGGCCCAGAGCGCGCCGAGCTCGAGCTGGTCATGTACGGGGACTTCCAGTGCCCCTACTGCACAGCGGCCTATCCGATAGTCCACCGGATCCGCGACCAGCTGGCGGGCCGGCTGCTGTTCGCCTTCCGCCACTTCCCGCTCCGGGACATTCACCCCGACGCCGAGCGCGCCGCCGAGGCGGCGGAGGCTGCGGCGGCGCAGGGCGCGTTCTGGCAGATGCACGACCGAATGTACGAATCGAACGGCGCGCTCTCGCGCGACGATCTGATCCGCGACGCGGCAGAGCTCGGGCTCGATTCCGAGCGCGTGGCGGCGGAGCTCGACTCCCGGGCTCACGCGTCAAGGGTGCAGCGGGACCTCGACAGCGGCATCGCGAGCGGCGTCACCGGCACGCCGGGCTTCTTCGTCGGCGGTCGCCTGCACAAGGGCTCGTTCGACGCGCAGTCCCTGACGGCCGCGCTCGAGGCAACGGGCGGCTGAGGCGTCAGTACCTGATCACGACCAGCCCGACCGCCAGGACGACGACCGCCCACGAGAGCCCCCGCAGGGATCCATCCAGCGGCCCCGCGAGCTCCGAGGCGCTGAGCGGGATAACGGTGCCGTCCTCCAGGCGCTGCTCACCGGTCACCGAGACCGTCTTGCGGCGCAGGCGGCGGACCGGGGTCGAGAGACGGCGTTGCACCGCGGTGAGGCCGAAGCAGCCGACCGCCACCAAGGCGCCGGCGACGACGGTTTTCGCGGAGCCGAACGAGAGGGTGTTCGCCCACCAGGAGGTGAGGGCCGGAAATGCACCCCACGAGGCGGCGAGCCAGAAATCCGTGTGGAACCGCCCGCCGAAGAGCTCGAGGCTGTAGGCGACGACGATGAAGCCGCCCGCGACCACGAAGGGGATCAGCGTCGCGGAGACGATGAAGCAACCGGCGATTCCGATCCCGATCGCCCCCACGATCGAGCAGACCGCGAGGGCGATCAGGGTCCGGTCCGAGAGCTGTGTCTTCAGGGGTCGCCCGTTGAGCTCGTCCAGGGTGTGCGCACCGATTCCCACCGCGAGAAAGAAGGCGGCCAGGGTCGCGATGAAGCGGTCCGTGTGGATCTCGGTCGCCGCCGCTGCGCCGAAGGCGACGTTCGCCAGATGCCAGGCCGTGTACGGCGGATGAAGCACGGTGACGAGATCGCGCCAGCCGCCTCGCCGGAGCGCGTAGAAGGCCGGCCTCTCGAGCCGATCCTCAGGCACGGGTGCCCCAGATCACGACGCCGCCCCCGAAGCTCATCACCCGCGCCTGTACGCCCTCGATGCCGGCGTTTCGCCACAGCTCGAGCTGGCGGTCGAGCGGGAGCCTGCGATAGAGGTCGGTGATGCTCGGGCCGAGAAAGCGGCCGACCACGTACCAGTCGCGTGAGATCAGGCGGCCGAGGACCGGCATCACGGCGCGGGTGTAGATCGTCCAGAGAAGGCGCGCGATCGCGTTGGGAGGGAGCATGAACTCGAGGGAGGCGATAAGGCCACCCGATTTCACTACGCGCGCGAGCTCCGTGAGGGTTGCCTGCGGATCCTCGACGTAGCGCAGCAGGTAGGTGAACGTCAGGTGGTCGAACTCAGCGTCCGCGAAGGGAAGCGACTCAGCCTCCCCACGGACGAGCTCGATGCGCGCGGCCAGCCGCGGATCGCGGTCGAGCTTCGACCGGGCGCCGGAGAGCATCTCCGCGCTCTGATCGAGTCCGACCACCGAGCAGCCGTAGCGCCGCACGAGCGCCGCCGCAACCATCCCGGTGCCGGTCGCCACATCGAGTACACGGTCTTCCTCGCTCGCCGCCACCTCGCCGACCATCGTGCGCCGCCACCGCGGATCCTGCCCGAAGCTGAGCAGTGCGCCCGCGAGGTCGTAGCGACGCGGCAGGCCGGCGAACAGGCGCAGCGCCTCATCCTTGCTCGGTCGGTTTGCCGGGAACGCCACCGTGAGAAGATATGAAGCGTAGGGCGGCATCGAGCGAGGAGGTCAGATGGCGACCAAGCAGGAGACCCAGACGCCCCAGGCTGAGGCGTCGCGTGACGGAGCGTCGCGCGGCGACACCCTGAGCGTCACCGACAACCGCACCGGCAAGAACTACGAGATCGAGATCGCCGACGGGACCATCCGGACGATGGACCTGCGGCAGATCAAGGTCTCGGACGACGACTTCGGCCTGATGGGCTACGACCCGGCGTTCACCAACACCGCGTCGTGCCGTTCGGCGATCACCTACATCGACGGCGAGGCCGGCGTGCTCCAGCATCGCGGCATCCCGATCGAGCAGCTCTGCGAGCAGTCGACCTATCTCGAGGTCGCCTATCTCCTGATCTTCGGCGAGCTCCCCACCCCCGCACAGCTCGAGCGCTGGACCTTCGACGTCACCCACCACACCTTCGCCCACGAGGACATCAAGAAGTTCAACGAGGGCTTCCGCCACGACGCCCACCCGATGGGCATGCTGCTCGCCAACGTCGGCGCGCTCTCCACCTTCTATCCGGACGCCAAGCACATCGACGACCCAGAGGAGCGCTACATGGCGGCGATCAGGCTGATCGCCAAGATGCCGACCCTCGCCGCGTGGGCCTACCGCCACACCATGGGGCTTCCGTACATCTATCCGGACAACGAGCTCTCCTACTCCGAGAACTTCCTCTCGATGCTGTTCAAGATGGAGAACACCTTCAAGCCGGACCCCCGGATCGCGAAGGCGCTGGACATACTCTTCATCCTGCACGCGGACCACGAGCAGAACTGCTCCACCAACGCGGTCCGGTCAGTGGGCTCCTCCGGTGTGGATCCATACTCGGCGGTTGCCGCCGGGGTCGCCGCGCTCTACGGCCCGCTCCACGGCGGTGCCAACGAGGCGGCGCTGCGGATGCTTCGCCGGATCGAGACGGTCGACAACATCCCGGACTTCCTCGAGGGCGTGAAGAACCGCGAGGAGAAGCTGATGGGATTCGGCCACCGGGTCTACAAGAACTACGACCCCCGGGCGCGCATCATCAAGAAGCACGTCGAAGAAGTGCTCGAGGCCACCGGCGATAACCCACTCCTCGACGTCGCGGTCGAGCTCGAGAAGCGCGCCCTCGACGACGAGTACTTCACCTCGCGCAAGCTCTACCCGAACGTCGACTTCTACTCGGGCCTGATCTACGAGGCGATCGGCGTGCCGAACGACATGTTCACGGTGATCTTCGCCATCCCGCGGACGTCGGGCTGGGTCGCCCAGTGGATGGAGCAGAACGAGGACCCGGACCTGAAGATCGCGCGTCCGCGTCAGATCTACACCGGGGAGCACGATGTGGACTACACCCCGCCCGATAAGCGCGACGGTCCGGAGAAGATCACCGGCCCGCCGGCGAAGAGGCCCAAGAGGCCTCGGCGCGGCGCCTAGCGGTCTCGCGGGCGGCCGTTAGGCTGCCCGCGGGTGAGCTGGAAGGTCACCGTCAGACACGGGAGCAGCGTGGGGCGCGAGAAGTTCGGCTCGCTCGATGAGGCGATCGCCGACGCGCGGCGGCGCGTCGAGGAGATCCAGCGCGAGGACCGGCTGCCGCACATCAGCATGCTGCGGGAGTTCACTCCCGATGAGCAGGTCAACGCTCGGATCGAGCTCTCCGGCCCCGGCCTGTTTCGCGCGCCCGAGGGCGGCATCGACGTGATGGGCGACGGCAAGGCGATCGCCTACACCGGCGCGGTGCGCAAGGAGAAGATCGACGCCGACTCGCTGGATGATGCGTTCGAGCGGCTGCGAGACGCCCTCGCTCGCTGAGTCCCATGCAGGCGATCGCGTACTGCCGCTGAGGCAACTGCGGGGCGCGGCTAATCTGCCGCCGATGGCCGAGAGCTACGAAGCCGGCCGGCGGGTGCGTCTGCCGAACGGGGCGGAGCGGCCGATCCAGGTCTTCATCAACGGCCAGCAGCAGACGGAGGGCTCCGACTACACGGTCCACGGGCGCGAGATCGTCTTCTCCCGGCCCCTGGTCAAGGAGAAGGTGAGCAGCGGGCGCTGGCTGGCGATGACGCTCGGGCTGTTCGGCAGCTACGGCAAGAACGAGTCGGTCGACGTCCACTTCCGGCTGGGAGGCAAGGTCCAGGTGATTTCCGACGCCAAGATCGTGGAGGACTGATGCGGGTCTGCCTGATGATCGAGGGACAGGAGTCCGTCTCCTGGGAGGACTGGCGCGCGCTCGCCAAGGCCTGCGAGGAGAGCCCGATCGAGGCGCTCTTCCGCTCCGACCACTACCTCTCGGTGATGGGCCACAACGACCGCGGCTCGCTCGACGCCTGGGCGACGATCGCCGGGCTGGCGGCGCTCACCTCGGAGCTCCGTCTCGGCACGCTCGTCTCGCCGGCCACCTTCAGGCATCCCTCCGTGCTGGCCAAGAACGTCGTCACCGCCGACCACATCTCCGGCGGAGGGCGGATCGAGCTGGGGATGGGCGCCGGGTGGCTGGAGGCCGAGCACCAGGCCTACGGCTTTCCGTTCCCGCCCACCGGGGTCCGCTTCCACATGCTCGAGGAGCAGATCGAGATCGTCCGTAGTCAGTGGGAGGAGGGAGCGCTCGACTTCCAGGGCGAGCATTACGAGCTCAGCGGGAACGCCATGCCCAAGCCGCTCTCACCGCCCAACCTGATCGTCGGCGGCGCCGCGAGGCCGCGCAGTCTCCGACTGGCGGCCCGCTGGGCGGACGAGTACAACCTCGTGATGATGACCGCGGACGAATGCGCCGAGGCGGTGCCCGCGGTCAAGCGGGCGTGGCAGGACGCGGGCCGTCCCGAGCCGGCGATCTCGCTGATGACGAGCTGCATAGTCGGCTCCGACGAGGTCGACCTGCTCGAGCGGGCGCACGCCGTGGCGGAGGTGCGCGGGGACGACGCGACCGACCCCGAGGCCTACCTGCGGGCGGAGCGCCCGAACTCCCTGGTCGGCACGGTCGCACAGGTCAGGGAGCAGCTCGCCGACCTGGAGGGAATCGGCGTCCAGCGGGTCATGCTCCAGTACCTGACCCATCGCGACCTCGACGGAGTCGACTACATCGCCGAGCTCGCCGAGGGCGGCCAGGCGTCTGCCTAGCGCTCGCGGAACAGGTCCGTTATCCAGATCCTGAGGTCCTCGCCGAGCGCGGTGAGATCGGGCTTCGCCGAGGTGTCGAGCGCGTCGGAGGCCAGCTGCCGTGCCGCGTAGACCACGCCGATGTACGCGCTCCATGGCTGCGACGCCTGGCCGTCGTCCGAAGCGCGCGCATCCTCCTCGCGAATGAACTTGGCGAACAGCGTCAGGGAGTCCCGCCGTCTGGCGCGCGCAGAGGCCCCCAGCGCGTCGATCTCCATCTGGTACGCGCGCGCGACCACGAGGTCCTCCTGCAGGGTGGCGAGGTACGCGTCCAAGAGAGCGGCTGTGTAGCCGGGACGGTCATCGGGGGTGACCTCGACCGCGACCATCTTCTGCAGGAGCACGGTGATGAAGCGGTCATACCCGGCGAACACGCAGGCGTCCTTGCTCTCGAAGCATTCGTAGAAGGCCTGCAGCGAGACACCCGCCCGGCTTGCGATGTCGCCGATCCCGAACCCGCGGTAGCCGCGCGCGGCGAGCAGCTCGGTGGTCGCCGCGAGCAGCCTTTCGCTCTGAGCCTCTTGGACCTGTTCCCGGCTCAGCCCATGGCGGCCCCTGGGCAGCGACTCCGGGAGCGTGAAGAAGACCCCGTCGGTGACGGGCTCCACCGGCGCCTTCTTGGTTGCGTTCCTGCCGGCCACGGCCCTAGGGCCCGATCGGAGCGGCGTCCTGGATCTTCAGCGGAATGACCGGCGTCCCGTCGCTCCAGCGGCCGAGCGAGCGGTGCTGCGGCGTGTTGCCCAGCGCGTAGCGGCAGTTCTTGCCCGAGTAGGCGCAGCTGCGCAGCGCGTCCCAGACCTTCCAGCAGAAGTTCCAGTCATAGGCGTTGGCCGGGCCGTGGCTACCGGCACCGCCGGCGCACACCCCGTGGGCCGATGAGAGCACCGGCTCGCCGTGCGAGTCGGTGTGGGTGAGCACCAGATCCTTGTTCCGGTCCGGGATCTGCTGAATCAATTGGAAGACGGCGTTGCAGCTGGAGTTCGCCTTTCCCGGCTCCGAGATGACGCCGTCGGCACCGGAGTGGCACTCGAACTTGGTCTTGCGAGGGATGCCGGCCAGCGTGTCATCCAGCGCGGGCTCGCCCTGGCCGTTCAGCCCGCCGTCGTGCGGATCGTCCAGGAAGATCGCCCTTGGCCTCGGCAGTCCGAGCGATCGGAACCGGTTCGTCATGTCCGCGGTGACGATCCCGCCGAAGGAGAAGCCGAAGTAGCTGGTCCTCCGCAGCAGCGGCTGCACCCGCGTGCGGCTCGATCGCAGATAGGAGAGGGCGCCGCGAATCCCGTTGACGGCCGAGTTGATGCAGGGCTCGATGTTGAAGGGGCCGGGGCAGGGACTGGCTATGCCCGTCTGCCACCTCGGGTAGATCACCACACTCCCCCGCCGCACGGTGTGGCTGATGAACGCGTACATCGTGTCGTAGCCCGCGAACTCGCCGTACCCGTGCATGACGATCGCGAGCTGCGCCTTCCGCGGCCGCGGCCTAGTGGGCTCGAACGCGTACCAGGCGTCGTTGCCGCTGCCACCTGCGGTCACTCGGAAACCGCCGTGTTGATGCGCCCGTCCGCCCGGGCCGGTCTTCGGCTGGGGGGGCTGCGTGACCGCAGGGGTTCCAGGCGACTGGGCCTTGGACTCGGCGCCGAAGGCGGCGGCGATCAGGCAGAACGCCAAGCCGACCGCTGCACCGACGGCCAGACGGCTGCCTCGCATCGTCACTGCGGGGGAAGCTGGGTCGAGCAGGTGGGCGCGCCGGCGGCACGCTGGGCGCGGTAGTTGGGGTAGTCCCCCGCGATCGCGGCGCTCGGTTGCCCCTGGAGGGCGAGGATGGCATCACCGGCGGCGAGCAGCTGGCTGCGCATGCGGTTGAAGTCGACCGTCCTCGGGCCGAAGGACGGTGCCCACAGCGACCAGGGGCCCGAGATCATCGCCAGCGTCGGGATCAGGTGCGTCTGGAACGCGGTGCCGATCCCGCCCATCGAGCAGATCGGCGGCGCCTGGCCCGTGATGGGGACCCCCAGTCCCCTGAGAACCGCGGTGTGGTCGAGGTTGCGCGCCTTGGTGGCATCCACGGCCGCGGTGTGCAGCGCCTCGCTGTCGCCGGCACCGAAGAGATAGGCCTCGCCCCGCCCGGTGAAGGCCAGGTGCTGCCCGGACCCGTCGGCGTCCGGCACCGGAAGGATCTCGCGCGTGCCCATGTGCTCGAGCGCAAACGCGAAGGCCACCGTTCCCTGGTCGTACTGCGGATCCAGCGTGCGGGCATAGAGCTCCGTGCCGTCGCGTGCATATCCCAGGTGGCCGCTTCCGAACTCGAACTGGAAGGTCCGTGGGCGGCATTGCTTCGGAAGCCCGGCGAGGTAGCGGGCCATCGCCAGCACTCCCGCCACGCCGTTCTCCTGGACCCAGGTGACGCCGTCCGTGTGCGTCGAGAGGACGATTCGCTGCGGGCTCTGCCCCCGGAGCGTCGCGATCAGGTTCCGCGTCTTCGCTCGCTTCGACGCCGCGTGGACCACGACCCGCGCGGAGCGCCCGCCCGCGGCGAGTGCCTTCAACTGCGCCCCCTGGTCGGCTCCCACGAACAGGCCGGGAAGCTTGTAGTGGGTTCCGTCGTGCGGGTCCCAGTAGCCGCGGACCTGCTTGCGAGGCACGTCGAAGGCGAAGATCAGGCCGGCCGCCCCGGCCGTGCCCGCCGCGAACATGTCCTGGTTGAGCGGAGCGAGATAGGGCCGGGCGTAGTCACCCGTTTGCGAGGCGAGGTCGGGAGTGATGTACAGCGAGAGGAACTGGATGCCCGCGGAGGGAATGGAAGCGTGCGGGAAGTCCCGGATCACGACCCTCCCGGCAGAGTTCGCTGCGGTTATGGGCTGGTCGGGCGGGAGGTAGACGAGCGGACCCCCGGATCCGCGGTCGTTGGTCGGCCTCGAGTAGGGGACCGCCCCCGCCACGGGGATCCTCGAACCCGAGCCGCGGGCGCTCAGCAGCTTGAGCTCGCCGGCGCGCGCGAGATCTCGACCGGGGCCGTTCTTCACCGGCGTCGTGGGCTGCCAGCTGCGGACGAAGTAGGGATCCGAGCGGACCCTCATACCGCGGATTCGCTCGAGGCGGCTCTCGAGCCAGCGCTGCTCCTGATTGAGAGAGCGGCTCCCCGCGTTCCTGAGCTGGCCGAAGCCGACGACCTTCCCCATCGTGGCGCGCAACTGCGCCGTGCTGGCGAAGGCACGGTTGCCGACGGCTGTCGGGCAGCTCGCGGCGGCCGCCGACTGCGCGGCGGCCCCGATCAGGACCAGCGCGGTGGCAGTCGCCGCGCTCGAAACGAGAGACCTCCTCACCTCCATCTGCGTAACTAACGTTACTTCAATCGGGCGCAGACCGTCATCCCGCCCGCCCGTGTCCGACCGTCGCCGATCGAGCGTTCGGTTCCCGCCGCTAGGCGGGAATCGGTGCGCCCGACCCGAGGCCGGAGAGCTCTGCGACCCGCTCGCGGTGATCGCGAGGGGTGCCGAGCATGCGACCGGCGACACGGCCGCGCTTGAGCCAGAACTGCAGGTCGTGCTCCCAGGTGAAGCCGATGCCGCCCAGGACCTGGAGCGCCGAGGAGGGGACCTCCCAGCCCGCGTCGGAGGCGCGGGCGCCGGCCATCGCGGCCGCCATCGGCAGCGATTCGGGCTCGGCGTCGGCCGTCCAGGCCGCGTAGTAGGTGAGTGACCGGGACTCCTCGGTGGCGAGCAGCATCGCGGCGATGCGATGGCTGACCGCCTGGTAGGCCCCGATCGCCCGGCCGAACTGCTGGCGCTCGCGGGCGTACTCCGTGGCCATCTCGAGCGTCCGCTGCGCGATGCCGGTCAGCTCCGCCGCGATTGCGACGGCGAGCCGGTCCCGGCCCGCGTCGACATCGCCCGGCAACCGCTCGCCGGCCGCCTCGGAGACGAGCCCGTAGGAGCGGGTCGCGTCGATCGCCTCGAACGGCTCGAACTCGACCTCGGACGCGGGCGCCAGCAGCGCGCCCTCGCCGTCGAACGTCACCACCACATCGGCCGTGGGCAGATCGCAGAAGAGGGTGCTGGTGCCGTCCGCGAAGCCGCCGAACGACCCGGTCGCCTCGCCGGAGGCGAGCTTCGGCAGCCACTCCGAGCGCTGTGCATCCGACCCGGCGGCCGAGATCACGAGCGCCGCGCCGGCGCTGCCGAGCAGGGGCGTCGGGGCGCAGACGATGCCCGACTCCTCCAGGAGTACCGCGAGCTCCACCATTCCCAGTCCCTGGCCACCGTCGTCCTCCGAGATGGCGATCCCCGGCCAGCCGAGGTCGGAGATCTCCTTCCAGAGAGCGTCGTCGTAGGAACGGGACTCGGCCAGCTCGCGCACCTTCTCCGGCTTGAAGCGGGAGGCGAGGAACTCATGCGCGGTGCGCTTGATCTCCTGCTGCTCGTCGTTCAGGTCGAAGTTCACGCCTACCTCAGCCTCGGAAGCCCCAGGACGCGCTCGGCGATGATGTTCTTCAGCACCTCGGTGGTGCCGCCCTCGATCGAGTTCGCGCGGGAGCGCAGGAAGCGATAGCTCCAGTCGGTGCCGACGCGCATCCCCTCGGGTCCCAGGAGGTCGTTGCCGAGCTCGGTGAGGGCCTGGTTGTAGTCGGCCCACTCCCACTTCGAGAGCGATCCCTCGGGACCGGGAATCCCGGTCTTCATCGTCTGGGTCAGGGCGCGGAGCGAGCCGAGGCGCATGGCCTCGATGCCGATCTGGAGCTCGGCGATCTTCTGGCGGACGATGGGGTCGTCGTCGAGCCCTCGCTCGCGCACGATCGCGATCAGATCCTCCATCGTCCGCTTCAGCCCCAGCACGGCCGCGGCCCCGAGGCCGGCGCGCTCGAACATCAGCGTCGTGATTGCGACCTGCCAGCCACCGCCGACTTCGCCGACGACGTTCTCGTCGGGGATCTCGGCCTCCTCGAGGAAGATCTCGTTGAACTCGGCCTCGCCGGTGATCTGGCGCAGTGGCCGGACCTCGACGCCGGGCTGATCCATGTCGAGCAGGAAGTAGGTGATGCCCTTGTGCTTCGGGGCGTCCTGGTCGGAGCGAGCGAGGAGCATGCACCACTTCGCCTCGTGCGCGTAGGTGGTCCAGACCTTCTGGCCGGTCACCTTCCAGGTGCCGTTCGCCTTCACGGCGCGGGTCTTGAGCGAAGCGAGGTCCGATCCGGACTCGGGCTCGGAGAACCCCTGGCACCAGATCTCCTCGCCGGAGAGGATCGGCTCGAGGTAGCGCTCCTTCTGCTCCTCGTTGCCGTGGGCGATCACAACGGGTCCGCCCATGACCAGGCCGAGGACGTTCGCGGGGGCCGGGACGCGCTGCCGGGCGAGCTCCTCGTTGAAGATCGACTGCTCGATCAGGGTGGCTCCCTTGCCTCCGTAGGCCTCCGGCCAGGAGATACCGGCCCAGCCACCCTCGTGCATCTTCTTCTGCCAGCCGCGGCGGAACTCGAACTCCGCTGCGTCGTCACCCTCGGGCGCCGGCCCGGGATGGTTCTCCTCCAGCCAGCTCCGCACCTCATCCCTGAAGGCGGCCTCCGACTCCGTGAGGCTCAGGTCCACGGCGCCAGCCTATCTAACTGGTCGACTGGCCAGTCAGCGAGCACGGCTGCTCCTAAGCGACGACGAACGAGTAGTCGCGCTGGATCCGGCCGTCAGTCGTCAAGACGAGGAAGTTGAGGCCGACGCCGGTCACCTCGCCGTCCGCGTCTACCGCCTCCCAGTGGAACTTGACGACGTCGTGGACTCGATCGACGTCATCGCGGCCGCGGAAGCTCCAGCCCAGCGACGCGACCCAGTGGTCGTAGGCGGAGGCCACCCGCGCCTCGAGTTCGGCGTGCCCCCTCACTTCGAACACCGCGCTGGTGCCCACGCCCGGGCCCGCCGCGATCCCGCGCGCCTCCTCGGTCGCCTGCAGGATCTGCCCGCCGTCCTCGGCCCAGAGTCCCGCGATCAGCTCCCGGCGCCGCTCCGGATCGGCCTCGTTCCAGAGCGCGAAGTAGCGATCTACGAGCTCGGCGGCGCTCCTCTGTGCGTTGTCGATGAACTCCGTTGCCTCGGTCATGTCCCACCTCTCGTCGTTCTCTGTTGGCGAAGACAAGGGTCGCCGGCACAGGGCCGCGAGTCGATTACCTCCGATGTAACGCGCTGGCTAACGTGTCGTCGGTGGCGGTGCAGACCGAGCAGGAGCCGCAGACAGCGGGGGAGCTGATCCGCTTCTGGCGTACCCAGCGCCGCCTGACACAGATGGACCTGGCGCTCGACGCCAACCTCTCAACGAAGCACCTGAGCTTCGTCGAGACGGGCCGCTCCAAGCCGAGCCGCCAGCTGCTCATCCACCTCGCGCAGCATCTCGATCTGCCGATCGCCGAGCGGAACCGTCTGCTCCTGGCGGGCGGATTCGCTCCGCCCTACCTGAAGGAGCCGTATGACGGCGAGGTGATGCGTCCGCTGCGCGACTCGCTCCGGCGCCTGCTCGAGGCCCACCAGCCGAATCCGGCGCTGATCGTCGACGGGCTCTGGAACGTGATCGATTCCAACGCGGCCGCGTCGCTGCTCTGGGATGGGATCGACCCGGCGCTCCTCGAGCCGCCGATCAATGTGCTGCGGCTCGGGGTGCATCCCGGCGGACTCCCCCGGATCTCCTCGATGACCGCCGCCTGCAACGCACCGCTGATCCACAAGTTGAGGAGAAAGAGCCGCGAGGACGGCGATCCGGCCCTCGGCGAACTGATCGACGAGGTCTCGTCCTACCTCCCCGACGAGCCACCGACCGGCGAGGCCACCCAGCCGGTCGTCTCGCTCGAGCTTCAGACCCGGCTCGGGCCGGTCCGGCTCTTCACCGTAATCGCCACTCTGGGAGCGCCGCTCGAAGTGACGGCGGCGAACCTGGCCATCGAGACGTTCCTCCCGATGGACGACGAGAGCGCCGAGCGCCTGACCGAGCTCAGTCGTAGATCGCCAGCAGGATGATCACCGCCGCCACCCAGGTCACCCCGGCGCCGATCATCCCGTAGTCCTCGAGCAGGATCTCATCGGTCGAGCGAGTGTCCTTGCGGTCGTAGATCAGGTAGAGGTAGCGGAAGATCCCGTAGATGACCGGCGGCAGGCTGGCGAGCATTTTCGCGCCGATGTTCGGTGAGTTGACGGCGTAAATGGCATAGCTCATCACCGTCGCCGCGGTGACCATCGCCACCATCTGGTCCAGGAAGGGAATCGAATAGTGCTCGAGCACCGGGCGCGTCGACGTGCCGGCATGAAGCTCCGAGGTGGCCTCCTGCCGCCGCTTGGTGAAGCCGAGGAAGAGCGCCACCATCCCCGTGCAGAGCAGCAGGTAGGAGGACGCGTCGGCGTCCACCGCGACGGCGCCGGCCAGAACCCGGAGTACGAAGAGCCCGGCGATCGTCATCACGTCGAGGATCACCTCGTGCTTGAGCACATAGGAGTAGAGCGTGGTGCCCACTGCGTAGGCGAGGACGATCCCGCCGACGTCGAGCCCCTCGAGCACCGCCGAGCCCGCGAGCGCGACTACGGCGAGTACGACCGCCAGGCCGATCGCGGTCGGGATCGCGAGTTCGCCCGCAGCGATCGGCCGGAACCTCTTCTTCGGGTGCTGGCGGTCCTCCGCGACGTCGTGCGCGTCGTTGACCAGGTACCCGGCCGAGGAGATCATGCAGAACGCGACGAAGGTCACGCTCGCCGCGGCGATCGCATCGAAGTCCTTGAACTTCGCCGAGAAGAGCAACCCGGCGAAGACGAGCAGGTTCTTCACCCACTCCTGCGGTCGCAGGGCGACGATCGCCGCATGCAGCGTGCCGCGGCGTCGCTTCGAGGTCGGGCCGTCGGCGGCTATCTCGGCCACCTGGGGCTCGTCCCTCTCCCGGGTGAGGGGGCCGGCCATGGTCCGCGAAGGGTAATGGCCGAAAACGCGGGGAGAGAACGCCCTTATGCGTCCCGACCCGGGTCTATGAGGACGCCCGGATTGAGCACGGCGCCTGGATCGAGCTCGCGCTTGGCACCCCGGAGCGCATCAGCGAAGGGGTTAGGCCGCTGATGGTCGTACCAGGGCCGGTGATCCCGCCCGACCGCGTGGTGGTGGGTGATCGTCCCGCCGGCGTCGATCACGCTGTCGGAGACCGCCGCCTTGATCTCGTCCCACTGCGCGACCTCGTCGCCGCGCCGCGCCTTCGCCAGCACCGTGTAGTAGGGCGCCGGCCCGTCCGGGTAGACGTGGGTGAAGCGGCAGCTGATCCGTGGCGAGCCGGGACCCTCGGCTGGCCCTCCGCTCGCCTCGGCGACGGCCTTCCTCGCTGTCGCCATCACCTCGGCGTGGAAGTCGGGGAAGCGGTCCCAGGTGATCGCGGTCTCGAAGGTGTCCGAGAGGACACCGCAGGCGACCAGCGAGTCGCGCAGGTACGGCGCGAACAGGAAGGCGTGCCGCCAGGCGTTCACCGGATCATCGCCCGGAGCGGAGGGCGCGGGGGCGTCTCGGCGAGCGCGCGGTCCGGGCTTATCGGCGCTCTGCCGCTTCACCTCCCCGAGCTCGCCGCCGTGGGCCGCCGCGGCGTCGATCGCGAGGGCGAGCGAGTCCTCGACCGGGTGGTGGGCTGACTCGAAACCCAGAACGAGAATCGCCTTTCCCGGTGGACCAGCCGACGAGGTGTCCGACTCGACGGCGTCGAGCAGGCGGCAGTTCGACGGATAGAGGCCGGCCTGCGAGATCTCCCGGACCGCGTCCGCGCCGGCAGCGAAGTCGTCGAACGCAACCGAGGTCGAGACCTTCTCGCTCGGCCGCTCCCGCACCCGCACCCAGGCATCGACGATCACGGCCAGGATCCCCTCCGAGCCGAGCAGCATCCGGTCGGGGCTCGGGCCCGCCCCCGAGCCCGGCAGCCGGCGGCTCTCCCAATCGCCGTCCAGGGTCACCGCATGGATCGACTCGACGAGATCGTCGATGTGCGTGTACAGCGTCGCGAAGTGGCCGCCGGCGCGGGTGGCGATCCAGCCCCCGAGGGTCGAGTACTCGAAGGACTGCGGGAAGTGCCGCAGCGTCAGGCCGTGCTCCCGGAGCTGATCCTCGAGCCCCGGCCCGGTGGCACCCGCCTGGATCCGGGCCGCCATCGAGACCGGGTCGACCTCCAGCACGCGGTCCATGCGCCGCATGTCGATGGAGACCACCCCCTTGTAGTCGTCCAGCGCCCGCGGCTCGATGCCGCCGACCACGCTCGTTCCGCCGCCGAAGGGAATCGCCGCCGCCTTCTCGTCGGCGCAGAAGTTGAGGACGAAGTCGACGTCCTCGGCCGACTCCGGGTAGGCGACCAGGTCCGGCGGGTTGGGGAACTCGCCCCGGAAGCCGCGGACCACGTCCCGGTAGGCCTTGCCTAGGGCGTGCGCGATCCGGTCGTAGCGATCATCCGAGAACAGCCCGGCGAAGGGCTCCGGCGGCTTCAGTCGAGGCGCGGCGAGCTCAACCGCCTCGAGGGGAACCGGCTCCTCGATCTCGTCGACCTCGAACCCGAGCCGGTCGGTGACCGCCCTGGCGATCCCCTCAACGCCCTCGCGGTTCGGTTGCTGGTCCTCGTATCCCCAACCCCAGTGCTTCAGCCGACGCGTCGCCGTCGCCACTACCAGTGCACGCCGCGCATCAGATACGCGAACGCAACGCCCTCGGTGGAGAGCTCCTGCTCCTTCTCGGCGGGCTTCCCGTCCTCCTTCGCCTTCCCCTTCGCGGCGCTCGAGTCGGGGAACAGCTTGTAGGCGGTGTTGAGGATCGCGTCCGAGGCCTTCGGGGCGATGTTGTAG
>JBKPND010000117.1:0-12587 GCA_046732465.1 Actinomycetota bacterium
GATCAAGGGCGCCTACGCGCTGGTCCGCACCGGGCCGCCCTCGGATCGAGAGAAGTGGCTGCTGATCAAGAAGCGAGACGAGGGCGCCGACGCGCGGCGCCGGCCGACCTCCTCGCAGCCCGAGTCAGTCCTCAGTGGCAGGACGATCGAGCAGGTCCTGGACGAGGAGGCAGAACCGGGGCAATTCGCTCGTCATCGAGCCCGCCGCCGGACACGTCGGCGTTAGTCTGAATTCATGGCCACCGCGGCCAAAGCACGGACGCTTCAGAACTACATCGGCGGCTCGTTCGTCGAGGCCGCCACCTCGGAGACCCTCGACGACCGCGACCCCGCGACCGGCGAGCTCGCCGCCAGGGTGCCGCTCTCGGGAGCGGGCGACGTCGACGCCGCCGTCCAGGCCGCCCGTTCCGCCCAGCCCGCCTGGCGCGAGGTCCCCCCGCAGGAGCGCGCCCGGGCGGTACTGGCGCTCCGTGACGTACTTGTTGGCAACCGGCAGGAGATCACCGCGCTGGTCACCGCCGACATGGGCAAGACCCTTGCCGACGCCGACGGCGAGGTCGGCCGCGGGATCGAGTCGGTCGAGTCGGCGGCCGCGATCCCGCACCTGCTCAAGGGCGAGACGCTGGAGGGCGTCGCCCGGGGCCTCGACGTAGAGATGGTCCGCCAGCCCGTGGGCGTGGTGGCCGCCATCACCCCCTTCAACTTCCCGGCGATGATCCCGCTCTGGTTCCTCCCCTACGCGGTCGCGTGCGGGAACGCCTTCATCCTCAAGCCATCGGAGCGCGACCCGCGGCCCTCGGAGCGGATCTGCGAGCTGATCGATGAGGAGGAGATCTTCCCCACGGGCGTCGTCAACCTCGTCCACGGCGGGCGCGAGGCGGTCGAGGCGATCCTCGACCACGACGGCGTCGACGCGGTCTCCTTCGTCGGCCAGGCGAAGACCGCGCGGCTGATCGCCACCCGCTCGGCCCAGACCGGCAAGCGCGTTCAGGCGCTCGGCGGCGCCAAGAACTCGATGATCGTCGCCGAGGACGCCGATCTCGAGACCTCGATCCCGGCGATCATGGGATCGGCCTTCGGCGCCGCCGGTCAACGCTGCCTGGCCGGGTCGGTCTGTGTGATCGCCGGCGACGAGGGACGCCAGGCGGAGGTGCGGGACGCCCTCAAGTCAGCAGCCGAACGGCTCAACACCGGCCCCGGCGCCGATCCGGGCACAGACGTCTGCCCGATGGTCGCGCCGGAGGCCCGCGAGCGAGCCGAGGCCGCCGTGGCCACTGCGGAGTCGGACGGAGCCACGATCCTCCTCGATGGCCGCATCGGCGGCGGGGAGGCCGGCGCGATGCTCGGCCCCACCCTCGTCGAGGTGTCGGACCCCGAGTCGGAGCTGGCCCGCGAGGAGATCTTCGGGCCGGTGCTGGCTCTGGTCTCGGCCCCCGACCTCGACGCGGCGATCGAGTTCGCCAACGGCTCGCGCTACGGCAACGCCGGCTCGATCTTCACGACCTCGGGGGCCGCCGCCCGCGCCTACCGCTGGGGAATCGAGGCGGGCATGCTCGGCGTCAACATCGGGGTCCCGGCTCCGGTGGCCTGGTTCCCGTTCTCGGGGTGGAAGGACTCGATCGACGGCGACCTGCACGCCAACGGCCCCGACGCCGTCGACTTCTACACGCGCAAGAAGGTCGTCACCTCGCGCTGGTAGGTCGGCTCACCAGGAGTCGACGGTGCGGGCACTCGGTACCGGGGTCCCCGCAGCGGCGAGAGTGCGGGCGATCGTCGCGCGAGTGTCCGCCGGATCGATGACGTCGTCGATCTCGAAGATCTGAGCCGCGTTCAGCGCCTTGGCGTGCTCGTACATCTGCGCGGTGAGCTCGCGGACCCGCTCCTCGCGCTCACCCTCGTCCTCGATCGCCTCGAGCTCCCGGCGCATGGCGAGGCGCACCGCGCCCTCCAGCCCCATCGGACCGAGCGTCGCGTCGGGCCAAGCCGCCGTCAGCAGCGGCTCGTGCAGGCTGCCGAACGACATCGCCTGCGCGCCCAGGCCGTAGCCGCGGCGCAGGATGACGGCGATGGTGGGAACGGTCAGCGCCGCGCCGGCGATCAGCATCCGGCAGCAGTGCCGGACGAGAGCCTCCCGCTCCGCCTCGGGACCGACCATGTAGCCGGGCGTGTCGATCAGGGAGACGATCGGTACTCCGAAGGCGTCGCAGAGCTGCATGAACCGCGTGGCCTTGTCGGCGGCCTCCCCTGTGACCACACCCGCCTGGTGGATGCAGTTGTTTGCGATCACGCCGGCGGGTCGTCCTTCGATGCGGACCAGCGCGGTGAGCAGCTCGGGCGCGAATGACCCGCGGAGCACCGTGCCGGACCCCTCGTCGGCGATCGTGCTGACGATCGGCACGACGTCATAGGCGCGCCTGGAGCTCTCGGGCACCGCGTCGCGGAGCGCTGATTGGTCGGCGGCCGACCACTGCTCGATGGGACCGCGGAAGTAGCCGAGCAGCCGCCTGGTCGCCGCGACTGCCTCCTCCTCGTTCTCGACGACCAGGTCGAGAACCCCGTTGGGCGCCTGAACCTCGACCGGGCCGACGTCCTCGGCCCGAACCTCCCCGAGGCCGCCGCCGGCGATCATCGCGGGGCCTGCCATCCCCAGCGAGGAGTTCTTCGTGGCGACGATCAGGTCGGAGCAGCCCGCGATCACCGCGTTGCCGGCGAAGCAGTTGCCGGCGACGATCGAGATCCGCGGGACGTGGCCGGAGAGCTTGGCCCAGAGCGCGAAGGCCCGCACCTGGAGAGCGCTGACGACGGGGTGGTCGGTGTCGCCGGGCCGGCCCCCGCCTCCCTCCGCGAAGAACACCACGGGTAGGCCCATGCGTTCGATCAGCTCGAACATCCGGTCCTTCTTGAAGTGCCCCACGGTGCCCTGGGTGCCGGCGAGGACGGTGTAGTCGTAGGCGAGCACCGCCGTGGGATGCCCGTCGACCGTGGCGGTCCCGGCGACGAGCCCGTCGGCGGGCGTGTTCGCGATCAGGTCGTCCCGGCTGCGGCGCTGCCGCTGCTGCGCGACCGCGTAGCGCCCGTACTCGACCCACGAGCCCTCGTCGATCAAGTCGGAGACGTTCTCGCGGGCCGTCCGGCCTCCGCGGTCATGCCGCTCGGAGACGGCCTCGGCTCGCGCCGCGTCTTCGGTGAGCTCACGCCGGCGCCGCAGCTCGGCCAGATCGGCCCGCGCGCGAGTGGGATCGGTGTCGCTCTCCGGCGGCATCGCCGCGGAGTATCCCCGCTGCCATGACGTCATCGTCAGCTCGATGCCTTGGGGGATCGCCCCAGTCCCAATCCGTCAGCCCGCCGGCCCCGTATTACCGGAACCCCTCGAAGCACCAGCTTCGAGCGGAAGAAGGGAGACATGCTCATGAGACGATTGATCATCGTCGGGCTTCTTTCTCTCGGGATCATGCTCGCGTCCGCTGGTACGGCGCTCGCGACCCACTGCTATGTGGCAGACAAGCCAGATGGCGCTGGGACGAACGGTGCGTTCCAAAGGGAGGAAGGCGACCCGGTCGACACCTTCCAGTGGGATCTGCCCGACCCCGCCCACGAGCGGGGCAGCCAGACCCACGGCATCCTCGAGCTCGAGGAGTAAGAAGCGACGCCCGGTTGTCAGGGGCCCTCAATTGAGGGCCCCTGACGGGGCCCAGAAGTCAGCTCACTTCTCTGCAGGGCGGCGAGGTTGGCTTCGGGCCTATGCCTGGCCGATCAGCGCGCCTGTCACCGCGACGATCACGCCACCCATGGTCACCTGGACCAGCGAGCTGCGCAGCGAGACGTCGAGGAAGCGCTTGCGGACCCAGGCGATCGCCACCAGCTCGCAGCCGACGGTGAAGGACGCGACGACCAGCGCGGTGTGCAGGTCGCTGATCACGAAGGGCAGCGCGTGGAAGCTGCCGCCGAAGAAGGTGGCCCCACCGGTGATCATGCCCCGGGAGAGGGAGGTGCCGCGGCCGGTGATCTCGCCGTCGTCGGAGAGGGCCTCGGAGAGACCCATGCTGATCCCGGCGCCGAGCGCCGCGGCGAGGCCGACGAAGAGGGCGGCATGCGAGCCGGCGAGGAAGGCCGTGGCGAAGATCGGCGCGAGCGTGGAGACGGTGCCGTCGATCAGGCCGATCAGGGCGGGCTGGACGCGCTGGAGCATGAAGCGCTCCTCGTCCGCCGTACCCATCCTCCCCGCGAGCCTTGCCACCAATTCAGCCATGTGTACATATTACAAGGGACTTAAGATAAGGTTCCCCTAAGATCTATGATGTCCTATTAGGTTGCCCTGACGCAAATGGCCGATACCAAGACCCATATCCCTCCCCGCGACGACGCCGAGCTCGCCGAGCTGCTTCGCGAGCGCGGGCTGCGGGCGACCTCCCAGCGGGTGGTCATGCACCGCCTGCTTCGCGACCACAACCGGCACCTGAGCGCCGAGGAGCTGCTCTCCGAGGCGAGCGACCGCCTCCCCGGCGTCTCCCTCCCCACCGTCTACGCGACGCTCGAGCTCTTCCAGCAGCTCGGCATCGTCCGCCGGGTGAACGGCGGCGGCGGCACGCTCCTCTGGGACACGCGGACCGATGTCCACCACCACATGATCTGCAGCCGCTGCGGCCGGATCGAGGACATGGACACCCCGCTCGACCTGGAGCGAGCACGGCGGTCCGCCGCCGGCGCCGGCTTCCATCCTGACCGCGCTGAGGTCGTCGTCAGCGGTCTGTGCGCGGCCTGCGCCGCGAAGCGGCCGAAGTAGTCCGCCTACCTCGGCTCGGGGTACCGCGCCTCGAGGATCGAGACAACAGCGCCTTGCGGATCCACCAGGGTCGCCATGCGCGCGACCGGAACGTCGATCGGCCCGAAGGCGAGCTTGGCGCCCTGTGACTCCGCCTGCTTGATCGCCTCGTCGGCGTTCTCGACGACGAAGTAGACCTGCCAGTGCGCGGGCATCTCCGCGGGGAGGTCGCTGCCGATCTCCATCAGCCCGCCCATGCCCTCGGGCCAACGCTGGCCCTCGACCTGCCACATCTCGATGCCGGGCGGCGCCTCCTCGTTGTGGGTCGCCTCCCAGCCGAACACCTCGCCGTAGAAGTCCTTCGCGGCATCCATGTCCCGGGTCATGAGGTTGTTCCAGGTCCACGCGCCGGGCTCGTTGACGAGCTGCGCGCCGGGATGCTTCCGCTGCTGGTTGATCGAGATGAACGCGCCGGTCGGGTCCTGAAACACGGCCATCCGGCCGGACTCGTTGGGCAGATCGACGGGCCCGAAGACGACCTGGCCGCCGGCCTCCCTGGCCTTCTCAGCCGTCCGGTCGGAGTCCTCGACCTTGATGTAGCTGTGCCACGCCGACGGCTGGTCCGCGCTCTGGGTCGGCCCGTAGCCGGCGACCATCTTGCCGTCCCTCACCAGGAACCCGTAGCCGCCGGTCTCCTCCGGATCGCCCGGCGCCGGCTGTGCCTGGACGCCGAGCAGGTCCCCGTAGAACGCGAGGGCGCCTTCGACGTCCGTGGTCGCCAAGTCGACCCAGCAGAACTCCCCGGGTGCGTACTCGTTGCGCTCGCTCATCCTCGACCTCCTCCTATCGGGTTCGCCGTGCCCCCGCAAGCACCACGCGGGTGACGAGCCCCGGATCGTCCCACGTGGGAACGTGCCCGCAACCGGGGAGCACGACCTGCTCGGCCCGCTTGGGCAAGAGCTTGGCGGGAAGCGGCTTGTTCCGCACCAAGGTGTCGTGTTCGGCCCAAGCGAGGGTGATCGGCACCTTGATCGACTTCAGCTCCTCGACGCGGCCCGCTCGCATCAGGGCGCTCGTCTCCTCATAGGCCGGCGCCGTGACGTACGCCCTGGCGATCGCCTCGGCCTCGCCGGGGCGGAGCCGTTCCGGATGTCGGATGACTCGGCCGAGCGCCTGTCGCCGGCCTCGCGCCGTCGCCATGATCGGCCGGAACAGCGGTCGAGCCAGTCGCCCGCGCCTCCGACGGCGCGCGAGGGCCCGGTTCGACTCCTCCGGCGAGCGCTTCCAGAAGCCCGCCGGGCAGAGGGCGACCACTGCGCTGGCGCCACCCTGGCGAGCGCACTCGACCGCGACCCAGCCACCGAGCGAGATCCCCGCGACGGCCGGGGTGCCCTCGATCCCGAGTGCGTCGTAAAAGTCCAGGACCGCGGTCGCCAGGTTGGCGGCGCGGGGCGACACTCCCTCGGGCAGCTCCGCCGACTCGCCGAAGCCGGGCATGTCGAGCGCGATGACCTCCCGCTCGGCCGCCAGCCGGTCCATCACCGGCGACCACTGAATGAGGCTGCCGCCCAGCGAGTGGAGCAGGATCAGCGGGTCGCCGTGTCCGTGCCGCACATGGTTCAGCCAGACCGCGCCGACGGTCGAGCGGAGCTCGTCCTTCATAGCTCCAGGTCGTATTCCAGGTAGGTGCCCGACTCCGCGCCGGTCCGGTTGTAGACCTTCTGCGCCCGATGGTTGTCCGGCGCGGTCAGCCACTCGAGCGCCGGCATGCCGAGCTCGCGGCACCGCTCGGCGCAGATCTCGATCAGGGCGTCTGCGATCCCCAGCCCTCTCGCCTCGGGGTCGACGAAGAGGTCCTCGAGGTACCCGAGCCTGGCCCCCTTCAGGCTCGACCACTTCCAGTCGAGGGTGGCGAAGCCCACCGCCTTTCCGTCGGCCCGCGCGATGAAGACGGCGCCCTGGCTCGGCTCGGAGATCAACGTCTCGAACATGTTCCGCAGGCCGTCGTCGTTCGGCTCGGTCTCGTAGAACTCGCAGTAGGCGCGGATCAGCGGCAGCATCTCCTCGATCTCGTCCGTCCGCGCCGGACGGACCTCGACACCCTCCGTGAGCTTGGGCGGACCTTCGGCGACCGGTTCCTCTGGCATGCGCCGATACTAGGCTCTCGGCCGTGTCCGCCCGGGAACTCGGCTTGCTGTTGGCGATCGGAGCGCTGCTGATCGGCGGCTGCGGCAGCGGTGAGAGCGCCGGCGAGGAGGCCGGCATCAGCACCGGTGAGGGCGTCACCCGCCAGATCTCGGGCCGGTGGACGGGCGAGCTCCACCAGCAGGGCCTGAGGCCCTTTGAGATCGGGGTCGATATCGGGGCGGACTCCACGGCCAAGGTCGCCTACACCGGGATCCAGTGCGGCGGCGACTGGACCCTCGACCAGGCGCAGCCGTCCACGCCACCCCGCTACGTGTTCACGGAGGAGATCAATCAGGGTGCAGGTGGCAGCTGCAAGGGACGGGGGACGGTGACGCTCTCACCGATACAGAGCCATTCACCGAATCAGCCCGCCTACAACCGCCTGAACTACAGCTTCACCGGGGGCGGCGTCACCAGCCGCGGTCTCCTCCGCCGAACCGACTCAGCCCACCTGGAGCCGGTCTTCAAGGAGGCCGGCGTCAGTCCGCACTGAGCGGCCGGGATTTCTTGCCCAGGAAGGAGCGGGTCGGCCACGAATAGAGAGGGTCGGCATGCCCGCTGCGGACTCACCAGCGCGCCTGATCGCCCGCAACGTCCTCGTGATCGTGGGCGTGCTGCTGACCCTGTACATCATCTACCTGCTGCGCAGGCCGATCAGCTGGCTGATCATCGCCGCCTTCCTGGCCATCGCGCTGGCCGGCCCCGTCAACTTCTTCCAGCGTTACATGAAGCGCGGCATTGCGATCTTCCTCGTCTACCTCGGGCTGCTGGCGATCCCAATCGGGCTCGGCGCCGTGCTCCTCCCCCCGATCGTCAACCAGGTCTCAGACGTCGCCACGAACGCCCCGAGCTACGTCCAGGACGTCGAGGACTACGTCCACAAGAACAAGACCCTCAACGACCTGAACGAGAAGTACGACATCACCCAGAAGCTCTCGGAGGAGGCCGACAAATTGCCCAGCAAGGCGGGCGACGCGGCGAAGGTGCTCCGGGACATCGGCTTCGGGCTGGTCAGCTCGATCTTCGCCGGCGTCACGATCCTGATCCTGAGCGTCTTCATGGTGGCCGCCGGGCCAAGATGGATCGAAGGGTTCATCCGGATGCAGAGGCCCGAGCACGCCGAGCGCATAGAGCGAACCCTGCGCCGGATCGCGAACGCCGTGGGGAACTACGTCGGCGGCGCGCTGCTCCAAGCGACGATCGCCGGTGTCGCCTCGTTCATCATGCTGAAGATCCTCGGAGTCCCCTTCGCCGGCCCGCTCGCGGTGGTGATCTTCGTCTTCGACCTGATCCCGGTGATCGGCGCCACGATCGGGGCCGTGCTCGTCGGCATCGTCACGGCCTTCGTCAACTTCCCCATCGCCCTGATCATCTGGATCGTCTTCGCGATCGTCTACCAGCAGGTCGAGAACTACCTGATCCAGCCGCAGATCCAGAAGCGGGCCACAAAGGTCGAGGCGTTCGTCGTCCTCGTCGCAGTCCTGTTCGGCAGCACCCTGTTCGGAGTGCTCGGCGCGATCCTCGCGGTGCCGGTGGCGGCATCGATCCAGATCGCCGTACTCGAGTACCGCGAGTACCGCCGGGAAGTTGCGGCGGCCGAGCAGGAGGCCGGCGGTCCGACGCCGTCGCCGCCTGAGGGGCCGACGCCGGCCCCCGAAGCTACTTAGCGGCCACCACCTCGGGCAGGTCCGCGTCGGGGGCGCTCTCGAGCGCCCGCTTCAGGATGTCGCGAAGCGCCTTCTGATCCCTCTCCGAGAGTGAGGCGATCGCCGGCGGCGGCTCGGCCATCCGCTTGGTGATCTCGGACCGCATGAACTCACCCTCCTCGGTGAGCACCAGGAGCTTGACGCGCCGGTCGCCCTCCGCCGCCTCACGACGGACCAGACCGCGCTCCTCGAGCCGGTCGACGATGCCCGTGACGTTCGAGTTGTCGCAGAAGAGGGCCTGGGCGAGCTCGCTCATCTTGCGCGGACCGGCCCCGAGCATCCGCAGAGCGATCATCTGCTGAGGGGCGAGATCGAACTCCCCGCCGGTGGCCAGGAACCGGCGCTTGTTGCTGACCATCAGCCAGTGCATGAGGCTCCACGCCTCGCTCCCCGGATCCGTCCGGCCGGTCTCTCCGGCCAGCCACGAATCGGGTCCCGGCCAGCGGCCCCCCTTGTCCGCAGGCTTGATGTTTCGCTCCATCTCTCCCTCGGTGCCAGGCATAGATTAACAGATTACCTGTCTCATTCGATATTTGCAAGCCTCAACTATCTATGTATACTGCCGTCCTTCTGCGCAAGACATCGAACCGGAGGGGGACGCCGGATGCCGAGCAGCAACGGAACGTTGAAGGACGCCAATGGAATCGAGGTCAACGGCCTCGTCCGCGAGTTCAAGGGCGGGGTGAAGGCCGTCGACGGAATCGACTTCGAGGTCCGCCCCGGCGAGATCTACGGCTTCCTGGGACCGAACGGGGCCGGCAAGTCGACGACGGTCCACATGCTCACCACGCTCCTCCCTCCCACCGCCGGATCCGCTCGCGTCGCCGGCCATGACGTCGTCAGCGACGGCGCCGCCGTCCGGGACGCGATCGGCGCCGCCCTCCAGGAGGCGGCTCTCGACCCCAACCTGACCGCTCGCGACCACATGCGACTCCAGGGTGCCCTGCACGGGATGTCCAAACCGGAGCGCACGAAGCGGGGCGACGAGCTGATCGAGCGCGTCGGCCTCTCCGATGCGGCCGACCGCAAGGTCGGCGGCTACTCCGGGGGTATGAAACGCCGGCTCGACCTCGCGCTGGCGCTGCTGCACGGCCCACGCGTCCTCTTCCTCGACGAGCCCACCACAGGCCTCGACATCCAGAGTCGCAGCGCCCTCTGGGACGAAGTCGCCCACCTCTCGCGCGATGAAGGGATGACCGTCTTCCTCACCACCCAGTACCTCGAGGAGGCCGACCAGCTCGCCGACCACCTCGGGATCATCGACCACGGCAAGATCGTGGCTGCGGGGACACCCGATGCCCTCAAGGCCGAGGTCGGCCGCCCAACCGTGGAGGTCGTGCCGACGGACCACTCCGAGCGCGACAGAGCGGTGGAGCTGCTTCGCCCCTTCGGCGAGCTCGTGCCAGGGACACCGCAGGGCGCCGCGGTGCGGCTCGAGTCGGACGGAGGCGAGCGGCTTGCCGACATCATCCGCGCCTTCGACCAGGCCGGCGTCTCGGTCGCGAACCTGGAGCTCCACGAGGCGAGCCTCAACGATGTCTTCCTCACCAAGACCGGTCGCTCGCTGGAGGGCGCCCAGCGCGAGGCAGCCGAGGAGGGTGAGACCGGCGAGCAGCCCGCTCTCGAGGGAGCGCCCGCCTGATGGAGGCGGCCACCCTCGACGCACCACTCATCCCGGGGCGCAGCCGGCCCTCCATCTGGGTCCAGGCTCCGGAGCTGGCGCGGCGCTCGATCATGCGGACCGTTCGCCAGCCGGCAGCGGTCATCCCGGCGACGACCTTCCCGCTGATCCTGCTGGCGATCAACTCGGTGGGCCTCAAATCGGCGACCTCGCTGCCGGGCTTTCCGACCGACTCCTACGTCACCTTCGCCCTCGCCTTCGCCTTCATCCAGGCCGGCGTCTTCGCCGTGATCGGCACCGGTCAGAACCTCGCCGAGGACAACCAGGGGGGCTTCTTCAACCGCCTTCAATTGACGCCGATCCATCCCGCGGCGCTGGTGGCCGGCCAGCTCGCCGGGACCCTGGCGCTGGGGCTGTTCCAGGCCGCGACCTACATCTCGATCGGCCTGATCGCCGGCGCGCACATCGAAGCGGGCTTCGGGGGGGCGCTGGTGATGATCCTCCTGTCGATCGCGATCTGCCTCGCCTTCGGGTCGATCGGGCTGGCCGTCGGAATGCGCGTCGACGCCCCGGAGAAAGTCCAGAGCCTCTTCCCCCTGATCTTCGTCTTCCTCTTCCTCAGCTCGATGAGCCTGCCGAGGAACCTGATCCAGACCGACTGGTTCCGGGAGGTCGCCACCTACAACCCGGTGAGCTACATGGTCGAGGGGCTCCGCTCTCTGCTGATCACGGGCTGGGATGGCGAGGCGCTTGCTCTCGGCTTTGGCTGCGCCCTCGGGATCCTCACGCTCGGACTGATCTTCGCCTCGCTCGGCCTCAAGGAGAGGATGGCGCGGACATGAGGCGCTACCTCTCCGTGGCCGCGGGCCTGGCTTGGCGGCTCCTGCACACGCTGATCACGAACCCGCTGCTCTTCCTGCCGCCGATGCTCATGCCGGTCTTCTTCTTCACCGCGTTCGCCGGCGGCCTCTCCGCGGTGAGCAACGCCCCCGGATTCGACTACCCGCCCGGATACACGTCCTTCATCTTCGCTTTCGTCCTCTGCCAGGCCGCGGCCTTCGGGGGCGTATTCAGCGGCTTCTCGATCGCCGCCGACTTCCAGTTCGGGTTCGGCCGGCGGCTGATGCTGGCGACGCCGCATCGCTCCGCGCTGATCGTCGGCTACGGCGTCGTCGCGATGATCCGCGCCCTCGTGACGCTGACGGCGGTGACGCTGATCGCCCTGGCGGCTGGGATGAAGATCCACGGCGGGGGGCTCGACCTCTTCGGCATGTACGCGCTCGCGGCGATCATCAACGTCACGGGCCTCCTCTTCGCCGCGGGCGTCGCGCTCCGCTTCCGCAGCCTCCAGTCGACGCCACTGATGCAGGTGCCCGTCTTCCTCTTCCTCTTCCTCGCGCCGGTCTACGTGCCCCGCGAGCTGCTCGGCGGCTGGGTCCACGCGGTCGCCCCATTCAATCCCGCCACGCACGTGATGGAGACCGCCCGCGACCTGATCGCCGGGACCGGCTCGGAGTACCTGGCGACGCTGGGAATTATCGCGGCCCTGCTCACGGTGGTCTTCTTCTTCGCGATCACCGGGCTGCGGCGGGCCGAGGCCGCGGGCTAGCTTCTTCCAGCGAAGCTTGACTGTGCAACAATCTCCGTAGCTCCGCAGATTCGAGGGTGCGCCGCCAGGCGCAACCCGTTTAATGAAGAGAGGAGATCCCATGGACGTGGTCTTCCTGATCGGCAGGATCCTGTTCGCACTCGTCTTCGTGAGCGCGGGGTTTATGGCTCATCTCGGTGAGGGCGGCAGAGCGGGTCGCGAGTACGCGCGCTCGCTCGGAGCGCCCTCCCCCGATCTGCTCGTGCCGCTCAGCGGCATCGCGATCATCGTCGGCGGCCTGATGATCGCGCTCGGGATCTGGGCCGACCTCGGGGCGTTGCTGATCATCGGCTTCCTGGTCGGGATCACGCCGATCATGCACGCCTTCTGGAAGGTCGAGGATCAGCAGATGCAGCAGATCCAGAGCGCGATGTTCTTCAAGAACGTGGCCCTGGTCGGCGCCGCCCTGATCGTCTTCTACATCTACAACCAGGGCCAGGACCTCGACCTGTCGATCACCGACGCGCTCTTCGGCAAGATCTAGCTGCGACCCGAGATCCGGCGGTCCGCTCGTCCCTTCGACCCGTCGGTGACCAGCTTTCCCCAGCGGCTGCGGTTGTCCGCTACCCAGCGGTAGGCGCGATCGGTTGCCCGTGGGATCCGCGAGGTGAGCGCCGCCAGCGGTCCACCGCCGGGCAGTAGCCGGAACAACTCGGGGAAGGC
>JBKPND010000118.1:0-19462 GCA_046732465.1 Actinomycetota bacterium
GATGTAGGCGCCCGAACAGCTGGAGACGGCCGGATCGCAGATGTTCGAGAAGGCCATCGGCAGCCAGGCGTTGCCCTGCCCCTCGGCGTCCATCACCCAGGTCTCGAGCGCGGCAACCGAGTTGCCGCTGTCGACGGTGCCGCGGGTGCGAATCAGGTCGGGGTTCTGCGGAGGGACCGTCTCCCCCTTCGGCTGACCGCCGGCCCCCAGGCCGGTGTCGCCGCGGCCGGACGCATAGCCGCAAGCCTGAACCTGAGCTTGAACCGTAGCGTTGGCCTCCGCGCTCCCATGTGGATAGGCGAAGCTGACCGGCGCGAAGCCCCTGTTGATCAACGCGGTGCGGTCGTCGCAGATCTGGTGCTGAAGGTCGGTCGGGGAGAGCGTGGTGAGGTCCAGGTTGTCGATCGACTGCCCACCGATCTCGTTGCCGTCGGCGGCCAGCTGGTTCACCTGCTGCCACGTCATCCTGCCGGCGCCCCCGATCCGGCCGGAGTTGACGTAGAACGTCCCCTTCATGTTGTGATCGGCCAGGATCTGGCGGGCCTGGTACTGATTGTCAATGCCACCGAGGAAGGTGAGGGAGACGGTCGTGTCGGCCGCGGCCGGCGACGCGCCCGCCGAGACCGCCCACCCGAGGGTGAGCGCAAAGGCGAATGCGATCAGCTTTCCTGGCCTGCGATGGAACCCGTGAACCACGACTTCTCCCCAATTTGGCCCGATGTGCCTGGAACTTCCCCTAGAGCGAGGCGGGGCGCATCGGGTCTATGTCCCCAATGCGGCGACTGTACAGGAGCCCCCCTGGGGCGGCAATCCTGCGAACTACTAGGTTTGATGCGGGTTTTTACGGTGCCTCGGATCTGCATATTTGGTCGAGGGTTGGTTGAGACTTCGAGCGCCGGGGCCCAGGGGTAAGGCGATGCCCGCCGCCACCGCGACAGGGAACCCCGCCGTCTGCGGCGCGCTCGGGGAGTTCGATCCGGAGCGGCTCGAGCTGATGAGGAGGGTCTTCGCCGCCCTCGATCTGCCGCTCGAGACGGTGCATCAGGACGGGAGCTCGGCCTTGCTCCTCGATCGCCAGCCCCTCTCGTGGTCCGGTCGCAGGGCGAGCGGGCTCGGTTGGAGCGAGGGGCTGGCCGATGGGGATCAGGTGACCTCCTGGAAGGAGGCGGCGCAGCGGCTGGCGTGCTGCGGATTGGTGATCGAGGGCGGCTCCCGTTACGTGCACTCGAGCGTCTCGGGGGTGGCGCCCGTCTACTACATGCAGGACGGCGAGGCGACCTACTTCGCCTCCCGGATCGACCCGCTGGTCAGCTCCAGCCCGCCAGGACGCAAGCTGACGATCGACTGGGAGGCCTGGGCCGGAATCTTCCTGATGACGGCCCCGCTCGGCGACCGCACCCCCTTCCTGGAGGTTCGCCGGCTGCCGCCCTTCAGCACCCTCAAGCACTGGGCCGGGAAGGGGCCGCGGCGGCACTCCCCGGCGTGGCCCTGGGCGGAGGTCGCCCTCGACCAGCGCAGCGACGAGGGTGAAGCGGTGGTCGAAGGCCTGCGCGACGCGATCGCCGAGGTCCCGCCGGGTCCGCTGGTCTGCCCGCTGAGCGGGGGCTGGGACTCGAGGCTGCTGTTGATGCTCGCCTCCGAGCGAGAGGACCTGCGGGTCGAGGCGTGGACCCTCAAGTCAACCCACCGCGGTACTGACGAGACCCCCTATGCCCGCAAGGTGGCCAAGGCGGTGGGGGTGCAGGTCACGCAGATCCCCCGGGGCCGGAGCTACTGGGGAGACCAGGAGAAGGTCGCGCTCCGCTGCGACTACCAGACCACCCATCACGGCTGGTTCATGCCCCTGGCACGGCGGCTGCGAGACGGATCGCACTCGCTCGTCGACGGGCTCGCCGGCGGCATCCTCGTCAAGGGCCATTTCGTGACCGAGGAGATGCTGCAGGCGAAGACCCGGCGGGAGCGGCTCGCGCTCCTCTGGGAGCACCTGTCGAATGCGCCCTCCTCGTCCGAGGTCCTCTCCGAGCGCCTCTCGAGGGTGATGACGAAGCTCGCCCTCCGCGCCTGGCAGCGAGAGGCGCGGGCCCTGGCGGCCTCCCCGGCGCAGCTCTCGCTGACCGCCTACAGGACCAGGACGCTGCGAGGGATCTCGCTCGCCCCGACCTCGATCCTGGGCGCCGAGGCGACGGTGCTGACGCCCTTCACCGACGACCGCGCCGCGCGCGCGGCCCTCGCGGTGCCCCCGGAGAGCAAGCTGAACGGCGCGCTCTACCGCGAGATCTTCTCGACGGTCGATCCCAAGCTCGGATTGCTGCCCTCCACGAACGACGCAGCGGAGACCCCCGAGCAGCCAACCGGGAACAGGGAGATCAAGAAGGGCGCCCTGGAGGGCTTCGGCGAGCGCCTGCGCTCGAGCCCCCTGCGCGACGAGGTCGACCCGGCCGTCCTCGAGTCGAACGAGCGACTCGGGCGGATCCTCGACGCCTCCAAGTCGGCCCACCTGGTCAGGGCACTCTCCCTGATGGCGATGTGGGAGGAGCGCTACCGGGACCGGCTGGCGGAGATCAACCCGAAGGAGATTGCTTCTTAGCCGAGTCGGCGGCGGCCTGGCCGCCGTTCTCGCTGACGGGCTTGCCGGTCGAGAGGACCGGCGCCAGCATCGCCTTCGGCGGCTCCTCGATCTGGATCTGGCGCGATCCCACGACCCCGTTGAGGACGCCACGCTTCAGCGCCTCCCGCTTGTTCGTGTCCTCGTAGACGACGATCCGGTCAGGGGCGTAGGTGGCGACGATCGAGTCGATCCGCTCCGCCACGAACTCGGACCAGCCGGTGTCCGGGTTGTGCTGCATCCACTCCTCCGCCGAGGGGATGTACTCGAACCAGTAGCCGTGCTCCTGGAACGGGGCCCAGGTGTCGGCGTCGGTGACGAAGATCGGGTTGAAGTCGCGCTTCATCATCTGCAGCCGGGCCACGTCGTTGACCAGGTTCGCGAGCTCGTCGCCGTTGAATCCCCAGACCAGGAACATGGTCGTCGAGTGGCCCTCCATCAGAGGGCCGAGGAACGGGGTCTCGGAGGGGATCGACAGGGTCGGCGTCGCCGGCTTCTTCTTCGGCTTGGGCGCCTTCGCCGGCTTCGCATCGCCACCGCTGCGTGCCTTCTTTGCGGCGGCGCTTTCCAGCTGGGGCACCTCGCGGCCGGAGGGCAGCAGCTTGCGGGCGCCGCGCCGGAGGCCGCGCAGGGCAGCCATCGGGAACCGGGCGACCTGAACGATCGCGTGGCCGATCTTGAAGGACTGTGAGTTCTGAATCCTCTCGAGCTGGGAGGTGACCTTGTCGCGCTCGGCGCGCGCCTTGTTGCGCGCCTTGGTCAGGTCCTTGACCTTCTTGTTGAGCTCCGCCTCGCGCTCCTCGGCCTCCCGGCGCTGATCGGTCATCTCGTTACGGAGCCTCTGCTCCGACTGGCGCATCGTCTGGAGCTCCTCGGTCAGCAGGGTGAGGCGCTCCAGGTCGGAGGAGATGCCGCGCAGCATGCGCCAGGGCGACTTCATGACGACGTCCCTCCCGGTGAGGCCGCGAGCACCAGCTGCTCGACCGCCTTCATCGCGTCCTCGGCGCCGTTACCGGGGAACAGCTCCCGGCAGCGGTCGGCCATCTCCTGGCGCGAGTCCTCGCGGAGCATCAGCTCCAGCCGGCGCTCCAGGCCCGCCTCGCTGAACGGATCCAGGCACAGGCCGACGCCGACGGAGTCGGCGTAGCGAGCGCGCGCGGGCTGGTCGTCCAGCTGGGTCTCGGTCGGGATGAAGATCGTCGGTACTCCGAAGCCGATGTGCTCATGGTAGGAGTTGTAACCGGCGGCGCTGAACGCGAAATCGAACGCCCGCAGCAGCCGGCTGATCGGATAGGTCTTGATCGGCTTCACTCGATCCGGCAGGTCGAAGGCCTCCTTCTGGATGACCCACTCGGCGACGACCACCTGGATGTCGGGGTGCTCGAGCAGCTTCTCCACGGCCAGTCGGGTGGGCGAGGCGGTGTCCTCGTCGTTGCCGGCGCCGAGACCGACCAGCACCGCGAGCCCGGACTCGGACAGCCCGAGCTCCTCCCTCGCCGCCTTGCGATCGAGCACCTCCGACTCATCGAGCAGGAGGATCGGCCGGACGCGGGTCGCCCCCTCGCGGTGTTCGACGGTGGCACCCTGGTCGTAGTCCTCGGCGAATTCGCCCGGCTCGATCACCAGCTCGAAGTGCTTCGCCCGCCGCGGGATCTTCTCGCTCTTGCCCTCCTGCCACATCCCGCGACGGCACCAGGCGGCCGGGACGCCGGTGGCCTCCATGGCGCCGAGCAGACCCTGGAAGGGGACGGTGCCGTCGAAGACGAGTGCGTCGATGTCGTAGCGGCGGATGATCTCCGTCAGCCGGTGCTCGAGGAAGGCGTTCCACTCACTCGGCTTGTGGCCGGGGGACCGCGGGATGTACTCGCAGAAGTAGCCCGCGTCGCGGACCACCTGCATCCCGGTGGAGAGGGTCGCGAAGATCGGCCGGACGGTGTCGGGCATCCGCCTGGCGATCGACATCATCCGGGTCAGGTGACCCATCCCGGCACCGTTGCTGGTGAAGAAGAGGACGGTCCGGCGGGGCTGGCTCTCCCGCGGGGCGCGCGGGCGGCTGGTCGGCTCTCCGATCAAGTCGCGGACCCGCTCCTTGTGTACCTCATGGCCGAAGTGTTCCTTGATGAAGGTATGGCCATACTCGGCCCGCTCCCGGTACGCGGCGGGATCGCTGTAGAGCTGGGTGACGATCTCCTTGACCTCGTTCGGGTGGGCGTAGATGCAGGCGTCCTCGAAGAGGGGGCGGAAATCCGGTGAGAGGATCGTGGGGGCTCCGCTCGCGAGCGCCTCGGCGATCGTGCGGCCGAAGGCCTCGGGCTCGTCGGGGTGGTGGTAGTAGACCTGGAAGTCGATCTCACTCAGGAACCGCCGCGGGTGGATGCTGTTGAACGGGTAGAGGACCCAGTTGTCGGGGGTCCGGCCGATCATCTTGGCAGCCACCTCGCCCCCGCCGAGGATCTTTACCCCGAAGGTGGGGTCATCGGGGTAAGCGGCGAGGATGTCCTCCGGCGTGGCCGGCCACTTCTTCCAGGTGGGACGGCCGTGTCGCCCGATGACCGGCCGATCCCCAACGAAGTTGTCCCGCGGGAGCCACCATTCCTCCGCATTGAGAATGTTGTGCCAGTCGCTCTCGGCCAGGTCGAGCGGTACCCGTGTCCGCGTCAGCGCGGTGCGGGGGAGCGGACCGATCGGGGCCCACGTGATCTGGTCGCCGAACATCGCTCGCAGGCGGTCCCGCGTGTCGGCTAGCCCCTCTGCGTACTCCTCCGGTCCGGCGCCGTTGGAGTGAATTTGGTTGACGATCATCAGCACCTTGTCGGCCTTCACCCGCGGGAGCGGATCCGGATCCTCCACGAAGATCGACGGCTGTCGGATGACCAGGAGCTTCACGTTGATCTCTGCGTCCGGGGCGACGAGTTCGCCCTGGCCGGCCTGCACCGCGCCCACGATGCGGCTGTTGAAGCCGCGGCGCCGCTTCAGGTTGGCGGCGCGCGCCGGGATCAGCGCAGTCGTGTAGCCCGCGCTCGACTGGGCGCGGATCTCCTCCGCGAGGCTCGCCGACGTCCCGCCCGGAAAGCGGAAGTCGGACAGCACGCCTATGTCGTAGTCGTAGCGAGTCAAGACCTATTCCTGTATCGAGGATGCACGCACGCTCGGTTAGGAATCGGAGAAAACGGAGCGAAGTATTAGCCTCGTGGTTCGGCGCTCTCCTGTTGGGGTCCAGGTCAGCCGCGCCCCCCAGTTGGTGCGGCTGCCAGGCGGACGCCCGGGTTGACGTACCCAATCGATGTCTGACCAGACTTTAATTCGAGGATCCGGCCCCGACAATGCGGCGAATTACGGAACTGGTCGGGCATTAGTCATCGTGCGCAACACCGGTACGCACGATTCACGCGTGCTGCGGGAGGCGAAGACGCTCGAGTCGCTCGGCTACGAGCCGGAGGTGGTCGCGGTCGTCTCCGACGAGGAGCCGGAGACGGAGGCGACCGTCGAGGGCAGGCGGATCACGCGCCTCTCCCCCGGCTCCCCCTTCAGCTGGATCAGCTCGCGGCTGCGCGGGCGCCAGAAGAGGGGTGCGGCGCAGCCCAAGCCGGAGCAGGTGGCTCAGGCGGGAGCGATCCCTTCAGCCGGTGCGGGGTCGCGCCGCTCGCCCGTCGTGCGGATCCATCGCTGGCTGCGTACCCTCGACTACTACCGCAGGGCGATCGCGCTCGTCCGCCGGGAACGTCCCGTCCTGATCCACTGCAACGACTACAACACGATGTGGGTGGGCGTAGCCGCCCGCCTGCTGGGGAGAGGAACAGCCGTCGTCTACGACGCACACGAGCTTTGGCCCGACCGGAACCTCCGGCCCGAGCCGCGGTGGTGGCTGCTGGCGTGCGAGGCGCTGTTCGTGCGCTGCGCCCACCGCACCATCACCGCGAGCCCGGGCTACGCCGACGTGCTCGCGCGCCGCTACCGGGTGCCGCGACCGGGCGTGATCCGGAACATCCCCGACCTGCCCGACCAGCCGTCCCGCGCCGAACCGCCCGAGGGCGAGGCCACCTTCGCCTACGTGGGGGCGATGACCCGGAACCGCGGGATCGAGGTCTCGATCGAGGCCCTCGCGCGGACGCCGGGCGCGCGCCTGCGGCTGCTGGGGCCGTCGGGGGTCTCCTACCGCGCCGAGCTCGAGCGGCTGGCCGCGGAGGCGGGGGTCGCGGATCGGGTCGAGTTCGCCGGCGCCGTACCCCCCGGCGAGGTGATCGAGTCCCTCCGGGGCGCCACCGCCGGCCTGACCCTCATCCAGCCCGCCTGCCTGAGCTACGAGCTCAGCCTCCCCAACAAGCTCTTCGAGTACGTGCTGGCCGGGCTGCCCGTGCTGGCGAGCGACCTGCCGGTGATGGGCGGCTTCGTGACGGAGCACCGCGTGGGCCTGGTGGCGAGGCCGGACGACCCGTCCGATGTCGCCGCCAAGCTCGCCGAGCTGATGCGTCCGGAACGCAACCGGGAGCTTCGCGCCGCGGTCGCCGAGACGGCCGCCAAGCTCAGCTGGGAACGCGAATCCAGCCTGCTGGGGGACACCTACGCTGAGGCGCTCGCCGCAGCACACAACGGCTAGTCACGATGGACTCACAGCCCAATCGCCTGAGGCCGCGGCTCTCGCGCACCTTCTCGCGCAGCCGCTGGGATGAGTACCGGCGCTTCCTCGAATCGGCACGAGAGCACGGCTACCGGCTGGTCCCGCTGGAGGAGTGGGTCCGGGATACCTCTGAGGGAGTGGATGGGGAGCGGGTGATGATCATGCGCCACGACGTCGACCAGCATCCGCGCTCGGCGCTGACGATGGCCGAGATCGAGTCCGACCTCGGGATTCGCTCCTCCTGGTACTTCCGCTGGCGCACGGCTCATCCGGTGGTCGTGACGGCGCTCAGGGAGCAGGGCTTCGAGGTGGGGCTTCACTACGAGACGCTGACCCGGAAGGCCCTCGAGGAGGGAGGCGACGAGCCGGAGAGCGAGGAGGCGCTCGACGAGAGCCGCGCGCAGCTCCGAGAGGAGATCGCCGCCTTCGTGCGGATCTTCGGGCCGATCCGCAGCGTCGTGCCGCACGGGGACTCGCGCGTTCCCGGGGTCCGCAATGCCGAGCTCCTCCGCGGCGAGGACTGCTCGGCCTACGGAATCGAGTTCGACGGCAATGAGGCGATGCGCGGCCGCGGCATCGCCTACTGGCTCACCGATCGCACCGCCGGCGAGGGCGGCTGGAAGGACGGCACCGACCCCGAGGAGCTGCTCGCTGCAGGAGCTTCGCCGATCCTCTGCCTCACGCACCCGAACAACTGGTCCTCCGGGCCGGCCCTCTGGCTCGACCGCCTCCTGCGGGGCGCCCTGCCCCGGGCGCCCGGTCGCGCCGCGCCCACGGCGGGGAGGCCGATCCACACCGGGTCCGACCGGCCGCCGAGGTGAACACGCGCGACTTCAACCCGATCGCGGAGTCGCTGCGCCGCGAGGTGCGCGCCTTCTACCGCGAGCGGGGCGAGGAGATCAGCGGCTCGGCCGCCCTCAACACGCTCGAGACCAACTCCGGCTTCGTCGAGCGCCGCGGCGAGCCGCTGTTGGAGATCCTCCATGAGCAGGGCGAGGTCGATTCGATCGCCGGGCTGAGGCTGCTTGACCTGGGTTGCGGTTTCGGGGCGCTGAGCGCATTCTTCGCCGCGAGAGGCGCATTCGTGATCGGCGTGGATCTGAAGGAGGACCGCTTGGAGGTGGGCCGCAGGGTCGCAGCAGAGCACCGCCTCGATGTCCAGTTCCAGCCGGGTCGCATGCAGAAACTCGACCTCGCTGACGAGAGCTTCGACGTGGTCGTCGAGAACAACAGCCTCTGCTACGTCGTTCCGCGGGAGGACCGGCGCGCCGCGCTCTCCGAGACCCTCCGCGTCCTCCGCCCCGGTGGCCGCCTGGTGACGCGCAACCCGAACCGCTGGAGCGCTCGGGACCAGTTCACCGGCCTCCCCCTGATCCAGCTGCTGCCACCCCGGCAGGCGGTGGCCACCGCACGCCTCCTCGGCAAGGAGCGCTCGCTGGTCCGGCTCACCTCCGGCCCCGAGGCCACCAGGGAGCTTCGCCGGGCCGGCTTCGAGCAGGTCCACAGCGTCCCGTCCCCCGAGCGCAGCTGGCCCTCCTTCATGCGTCCCGTCGCCCGCTACCAGCACCTGATCGCCCGGCGGCCGCGATGAGCCCCGCGGGCGGCAGCACCCCGAGCAGTGGCGCGACTCCGCCCGAGGGCGGCTGGGCGAGCGTTCTCGGGGCACGCCTGACGCGGGACACCGGCCTCTACACCACGGGTGCCTTCGTCGGCTTCCTGCTGGCTGTGGTCAACGTCGTCGTCGTCACCCATTACCTGTCGCCGAGCGAGTACGGGCAGCTGGCTCTGCTCCTCTTCTTCGCCGCCCTGACGACCATCGTCTACAACCTCGGCACCCTGCAGGGGACGTTCATGTGGGTGTTCGGCGCGACCGGCGACGAGGACGTCGACGACGACGACCTGGCCGGCGCGCGCGACAAGCGCAAGGGCCTGGGGACGGGCCTCATCGCCACCGTGCTGATCGTCGGCGCCGGCACCGCCGTGATCGCGATCTTCTCCTCGCAGTTCGCGCAGTTGATCCTGGGCGACTCCTCCGACGGCGACCTCGTGCTGATCGCGGCGGCGTCGGGTGCGGCGGGAGCGCTCTGGCGGTTCACCACGAATGTGCTCCGCCTCGAGCGGCGACCGTACGCCTACGTGGGCTTCAGCACGGTGAGGCCGATCCTGGTGATCGGGATCACGATCCCGTTGGTCGCCAGCGGCCACGGGGTCGCCGGGGCGATCGGGGGCACCGCGATCGGCAGCATCGCGGCCGTGCCGGTGGTCCTGCTCGTTACCTGGAGGAGCTACGCGCTCGCGCTCGACCGGGGCGATCTGAAGATGATCCTTCGCCGGGGAGCGATCTTCATCCCCGTGGTCGCCTCGTTCTGGATTGCTCAGAATGTCGACCTCTACGCCCTCTCGAGGTTCGCCACGGACACCCAGGTCGGCCTCTACCGGCTGGCCGGGAGGATCGCCTCGTTCATCCACTACTTCAGCTCGGCCCTGTTCATGGCCTGGACGCCGATCGCCCGCACCCTGACCTTCCGAGCCGCCGAGAAGGAGCACAGCCGGGAGGTGATCGGCGGCACGATGCTCACCTACTTCGTCCTCGGCGGGATGCTGCTCATCCTCGGGCTCACGGTGACCGCCGACGGACTGGTGCGGATCGCGCCGTCCTCCTACGCGGACGCGGCCCCGCTCGTCCCGCTGCTCGGAGGCGCCTTCCTCGCGCACGGGCTGCTGGTGGCGGTCTACAGGGTGGCCCGCTTCCCCGGCAAGCGCACCTACTACGTCCTCTCGGCGATTTTCTCCGCCGCGGTCTTCATCGGGCTCTCCTTCGTGCTGATTCCCTGGCTCGGAGCGACTGGCGCGGCCCTCTCCGTGATCGGCGGCTTCCTGTTCGCGGCCCTGGGACTGACCTGGCTCTCACAGCATGGACCCAAGCCGGTCGCCATCGACTACGCCCGGATCACGGGCGGAATCGCGATCGCCGGGGTCTGCCTGGGCCTGGCACGGGGAGCGGGCTCCCTGGCCGGCGACTGGCAGCCCCTCGCCGAGCTCGTCGCGTTCTGCCTCTATCCGGTGCTCCTCAGCGTCACCGGTGTGATCACGCGGGACCAGCGCCACCAGATCCGGATCGTCCTGCGGCAGGCGCTCTCGAGGCACCGGGCCGACCCGGAAACGGAGCGGCGCCTGCGGGCGCTCGACGACCAGGATCTCGCCGAGCTGGAACTGGCGACGGTGGGCGGCTGGGCGCTCGACTCGATCGCCGCCAGCGACCCGGGCACCGACGCGTCGGAGATCTCGCAGCGACTGGTGAGATCCCTGCGGCAGGTCGCGGGGATCGACGCCACCAGCGACCACGACGACCGAATCGGGCAGTTCCTGTTCTCCGACCTCGCCGTCGCCGAGCGGGACGCGATCTCGCGCGCGCTGCTCTCTGACGAGGTCGATGCGGGTGAGCTGCACACCCTCGAGCGGACCCTGGAGACCCTGCGGAAGATCCCGAGGAGCACCTGGGACGAGCTCGAGGCGGAGCGGAACGGCGCTCAGGCGACGGACGGCGCGCAGACGCAGTGAGCCCCCGCGTCCTGACGGTGGTCGGGAACCGCCCGCAGTTCGTCAAGGCCGCCGCCGTGTCCGGGCACCTGCGCGAGCGCGCCGAAGAGGTCCTCGTCCACACCGGCCAGCACTACGACCCCGAGCTCTCCGACGTCTTCTTCGATCAGCTTGCCATGCCATCCCCGGACCACGAGCTCGAGGTCGGCTCCGGCAGCCACGCCGAGCAGACGGCAGCGATCCTCACCCGGCTCGAGCCGCTGGCGGCCGAGATCAAGCCCGACGTCCTGCTCGTCTACGGCGACACCAACTCGACCCTTGGTGGAGCGCTGGTCGCCGCCAAGTCCCAGCTCCCGCTCGCGCACGTCGAGGCCGGGATGCGCTCCGGGGACCGGACCATGCCGGAGGAGATCAACCGGCTGGTCGCAGACTCGCTCTCGCAGCTGCTGCTCCCCCCTACCGAGACGGCGATGGAGAACCTGCGCCGCGAGGGCCTCGGCGAGCGAGCCGTCGAGACCGGCGACGTGATGGCGGACGTGGCGCTGCGGATGGGCCCGGTCGCGGACGAGCGCTCGGAGGTGCTCGAGCGGCTCGCGCAGGAGCCACGCGGGTTCCTCGTCGCCACGGCACACCGCCCCGCCAACGTCGACGATCCCGATCGCCTCGCGCTGCTGATCGAGGTCCTGGCGAAGGCGGCTGAGGTCGCCCCTGTCGTCTTCCCGGTTCACCCCCGGACCCGCGCCGGGCTGGAGTCGGCGGGGACGTTGGAGGGCCTGGCTGACCGCGGGATCCGGCCGACCGAGCCGCTCGGCTACCTCGACATGACCCGGCTGGTGCGAGCCGCGCGCGCGGTGATCACCGACTCGGGCGGTGTGCAGAAGGAGTCCTTCCTCGCCGCCGTCCCCTGCCTCACGATGCGGGATGAGACCGAGTGGGTGGAGACCGTCGAGTCCGGCTGGAACCGGCTGATCGGCCTGCGGGCCGAGGCCGTCCGGGGCGCCCTCGACGAGCTTCCCGAACCCGGCGAGCCCTCACCGGCCGCGGAGATCTACGGCGGGGGCGAGGCGGGCGAGCGGGTCGCGGCCGCCATGGCCGACTGGCTCGCCTGAGCCGGGGCTTGCAGACCTCATCCGGGGCGCCGCAACGGCCGTATGCTTGACGCAGGGATGGCCATAAGGCTGGGCATAGTCGGCATGGGGTACTGGGGCCCGAATCTGGCCCGCAACATCGGCACGCTCGAGAGCTGCGAGCTGGCCTGGTGCTGTGAGCTCGATGACGTCCGGCGGGACCATTGGGAGTCCGCATATCCCGAGGCGCAGTTCACGCCGGACCTCGACGACCTGCTCTCCGATCCGGACCTCACCGCCATCGTTGTGGCGACGCCTGGCTCCACTCACGCCGAGCTGGCAGCCCGGGTGCTCGAGGCGGGCAAGAACTGCTTCGTGGAGAAGCCCCTCGCCCAGGACGTCGCGTCGGCTAAGCGACTCGCGCAGCTGGCGGAGGAGCGCGGCCTCGTGCTGATGGTGGGCCATCTGCTCTGTTACCACCCCGGCGTCCGCCAGCTCGCCGACCTGATCGCGCGGGGCGAGCTCGGCCGGATCCGCTACGTCCACTCGCAGCGCCTCAACCTCGGCAAGGTCCGTACCGACGAGAACGCCCTCTGGAGTCTCGGCTCCCACGACGTCTCCGTGCTGCTGGAGCTTGCCGACGGTCAGCCGGTCGAGGTGTCGGCCCGCGGCGAGGCGTTCATGCGCGAGGGCGTCGAGGACGTGGTCTTCGCCCACATCCGCTTCGACAGCGGCCTGGTCACCCACCTCCACCTCTCCTGGCTCGACCCGCACAAGGTGCGGCGGATCACCGTGGTTGGCTCCGAGCGCATGGCGACCCTCGACGACATGGCGCTGGAGCGCAAGCTCTCGATCTGGGACAACAGCTTCGCTTCGCTCTCCGACACCTACGGCGAATACATCACCCGCTCCGGGCCCGTGCACAGCCCGATGGTCCTCAACACCGAGCCGCTGCGGCTCGAATGCGCGCACTTCATCGAGTGCCTCCGCACCGGCGAGCGCCCCCATACCGACGGCGCCGCGGGCGTCCGGGTGGTCACGGTGCTCGAGGCGCTGCAGGCGTCGCTCGATGCCGGCGGCGCTCCCGTCCCGGTCAGCCTCCCGATCGATACGGGCGCGGACCAGCCGGGAATCCACGCCCGCCCGTGAGCCGACTCGAGCCCTCCGAGCTGGCCACCGGCCTGCTCCTCGGCGAGGGCGTCCTGATCGGGGAGGGTGTGGAGCTGGGCGGCAACGTCGTCATCCACGCCGGAACGCGGATCGGGACGAGCTGCGTGATCGGCGACTCCGCCGTGATCGGCAAGCCGCCCATGCTCGGCCGGCACTCCACGGCCTCGGCCGAGGAACCGCCGCCGGCCACGCTCGCCGACGACGCCGTCGTCTGCCCGGCCGCCGTCGTCGGCGCGGGGGCGGAGATCGGAGCGGGGACGGTGATCGGCGACCAGGCCCAGGTCCGCGAGCGCGCCACGATCGGCCCCGAATCCGTGATCGGCCGCGGCACGGCGGTGGACAACGACGTCACGGTCGGGGCCCGCGTCAAGGTGCAGAGCAACTGCTACGTGACCGCCGGCACCGTGATCGAGGACGACGCCTTCATCGGTCCCGGCGTGACCCTGACCAACGACGACACCATGGGCCGTCACGAGGCGGGCGAGCCGCCCGACGGTCCCACGCTTCGCCGCGCTTGCCGGATCGGCGGCGGCGCGGTGATCCTCCCCGGCGTCGAGATCGGCGAGGAGGCTGTCGTTGGAGCCGGTGCAGTCGTCCGCGAGAACGTGCCCGCGCGTAAGGTGGTCGTCGGAGTCCCGGCCCGCGAGCTGCGGGACATCGGGGACGACGAGCTGCTCGAGCGCTGGCGCTAGGCGAGCGCCGAGCGGATCGCGCCGGCGACCTCGGCGGGCGCGCCCTCGGGTAGCGCTGAGCCCATCGGCAGGGCGAGGACCTCGGAGCAGATCCGCTCGGTCTCGGGGAGTGGCTCGGGCGGCGCCCATTGCTGCAATGCCGGCTGGCGGTAGAGCGGCGTCTCGTAATACGGACGCGCCTCGATGTCCGCCTCGGCCAGCGCCGCCCCGATACGGTCGCGGTCGGCGGAGGCGATGGCGAGGATGTGCCATGCCGAGCGCCCGTCCGGCGTCTCGCTCTGCAGCTGCGCCAGATCGGCGAGCCCGGCCTCGTCGTATGCGCTCGCCGCGGTCCGCCGGGCCTCGACCCACTCCTTCAGGTGCGGCAGCAGAACCCGCAGGCCCGCCGCCTGGATCTCGTCGAGGCGCGAGTTGTAGCCCACCTCGGTGAAGGTGCGCTTGTCCTTCGAGCCCCGGGTGCGAAGCAGCCTGGCGGCTTCCGCCACCGACGCATCGTCGGTCGTCAGCGCTCCGGCGTCTCCGAATCCGCCGAGGTTCTTCGAGGGGAAGAAGCTGAAGGCGGCGGCCTCGCCGAGGACGCCGGCCACGCGGCCGTCCAGCTCGGCTCCGTGCGCTTGCGCCGCGTCCTCGAGCACGCGGATGCCGCGAGGCTCGGCCAGCTCCCGCAGTTCCGCGATGGGCGCCGGGTTGCCGAAGATGTGGACCGGGACGAGCGCGCGGGTGCGCTCGCTGAGTGCCGGCTCGGCGGTGGCGGCGGTCATGCACCAGGTCGCCGGGTCGACGTCGCAGAAGACCGGCGTCGCCCCGAGGGCGACCACCGCCTCGGCCGTGGCGAAGAAGGTGAAAGCGGGAACGACGACTTCGTCCCCGGGCCCGACGCCCAGCGCCCGTAGGCCGATCTCGAGCGCGTCGGTGCCGTTGGCCACCCCGACGCAGTGCTCCGCACCGACGAGTCCAGCGAACTCCGATTCGAAGGACTCGACCTCCGGGCCCAGGATGTAGCGGCCTCCATCGAGCACCGCTCGCTGGCGTTCGGCGACCTCGGGCAGCAGCGGCTCGATCGCGGCTCGGCTGGCGAACAGCGGCAGGGTCAAGGCCGGGCCAGGGTAGACACAGCCTCGAAGCAAGCGCGGAGCAAGTCCGCCGCGTGAGCTCGGCTGTTCGTGGCGACGACGTACTCGCGGGCGGCGGTCGCCATCCGCTCGCGCTCGGCGCGATCGCCCTCCAGCTCGAGGATCGCCCTCGCGAGAGCTTCGGGCGATTCTGGCTCCACCGTGCGCCCGCCGCCGGAGGCCTCGACGATCTCCGCCAGCGCCGGCAGGTTGCTGGCGATGATCGGTGTCCCCGTCGCCAGGGCCTCGAAGGGCTTCAGCGGGGTGACTGCGCGGCAGACCTCGAGATCGCGCCGGGGCAGCGCGAACAGGTCGAGCAGCCCGTAGTGCGCCGGCACCTCCGCCTGCTCGATGCGCCCGGCGAAGACGGCGGCGCCACCCAGCTCGAGCTCGCCCGCCAGGGCCTCGAGTGCCGGCCGAGCTCGCCCGTCCCCGCCCACGAGCGCCGCGACGTTCCGGCCCTCCGCACGCGCCAGGGCGATGGCCCGCAACAGCAGGTCGATCCCCTCGTACTCGACCAGCGAGGAGATCGTGCCGACCACGAAACTCCCGTCGAGCCCGTACGAGCGGGCGAGCTCGCGGTCCCGATCACGCGGCGAGTAGGCCTCCAGATCGACGATCTGCGGGACGATCGTGATCCGGTCCGAGCTCACGCCACGCGAGGAGAGCTCATCCCGCATCGTCCCGCTGGCGGTGATCACTCCATCCGCCTCCGCCGCGCAGCGGGTCTCGGCCTCGCGGCGCCTCCAGTAGACCTCGCTTCCGGCGCCGCCGCGCCGCGTCGCCCAGGTCATCTCTGGGAAGCCGCGGACGTCGTAGATCACCGGCGTGCCGGTCGCCTCGCGGAGGCCGAGCGCGAGGAGGCCGTTCAGGTGCGGGGTCGCGGCGATGATCGCAGCGGGCTCGATCCGCTCCGCGAGCCCGAGCAGCCACTCGGCGTTCTGCTGGAGCCGCTCGTCGAGTGGGATGCCGGTGTACTTGCTGACGCCCGGCAGGTTGAGCCGGTGGTGAGTCACCCCGTCCACCGCCTCTTCCGCCGGCGCTCCCATGATCCCGCGGCTCGACGGGAACCCGATCCGGGTGGCCACCTCCGGGCGCAGACCCGCCTCGCGCAGCGCCCGCAGCAGCTCGCGGGAGCGGTAGCCGTAGCCCGAAGGGGTGTAGGGCAACGAGGACTCGAGCAGGCAGAGGATCCGGTCCCCGCCCCCCTTGGGAACCCGGCGGCCATTGGGCCGCGGCAACCAGGTCGGATCGTACGTGCGGAGCGTGGCGGCGAGCCGCTTCTCCTGGGCGGGGTTCTTCCCACGGACGATCTCGAGCGCCCGGCTCGGTTCACCCGCCTGCTCCAGTGCCACGGCGAGCTGCGGACGGCCGACCCACAGCTCGGGCGTCAGGTCTCCGACGGATGCGACCAGCTCCCTGACGGCGCCGACGTCCCCGAGCGAGGCCTGGATGAGCGCGGCCCAGGGCAGGCCGTCGGACGCCTCGCGAAGCTCCCCGATGGCGGCCTGGGCCTCGTCGCGCATCCCCAGGCGCGCCATCTCGGCGCCGGCCATACCGAGGGTCTGCGGGTCCCCGGCCGCGTGCCGCCCACGCAGCCCGCGAAGGACCGCCATGGCCTCATCCCCGCGGCCGCCCTCGCGAAGCGCGATCGCGAGCTGAAGCCCGTAGAGGCCGATCTCGGGATCGCGCTCGTGTGCCCGCCGCAGATCCCGCGCCGCCGCCTCCGGCCGTCCCCGCAACCGCTTCCTGCGCCCCCGCGCGTAGTCCAGCATCGCTAACGGGTGTCGAAGGCCTCCTCGCCGGACCAGCTCGGCGAGTCCGCGGGCCTTCGAGCCGAGAGCCCTCATTGCTTTCCCCGTCGGTCTTCGCCGAGAGCGGCGTAGAGACCGGTGAGCCGCGAGCGCTCGTGCGGCCAGTTGAGCTCGGCGGCGGCGGCACGCACCCGCTCGTGCAGACTCGCGTCGTTGCGGTCCTCGAGGGCCAGCGTCAGGACGCTCGCGATGTCGGCGGGATCGCCCGGATCGGTCGTCCAGCCCACGCCGCGCTGCCCGACCAGCCTGCTCATCTCGGGCAGGTCGCTGACCACCACCGGAAGGCCGGCCGCCAGGTATTCGAAGAGCTTGTTGGGCAGCGCCAGCCGGTGGTTCTCGCAGGTGTCCTCGAGCAGCGACACGCCGACGTCAGCCTGGGAGGTGAAGGAGAGAAGCCCCGCCAGGGCGACCGGCGGGTGGAAGTGCAGGCGGCCGTCGAGCCCGAGGCCACGGCCGAGCTCCCGGAGGCCGTCGGCGAAGGCGCCGTCCGCACCGAGGAAGAGGAGGTGCGCCGAGTCCATCTGCGCCACCGCCCGCACCAGGTTGCCCCCTCCCCGCCCATCGGCCACGGCGCCCTGGTGCAGCACCAGCGGCGCATCTCCGATCCCCATCTCGCGGCGCAGGTCGGGCGCGGCCGCGGGGTCGGGCGGAAGCAGGTCGGGCACGTTGCGAACCACCACCGGCTTCTGGGCGAGCCCGTACCGTGCCTGCAGCCGCTCGGCGATCCCGTCGGAGACCGTGATCACGGCGTCGCAGCGGCGGATCAGAAGTCGCTCGATGGTCGCGGCCAACCAGGCCCAGACCGCCTTCCGGTAGGGGACCCCGACGGCGTACTCGTGCGTGTCGTAGACGAGCGCGGCCCGGCTCAGGCGGGCGGCGAGGTAGCCCGGGATGAGCGTGGCGATGTCGTTGGCATGGACGACGTCGGGGCGCTCGGCGCGGGCGCCAAGGGCGATCGAGCCGAGGGCGATCATCCGCCAGAGGGTCCGGGGCAGGCGGCGCATCCACCTGGGCGGCGTCGCCGAACGCAGCCGAAACCCGCCGGCCACCTCATCCTCGTCCCCGGCGGGCAGATGGACGATGACCACGTCGTGCCCGGCATCTGCCAGGGTCCCCGCCTCGCGCAGCACCCGGCCGTCGTGGACGACCGTCTTGTGGAGCAGGATCGCTACTCGCACCGCAACTCGAACCCCTCTCTATTGTTCTGCGACTGTCATGCGTCGGCTCAGCGTCCTCTGTGGCCTCATGGCCACGGTCCTCCTCGTCATCCTCGCCTCAGCTCCGGCGGCAGGTGCTGCCGAAAAATCTATCTGGGGCCCGGCGACCTTCCCCGTGGGCAACGCCAACTGTCCCACTGGACCATCCCCCTGCTCGGCCTTCCCGCTCTACAGGCAGCTCGGCGCCACCAACTATCAGGTCCAGATTCCCTGGGACGGCGTCGCGCTGAGCCGGCCGGCCAACCCGCGGGACCCCAACGACCCCGCCTACAAGTGGCCGTCGTTCGCCGACTTCGACGCCCAGCAGGCGGCGCAGAATGGGATGAGCATGGCGGTGCTCGTGCAGGGGACGCCCCCCTGGGCGAACGGCGGACGCCCGCGAGCCTGGGCGCCGACGAACCCGCAGGACTACGCCGACTTCATGTACGCGATCAGCAAGCGCTACCCGTCGATCCACCGCTGGATGATCTGGGGCGAGCCCAGCTACGGGTTCAACTTCCAGCCGATGCCGCCCAACAGCCGCGTCGGGCCGCGGGCCTACGCCAAGCTCCTCGATCGCGCCTACGTCGCCCTCAAGCAGGCGAGCCGGGCGAACATCGTCATCGGGGGAATGACGCTGAACGGCGGCGGCGCGGTCTCCACGCCGGACTTCGTCAGGTGGCTGCGGGTGGGCAAGGGCAAGAAGGCCCGCCCGCCGCGCATGGATCTCTGGGGCCACAACCCCTTCGAGGGCCGCTTCCCCAACATCAAGAACAAGCCGATCGGTAAGTTCCGCGGCCTCAACGACGTGGACACCCTCTATCGCGAAATTCAGCGCGCCTACGGTTTGCGCACCAAGGGCAAGGGAAAGAAGGCACGGGTCTCCAAGCGGAAGAAGGTGAAGGTGCCGCGGCTCTGGCTCTCCGAGTGGACCGTGCTGTCCGAGGCGAGCCCCAACCTGTTCGGAGGATTCCACGTCACCCCGGCGCAGCAGGCCGCCTACATCACCGCCGCCTACCGCATGGTCAGAAAACTCAAGTACGTGAAGGCCCTGGGCTGGTACCAGCTCGAGGACGAGCCCTCGAACGGGCACGTCGGGGCCGCCTGGGGGCTGCTCACCGGTGACGGGGCAAGGAAGCCGTCCTTCGACGCGTACGCCGCCGCCCCCTAAGTGCCGCTTACGCAACGCCTGATCCTCCCACTGTGCCTGGCGGGCGCCCTGGTTCTGACGTGCGCGCCCTCCGCCGGCGCGGCCGTGAAGTCGATCTGGGGCCGGACCACCTTCGACGCGGGCAACGTCAACTGCCCCACGGCGACCACCGGCTGCTCGGCCTTTCCCGTCTACGCGCAGCTCGGCGCCCAGAACTTCCAGATGCAGGTGCCTTGGGACCGGGCTGCCCCCACGCGCCCGGCGAACCCGCGGAACCCCAACGACCCCGCGTACAAGTGGACGAGCGGCACCGACACCGCCATCCAGCAGGCGGCGCAGTACGGGATGAGCGTGACGATCCTGGTGCAGGGCACGCCCCCGTGGGCCAACGGCGGCAAGGACCGCCGGTGGGTCCCGAACAACGTGCAGGACTACGCGGACTTCGTGTACGCGATCAGCAAGCGCTACCCGACGGTCCACCACTGGATGGTCTGGGGC
>JBKPND010000119.1:0-13404 GCA_046732465.1 Actinomycetota bacterium
CGCGACATCTATCCGGACCGGATCGTCATCTACCAGGACACGCTGGAGCGCGACTTCGGCCACGACCCCGCGCTGCTGCGCGCGCAGGTCGCCCGGGTGGTGCAGCACGAGCTCGCCCACCACCTCGGCTGGGACGAGGCCGGCGTGCGCAACCTCGGCCTCTGACTACGGCGCCTCCAGGATCCGCTTCAGATCGGCGAAGTTGGAGTCGACCCCTCGCTTCACCGCCCGCGAGGCGAGCGGCCCGAGGGCACCCGCGACACCGCCGAGCTCGACCTCAGCGGCAAGCTCCATGATCGTCGCGCCCGCCTCGTCGGTGAACCGATAGCGGTAGGTGAACGGTGTGGGCCCTGAGGTGGTGCGAATCGTGAACTCCCGGGGCCGGTTGCGCTCGAGAACCTCCAGCCCGTTCTCGGCCCTCCCGCTCGGCAGCTCTCGCTCCATCAGGTAGGTCGCCCCCACGCCGTCCTTGCCGGGTGAGGTGTCCCGGACCGACTGCACGGCGGAGTTCCAGCGCGGGAATTCGATCGGGTCCGAGACGTAGTCGAACACCTCTTGGACGGGACGCTCGATCCGCACGCTGGTCTCGAAGTTCATGACAGCACCTTGCGGAGTGCAGACTATGCCGCTCAGCTCTTCACTTCCGGACCCATCGCCGCGCACTATGGTCTTGCCGATGGTGGAGGGGCTGAGAGCAGAGCGCCTGACCTTCGGCGAGGCAACGATCGTGGTCAGGACGAACGCCGAGGACTCGGGTGGCGCTCTGTCGGTCTTCGAGGAGATCGCGCCGATGCTCGACACCCCGCTGCACGTTCACAGCAAGGAGGACGAGCTCTTCTACATCGTGGACGGAGAACACGTTGTCCGGCGCGGAGACGAGGAGTTCGAGCTCGGCCCCGGGGACGCGATCTTCCTGCCGCGTGGGATCCCCCACTCCCAGCGGCGGGTCGTGCCCGGCCAGGGCCGGCAGCTGGTCGTCACCACCCCTGGCGGCTTCGAGCAGTTCTTCCGGGATCTGGCGCAGGCCCATCAGGAGGGCAGGCTCGGCGACGAGGCCTACGCCGCCGCCTCCGAGAAGGCGGGGATCACCTGGCTCTAGCCAGGGGGTGAAGCTCGCCAAGTCCCACTGACAAGTTCCGGATCCTCTGCGTCGACGGCGGTGGCATCCGCGGCCTGATCCCCGCCCTGGTGATCGCCGAGCTCGAGCGGCGGATCCAGGCCGAGGCGGGGCCGCGGGCTCGCGTCTCCGACTACTTCCACATGTTCTCGGGCACCTCGACGGGAGGGCTGGTCGCTCTCGCCCTGACGGCGCCCGACCAGGCGAACCCCGAGCGCCCTCGGGTCAGCGCCGATCAGCTGGCCTTCTTCTACACGGAGGACGGGCCCGGGATCTTCCACCGAAGCCTGCTCCAGAGGCTGCGGACGCTCTGGGGCTGGCTCGGCCCGAAGTACACGCTCGGTCCCCTCGAGTCCGCGATCGAGAAGCGGCTGGGGACGACCCACCTCCGACACGCCCTCCGCGAGCTGGTCGTCACCTCGTACGACATGACCAACCGCCAGCCCTACTTCTTCAAGCGCTGGAGGGCGAGGGAGGATCCCGAGAGCGATCGCAACCGGCCGCTCGCGGACGCCGGCCTGGCGACCTCGGCGGCTCCGACCTACTTCCCGTCCCACGAGCTGGATGGGCGGGCTCTGGTGGACGGCGGCGTCTTCGCGGCGAATCCGGTGATCGTCGCGATCGTCGAGGCGCTCAAGCGGATCGACGACCAGCCGGGTCATCTCGACCAGGACGATCTGATGGTCGTCTCGGTCGGCACCGGCCTGCACGAGGACGGCTACAGCCAGGCGCAGGTTCGCCGCTGGGGGCGACTCGGATGGGTCCTGCCTCAGCGCGGCGAGCCGCCGGTCCTCGGCGCGGTGCTGGGTGGCGCCGCGGACGGCGCCGATCACTGGGCCCACACGCTCCTCAACCACCCCACCGACCCACATATCCAGCCCGACGATCTGGGGCGCGGCCCGCGCTACTTCCGGCTGCAGCAGCCCCTGATCGAGTCCATCGCCCTGGACGACGCCAGTCCCAAGGCGCTGACCGAGACCCTGCCGGCGGTCGCCGCGCAGCTGATCGCCTCGCACGAGGCTGAGCTCTCCGAGATCGTCGAGCGCCTGCTGCGCTTCGATCCGCTGCCCTATGACCCGGCGCCCCCCGCCGACTGACGGCGGGCCTCAGCTATCGGCCGGCGGGATGTTGTGGTTGAGGTGGAAGAGGTTGTCCGGGTCGTAGCGGCGCTTCAGCCCGCGTAGCCGCTCCCAGGTCCCGCCGGGATAGGCATCCCGCAGGGACTCCTCGTCCTCCTCGCCCAGGAAGCCGACGTAGCCGACCCCATCCTGGCCGAGGGCGTCGGCCAGGCCGGCCACCCACGCCTCGTGGGTCTCCCTCTCGCCGGCGTCCACGTACATCGCCGAGGGGTTGATCATCAGCTTGCGGTCGCGGTGGGCGAACGCAGTGGCGTCGTTCGGCACCCGCCCGAAGGCACCTCCGAGCGCGCGCAGCTGGACGGCCTTCATGATCGCCGTGGATTTGGGCAGCTCCTCGAGAATGGCCTCCGCGGCCGAAGGCTCGAGCGAGTCGGTGAAGAAATTGGTACCGACCGCGAAGCGGGCCTCCGGCTCCGGCCCCTCGTAGAGCCCCGGGTAGGGCATCTGGCGCAGCATGTCGGCGTAGGGGTCGGCGAGCGCCCGGAACGGCGCAAACACCTCGTCCCCCCGCTCGACCGGCCCAGCGTAGGCCGCCAGCCCCATGATGATTGGCTGGCCGTGCGCCTCCTCCGGGATCATCGGCATCGGCGGCGCGATCATCACGTTGGCGATCGTCGAGAGCTCCTCGGGGGCCGCGTCGGCCGCCTCCAGGAAGCCGGTGATCGTCTCCGGCGTCGCGGGCAGCATCAGCATCCCGCCGACGATCTGCGGGATCTCATCGAGCCGCAGCTGAAGCCGCGTGGCCACGCCGAAGTTGCCCTCGCCTCCCCGGATCGCCCAGAAGAGATCGGGCTCGGACTCCTCGCTCACCTGCACGATCTCACCGTCCGCGGTGACCAGCTCGGCCGCGAGCAGGTTGTCGATCGTAAGGCCGTTCTTCCGGACCAGGAAGCCGACCCCGCCCGCGAGGGTGAGCCCGCCGATCCCAACCGAGCCGGTATCGCCGAGTCCGGCGATCAGGTCGTGTTCGGCGGTCGCCTTGGTGAACTGGCCCGCGGTCGAGCCGGTCTCGACCCAAGCGGTCTTCGCGTCCGCGTCGACCTCCGTCGAGTTCATCCCGGAGAGGTCGATGACAAGCCCTCCGTCCACGGTCCCGTAGCCGGGGCGGCTGTGGCCGCCGCTGCGCACGGCGAGGTCGAGCCCGGTCGCGCGCGCCGCCGTCACCACTCGGGCGACGTCGTTCGCGCCCGCCACCCGCGCGACCGCCAGCGGCCGCCGGTCCCAGCCCTTGAAGAAGACCTGACGCGCGTCGTCGTAGGAAGGATCGTCGGGGGTGATCAGCTCGCCGTCCAACTGCGAGCCAAGTTCGTCTGCGGGGATGTCCTGCGCTTGTTCGGGGGTTGATGCCATGGCGACTCCTTTCTTTACCCGTACGACGAACGGAGGCGGCGAAAGGTGACACTCAGCTCGTCCGGGATTGGCTGTGGCGACCGTAGGAGAAGACGCCGGCCGGCGCCAATACTCATCGTTCGGCCGTTGATAAGCCTGGCCTATTCAACCATCTGGTTTAATTCGCCGCTATGACGACGGCTCAGCTCGACCGCACCTTCGCAGCCCTCGCCGATCCGACGCGCAGGGAGATCCTCGCGCGGTTAGCCTCGGGCGACGCCACCGTGTCCGAGCTCGCCGAGCCACTGCCGATCTCGATCCAGGCGGTCTCCAAGCACCTCAAGGTGCTGGAGGGCGCCGGACTGATCACCCGCGGCCGAACGGCGCAGCTTCGCCCCTCCCACCTCGAGGGCGCGTCGCTCAAGGAGGCCGCCGACTGGATCGAGGGCTACCGCAGCTTCTGGGAGCGCGGGTTCGAGCGGATGGAGCACCGACTGAGCGGCCGCGATGGCTGAGGCGCCCGCGCCCGACATCGACATGATCTGGACCTTCGAGGCGCCGCGCGAGGAGGTCTGGCGCGAGTGGACCGAGCCCGAGCGCTTCGCGGACTGGTACGGCGGCCCCGAGTACCCGATCGCCTCGGATGAGATCTCGATGGACGTGCGCGAGGGCGGCAAGTGGACCGCCGTGATGCGGGGGCCAAACGATCACGTGATCCACTGGGACGGCGAGTACGTCGAGGTCACGGAGCCCGAGAAGCTCGCCTTCACCGTCTCCGACCAGCCCGACGAGGACCTCTACGACCTCTGCACCGTCGAGCTCACCGACCTCGCGGGGGCGCGCACCGAGATGCGCTTCACCCAGTCCGGCGGCCACATGCCGGCCGAGGCCTACCGGCGCGCGGAGGAGGGCTGGGGCGGCTTCTTCGAACGGATCGCCGAGCGCCTCGCAAGCTGAGATTTCGAACGAACAGGAGGGAACAAGATGGGCAAGCTGGTGGTGACCGAGTTCATTTCACTCGACGGCGTGATCGAGGATCCCGGCGGATCCGAGGACTACGAGTACGGCGGCTGGAGCTTCGAGTACGACCGCGGCAAGGATGGCGACCAGTTCAAGCAGGACGAGCTTGAGGCCGCCGATGCCTCGCTGCTCGGCCGGGTGACCTACGAGGGCTTCGCGGCGGCCTGGCCGGAACGTGAGGGCGATGAGGAGGAGGGCGGCTTCGCCGAGATCATCAACAACATGCCGAAGTACGTCGTCTCCACGACCATCGATGACCCCGGGTGGAAGAACGCCCACGTGATCTCCGAGAACGTGCCCGAGGAGGTCGAGAAGCTGAAGTCTCAGTACGACAGGGACATCCAGGTCGCCGGCAGCGCGACCCTGGTTCAGACGCTGATCGAGAACGACCTGGTCGACCAGTGGAATCTGATGGTCTTCCCGACGATCCTCGGTAAGGGCAAGCGCCTGTTCGGAGACGGCTTCGAGCGCCGCAAGCTGAAGCTCGTCGAGGACCGCGGCGTCGGCTCCGACGGCATCCGGGTGCAGATCTACGAGCGCGCCTAGTCAGGGAATCAGGACGATCTTGCCCCTCGCCCGGCCGTCCTCGAGGCGCTGATGGGCCTCGGCGGCCTGGGCGAGCGGGAAGGTCTCGTCGATGACCACCCTGAGCTTGCCCTGATCGGCGAGGGCGGCGAGCGACTCGAGCCCGGCGTAGTCGGGCTCGACCAGGAACGAGATGGCGCGCTTCGACTGCTCCTGGGCCGCGGCCGCGACCGCGTCAGGCACGTCGGCCGGGATGCACATCCAGAGGCCGCCCTCTCTCAGCGTCTGGAGGGAGCGCAGCCCGTAGTCCTCTCCCGCCACCAGGTCGAAGACGACGTCGACATCCGAGACGGCCTCCTCGAAGGGCCCCGCGGTGTAGTCGATCGGCTCGTCGACCCCGAGCTCGCGGAGGAAGTCGTGCTTGTCCTCGCGGGCGGTGCCGATCACGTAGGCGCCGCGCGCCTTGGCGATCTGGACGGCCAGGTGCCCGACCCCGCCCGCCGCGGCGTGGACGAGAAGGCGCGTCCCCTCCCCCACCTCGGCCACGTCGACCAGGGCCTGCCAGGCCGTGAGGCCGGCGAGCGGCAGGCCGCCCGCCTGCTGGTCCGTGAGCGCGTCCGGCGTCAGGGCGAGCTGGCGCGCGGGCGAGGTGGCGTACTCCGCGTAGCCGCCCGCGAGCCTCGGGAACCACGGCATGCCGAACACCCGGTCGCCGGGCGCGAAGCGGGTGACGTCGGGATCGACCTCCTCGACCACGCCCGCGATGTCCCAGCCGAGGATGAACGGCGGCTCGCCGACTGCCTCGCGATAGCCGCCCTGCTGCCGCGTCTTCCAGTCGACCGGGTTGATGCCGGCGGCCGTGATGCGGATCAGGACCTCGGTCGGAATGAGCTCGGGCCGCTCGACCTCCTGCAGCTCGAGCACCTCCGGGCCGCCGACCGCCGTCATCACGACGGCCTTCAGAGGCTCACCTCGACACGGTGATCGTGTTCGTCCAGGACGTAAGTCGCCTCGGCAGTCGCCTGGTAGAGGCGATGGCGGGCCGGCGGGCTGACGTCCTCGGCGGAGATCTCCTCGCCGCCGTGGCTCACCGAGCGCTTGGAGAAGATCTCAATCCCGTCACCGGTCTCGTGCGCGGGCAGCTCCCGCGCGACGCCCCCGATATAGACGCCCTGGCCGGTGTTGATTGGCACCGACGAATCGAAGATCACGATCCCGACCTCCCGCCGGTCGCGCAGATTGACCGAGTGACTGGCGTTCGGCTCCGAGATCCAGAAGAAGTCACGGTAGTCGCGATGGGCGAAGTAAACGGGCGAGGCCCACGGCTGACCCGAGGGGTCCGATGTTGCAACAACCATGTAAAGACTTCGGTCGATGATCTCGCGGGCGACCTCGACCTCCGAATTCTCGTTCATCGGCGGATTATCGGGTATGCACCCGACGATGGCGCAACGCACGCCGCCCGGTCAGCCGGCCAACCGCTTCGACCGCTTCGCGGAGGCCATCTCGCACTTCGTCAGCCAGGGCGCCTTCTTCGCGGTTTCGCTGGTCGTGGTCGTGATCTGGATCCCGACGCTCCTCCTGATCCCGAGCATCGACACCTGGCAGCTGGTGATCAACACGCTCACCTCGGTGCTGGCCTTCCTGCTGATCGCCCTCCTCCAGAACTCCGAGCGCCGCTACGACGAAGCGCTGCATCGCAAGATCGACGCGATCGCCGCGGGGCTCGCCGACGTTATGGAGCGGATCGACGAGCGCGAGGGCGGCGATGACGACGAGCTCCACGAGAAGGTCGAGGGCCTGCGCGAGTCGATCAAGCTGGAGCGGCGGATATAGGCTCCAGCCCCATCGCGGTTCACCACCTCAACTGCGCCACGATGTGCCCAAGGGGAGCCCGGATGCTGGCGGGCGAAGGCGGCTGGCTGGAGCGCTCGAAGGTCGTCGCCCACTGCCTGCTGATCGAGGTGGGCGGTGAGTACGTGCTGGTCGATACCGGCTTCGGAACCGCCGACTGCGCCGATCGGAAGCGGCTCGGCCGGCGGTTCAACACCTTCGTCGCCCCGAAGTGCGATGAGGCCGAGACCGCAATCCGCCAGATCAGGGCCCGCGGGGTCGACCCCGGCGACGTCCGGCACATCGTCACCACCCACCTCGACCTCGATCACGCCGGCGGGCTGGGCGACTTCCCGGAGGCGCAGGTGCACGTGCTCGGCGCTGAGCTGGCCGCCGCGGAGCACCCGCCGCTGCGGGAGCGGAGCCGCTACGTCAAGGCGCAATGGGCGCACGGGCCGCACTGGGTCGAGTACGGCCCGGGTGGGGATCGCTGGTTCGGGTTCGAGAGCATTCGCCTCCTCCCCGACCTCGACGGCGAGATCGCGCTCATCCCCCTATCCGGGCACTCCGCCGGCCACAGCGGCGTCGCGATCAACACCCCCCAAGGCTGGCTCCTTCACTGCGGCGACGCCTTCTTCCACCACGGCGCGATCGAGACCCCGCCGCACTACCCGCGCGGCTGGAAGATCTTCGAGCGCCTCAACCAGCACGACGGCGAGGCGCGGCATCGAAACCTGGAGCGACTGCGGGGACTCCGTCAGGAGCATGGTGAGGAGATCGCGATGCTCTGCTCGCACGACCCGGAGATGCTGGAGACGGCGCAGCAGGAGCCGGCCGCGAGCCAAACCGGCGATTAGTTCGGCCGGCCGCGGTCGTCTAAGAGGAAGAAACGACGAAAGGGTGTGATGACAGTGGGGACGCTGGTGGTGACCGAGTTCGTGACCGTCGACGGGGTCTTCGAGGACCCGGGCGGATCCGAGGACTTCGAGCGCGGCGGCTGGGCCTTCGAGTTCGACCGCGGCGACGACGGCAACAAGTTCAAGGCCGACGAGACGATGGGGGCCGAGGCGCAGCTGCTCGGCCGCAAGACCTACGAGGAGTTCGCGGCGGCCTGGCCCTCGCGCGAGGGCGAGTTCGCCGACAAGTTCAACTCGATGCCGAAGTACGTGGTCTCGACGACGCTCGAGAACCCGGAGTGGCAGAACACCACGGTGCTAGACAGCGAGGACCCGGCGGCGGCGATCCGGAAGCTGAAGGAGGAGATCGACGGCACGATCCTGGTCGCGGGCGGCGCCAAGCTGCTCAAGTTCCTGCTCGACGAGGGCCTGGTCGACGAGCTCCGGCTGATGGTCTTCCCGGTCGTGCTCGGCAAGGGGAGGCGCCTCTTCCTCGACCACACCGCGAAGAACCCGCTCGACCTCGTCGAGGTGAAGCCGGTCGGCGACGACGGCGTGATCGTGCAGATCTACCGGCCGCGGGCGTAGATTCGCCGTGGAGTAGATTCGCTGGGGTGCGGATCGGGATCATCGGATCGGGAAACGTCGGCAAGACGATCGCCGACGGGGCGCTGACGGCCGGCCACGAGGTCAGGCTGGGCGCCCGCAGCCCGGACAACCCGAAGCTGCGTGAGTGGGTTGACGGCGCCGGCAACAACGCCGGCCTGACCGGGATCCAGGAGGCGGCCGAGTTCGGCGAGCTGCTCGTCAACGCCACCGACGGCGACGGCTCCCTCGACGCACTGCGGACCGCCGGTACCGAGAACCTGGCCGGCAAGACGCTGCTCGACATCGCCAACGCGGGCAGCTTCGACGACCGCCACAACTTCATCCTCACCTACGCCAACGACGACAGCCTCGCGGAGGAGATCCGGCGGGCCTTCCCGGACGTGCGGGTGGTGAAGGCGCTCAGCACGATGTCCCGGGTATTGATGACCGACCCCGACGCCCTGCCCAGCCCGACCACGGCGCTGATCTGCGGAGACGACGGCGACGCCAAGGCAGAGGTGCTGAGCCTGCTCGAGGACTTCGGCTGGAAGCAGGAGAACGTCATCGACCTCGGCGATCTGACTGCCGCCCGCGCGATGGAGATGTTCGTCGCGCTCTGGGTGCGGCTCAACTCCACGCTCGACCGAGAGCTCTTCGGCCTCGCGGTGGTGACGGGCCGATGATCGATCAGCCAACCGCCGAAGGGGCGCTGAAAGAGCTAGAGGTGCTGGTGGGAGAGTGGAAACTGGAGGCGTTTTCGCCGGATGGAGAGCCCTGGCCAGGCGAGGCCGGCATCACGTTCGAATGGCTGGACGGCACCGACAAGCGGCTCCTGGTCGAGCGTTCCACCGTGGAGATGCCGGAGGCGCCGAACGCAGTCTGCGTGATCGGCTGCGACGCGGCCAAGGGGACCTATTACCAGCTCTACAGCGATGACCGCAACGTCTGCCGCATCTACGAAATGACCATCGGTGATGGGAAGTGGACGCTTCAGCGCGATGGCGAGCCGTTCTCGCAGCGCTTCGCGGCGACGATCTCGGACGACGGCAACACGATCGAGGCCCGCTGGGAGGCCGCCAAGGACGGCACCAACTGGGAGACCGACTTCGACCTGATCTTCCACCGGGTGAAGTAGGCGGTCAGTCTTCCAGCACTGCCATTCGCGTCACCAATCCATCGTCGTCGAACCAGTAGCGGTGGCGCACGCGTGAGTCACTGAGCAGCTCGCCCGTGCTCGGGTCGTGGACAACCTGGTGGACGAGGATGGTCACGGCGCCGTCGAGCTCGTCGGTGAACGACTCCGGCTCGACGTGGCTCGAGATCGCCTCGAACTGGCGCGTCCAGTAGTCGCGCACCGCGTCTCGGCCGACGATGCGGCCTCCCTCCCAGGCGTTCGGCCAGTCGACGTCCGGATGCATCTGCTCGAGAACGGCGTCAACATCGCGGTCGTTGAACGCTCGGTAGGTGCGGCGGAGCGCCTCCTGGCGATCCATGGGTGCCGTTTGTACTAGAGGAGCGAAGAGGCGGGCCCCGTAATGGGGCCCGCCTCGGGTTCGGGAGGAATCTCGTCTACTCGGTGACCGGCACCGGCGTCACGGGGCCGGCGGCCTGCACCGGCTCGCGCTCGATCTCGCGCTCGCGGACCAGCCACAGGGCGAGCGCCGCGCCGGCGAGGCAGAGCAACCCGCCGAGGGTGAGCACGTCGTTGAGCCCGGTCAGGAACCCCTCGTGGGCCGCGTTCGAAACCGCCTGCTGGGACTGCGGGGGCACTGCCGTGAGGGCCTGATTGAGGCTGCCCGAAGACATGGCCTCCACCAGGTGGCGGGGCTGATCGCCGCTCGCCACGGGGGTCCCCGCGGTGAGCTCGCTCACCTTGGACGCACCCTGCGCGACGAAGATCGCACCCCACACGGCAACCCCGACCGCCACGCCAACCTGGCGGAATGTGTCGTTGATGCCCGCGGCCATGCCGCTCCGCTCCTTCGGCACCACACTGAGCGCGACGTCCGCGATCACCGGGTTGAGGAATCCGACGCCGGCTCCCAGGACGAGGAAGCCGCCGAGCAGGGTGGTCCACTCGGACTGGGCGTGGATCCCCGACATCAGCAGCAGGCCGATACCGGCGACGGCCAGGCTCCCGCTCATCATCACCCGCGCGGGGGCGCGTGAGAGCAGAGCTCCGGCGACGGGAGCGGCGAAGAAGCTCACCAGCGTCAACGGCAGGTAGCGCAGACCCGCCTGCAGCGGCGAGTAGCCCAGGTAGTTCTGGAGGTAGAGCGTGAGGTAAAGGAAGAGCGCGAACGCCGAGGCCGAGACGGCGAACGCCGCCAGCTGAACCCCGGTGAATGACGGCCGCTTGAAGAGCCCGAGCGGGAGCATCGGCTCGCTGACGCGGCTCTCGATCGCCACGAATGCCGCCAGCAGCGCACCGGAGCCGGCGAGCAGCGAAACGATCAGGGTGCTGCCCCAGCCCTCGTCGTTGCCACGGACCAGCGCCAGCACGAGCATGAAGAGCGCGGCACTGAAGCTCGCCACGCCCGCCCAGTCGACGCGGGTTGCGTTCGGGTCGCGGCTCTCGCGCAGCTTCGCGAAGGTGACCGCGATCGCGGCCAGGCCGATCGGCACGTTCAGGTAGAAGATCGACTGCCAGCCGAGCCCGTCCGTGAGCGCTCCGCCCACGAGCGGGCCGATCGCCACGGCTACGCCGATCGTGGCGCCGTATAGGCCCATCGCCGTGCCGCGCTCGCGGCCGGCGGGGAACTCCTGCGCCAGCAGCGCCAGGGAGACGGCGAACATCACCGCACCACCTATGCCCTGAATCGCGCGTGCGACGTTGAGGAAGGTCGGATCAGGGGCGAGGGCACAGAGCAACGAGGCTGCCGAGAAGATCCCGAGGCCCCAGGCGAACAATCGCCTCCGGCCGAGCCGGTCGGCGAGCGAGCCTGCCGTCAGGACGAGCGCAGCGAGGGTGAGGGCGTAGGCGTCGACCACCCACTGGAGGTCGCTAAAGCTGGCACCGAGGTCGTCGCGAATCGAGGGCAGCGCTACGTTGACCACCGTGATGTCCAGCAAGAGCATGAAGGTCGCCACCGAGACGGCGATCAGGGTCCACCATTTACGAGCCATAAATTCCTCCTCTTGAGGCCATTGTTTGCAAGCTAGCAATAATCTTGTTCAAGATGATCTTGTTTCGATCTACTGTGACCGACGTCACATCGGCCGCGTTTCGTTCGTCACCTCGATGACGGAACCGAACGAGAGGACGTGACCGACAGTGAGCGACGACACACTTCTGGCCGAGCAGTTCGAGGAGCACCGCCAGCACCTGCACTCGGTCGCCTACCGGATGCTGGGCACGACCGGTGAGGCAGATGACGCGGTGCAGGAGGCCTGGCTCCGGCTCAGCCGGACGGACGCGGACCAGGTCGAGAACCTGCGCGCCTGGCTGACCACGGTGGTCGGTCGCGTCAGCCTCGACATGCTGCGCGCCCGGAAGGCACGTCGCGAGTCACCCGACGACCACCTCGAGCCGATCGTCAGCGAGGCCACCGAGGAGAACCCAGCCGAGGAGGCCGAGCTGGCCGACTCGATCGGGCTCGCGATGCTCGTCGTGCTCGAGAACCTCTCCCCCGCCGAGCGCGTCGCCTTCGTCCTCCACGACATGTTCGGTGTTCCCTTCAGCGAGATCGGCGAGATCACAAGCCGTGCGCCGGACGCGGCGCGTCAGCTGGCGAGCCGAGCCAGGCGGCGGGTGCGCGGGTCGGCGCCGCCCCCCGATGCCGACGCGGGCGAGAAACGCCGGGTCGTCGACGCCTTCCTCGCGGCCGCCCGCGCCGGCGACTTCGAGGCCCTGATGGAGGTGCTCGACCCGGACGTTGTCTTCCGCGTACACGCGGCCGAGGGCGACCCGCGCGTGGAGGGGCTCGCCGCGGAGGGCGCCGAGCAGGTCGCCGAGCGGATTCTCACCCGAAGCCGTGCATTCGCTCCGTTCGTCCGTCCGGCAATCGTCAACGGACAGCCGGGGACGATGGCCGTGCGCGACGGCAAGAGGCTCGGCGCCATGGCGTGCGGCGTCAGGAACGGCCGGATCGTCACGATGGACCTCGTCGTCGATCCCGACCGGTTCCGGGAGTCGGGCGACTAGCTCAGCTCACCGCCTTCTTCACAAGCGCGGCGATCTTCTTCTCCTCGCTCGCGGTCAGCTTGGTCAGCGCGAAGGAGGTCGGCCACATGTTGCCCTCGTCGAGGTTGGCAGCGTCGTTGAAGCCGACCGTCGCGTACCGCGACTTGAACTTGGCAGCGTCCTGGAAGAAGCAGACGACCTTGCCGTCGTCGTTGGCATAGGCGGGCATCCCGTACCAGGTTCTCGGCATGAGTCCCGGCGCGCTCTTGGTGATGAGCGCATGGAGCCGCTTGCCCATCGCCCGATCCGACGGGGGCATCTCGGCGATCTTCGCGAGGATGTCGGCTTCTCCGGCCGACCTGTCCTTCTTCCAGCGCTGCTCCGCCTTCAGCTCTTTGGCTCGCTCCTTCATCGCGGCTTTCTCCTCGGCCGTGAATCCGTTGGACTTCGTGTTGGCCGCGCCGCTCTGCTTGGCGGACTTCCGCGTGTCCTGCTTTGGGCTCATCGGGACCTCCTCTTCTCAAAGTCGTGGTGTAGTTCCATGATTTGTAGCATAAATTATTGTGTTAACGCAGTATGATGCGAAGGCACGCATGCCAACCACCCAGGCCAACACCGAAGGCGCCGAGTTCGCGGGTCAGCTCTTCTTCCGCCTCTGGCGCGCGTCCCATACCCGCACGGCGGAGGCGCTCGAGTCCGTCGGCCTGACCCCGGCGCTGTTCGGCGTGCTGAACGTGCTCGGCTCCCGCGAGGGCGTGATCCAGCAACGGCTGAGCGCGGACATGGGCATTGATCCCAGCACGATGGTCTCGCTGATCGACGACCTCGAGAGCA
>JBKPND010000120.1:0-9534 GCA_046732465.1 Actinomycetota bacterium
TCCCGGGAATGGTCAACGCTCCCGAGAAGAACCGCACGGACATCGTCCAGGCGGTGCTGCAGGGCGTTCCAGGTCTCAACGCCTTCCCGGGATCCGCTGGGAAGAACGCGACCGACACGCTCAAGATCAACCTGGGGACTCCCCCGAGCTCGTCACCGCAGCGCCTCGGCGTGCTCGCGGGTGACAACGCCGGTTACCCGAACGGGCGGCGTCTGACCGACGACGTGGTCGACATCGACCTCCAGGTCGTCGCCGGTGCCCTGAAGGGGAACATGGTCCCGCTGGGGGACGGCGTCAACCAGAACGACGTCCAGTTCCTGAGCGAGTTCCCGTATGTCGCGCCGCCCAAGCCGGGTGCGAACCCGGACGCCGGCTATGGCTCGCAGCTCAAGGCCATCGACAACGGGAATGGGACCTCGACGCCCCCATCGTTCTCCGCCACTGGCGGTAGCGGCGGCGGCGGTGGCGGCGGCCCGGACGCCATGGTCTGGGTCCTGATCGGGGCGGGTGTGCTCGCCCTGGCAGGAGTCGGCTACCGCGTTGCCCGCGGCAGCAAGGGCAAGGGGGTCGCCACGACCTGAGCCGAATGTCTCACGAGGGGGCCGCCGCTGCGCGGCGGCCCCCGTCGGGACAAGCCGCTCATCGGACAGAGAGGAGAGGAGAGGAAATGGACTTTGTCAGAGATCACAACGCAATCAAGCTGGCCGCCGCCGCGCTCGCCCTTCTCGCGACCGTCGCTGTGGTGCGCGTCATCGACGGCGCAGGCACGCCGATCGGCTTAGAGGCGGGGTCACGTGACGTCAGCGAGGGACTTCTGCCCTCAGCCACCACCGCACAGCGGATCGACGCGCTCGAGGATCAGGTCCGCGAGCGACCCACCGACCCGCAGAGCTTCACGGACTTGGGCCACGCCTACCTGATCCGGTTCGGTGAGACCGAGGATCCGTCCTTCTATCCGAGGGCGCAGCAGGCCTTCGAGACCGCACTGAAGCTCAACGCCAAGGATCCCTCAGCCGTTGCGGGCGTGGCGCAGCTCCAGCTCTCGCGTCACCAGTTCCGAGAGGGCCTCACTCTGGCCGAGCGCGCCCGGCGCCTGAATCCTTCGACAACCGGGATCGATGCCTTGATCACCGATGCACAGGTTGAATTGGGCCGGTACGGCGCCGCGGCTCACACGGTGCAGCACTACGTCGACCGCCGGCCGGAGCTCGGCTCCTATGCCCGCATCTCCTATTTGAGGGAGCTCCACGGCGACCTGCCGGGAGCGATCCAGGCGATGGGACTCGCCGCGTCCGCGGCGGGCGATCGCTCGGCCGCCTCCGCCTTCGCCAGAACTCTGCTCGGCAAGCTGTACGCGGATCGGGGCGACTACGCGACTGCGGCGGCGACCTTCCGGCGGGTGCTGACTCTGAAGCCCGGCTACCCCGACGCGATGCTCGGGCTGGCCGCCATCGAGTTCGCCAAGGGTGACATCGAAAACGCCCTCGAGCGCTACCGCGCGGTGGAGAGGAGCGTCGCAGCCCCCGACCACGCGATCCTGCTCGGCGAGGCGGAGGAAGCCGCCGGCCATCCGGCCGCCGCCAGCCGGGCCTACGGCGTCGCCCGTGCCGCCTTCGAGGCTGAGGAGGCCCAGGGGGCAAACATCGCTACCGAGCGGGCCGTCTTTGAGGCTGAGCACGGTGACCCGGCGATGGCGGTCGAGCTGGGCAGGCACGCCTGGCGATACACACCCAGCGTTCGCGCCGCCGATGCGTACTCCTTGGCGCTGAGCTCAGCGGGCGAGCACGGAGCTGCCCTGCGCTTCTCGGAACGCGCCACGAGGCTGGGCTCTCGCGATCCAGTCTTTCTCTACCACGCGGGGACCGTTGCGTTCCGGGCTGGTCGCACGGATCGGGCGCATACCTTCCTGGCCAGGCTGGTCCGGCAGGATCCGGATTTCAGTCCGCTCTATGGGCCCCGCGCGCGGCGGGCGCTGAAGGCATTGGGCAACTGATCCAGACGCCGCCCCTAGCGCGCATTGCCGGGGTGAGAGACCTCGTCCCGGTTTTGGCCCCACAGTCGACACAACGCAGCATCGCGTTCAAGAGTCCTGGTTCGGTGTTGCGGGTCTTGCGGGAACGCGGGTTGCGGATCTCAACCGCCCGCCGCATGATCGTCAACTTCCTGTTTGACGCAGGCGGTCCGGTCTCCGCCCAGCAGATCGCCACGGGACTTGGGCCGACCCCCCTCGATCCCGCTTCCGTCTACCGGAACCTCGAGACCCTGGAGGAGCATGGGGTCGTCCGGCACTTCCATGCGGGACATGGGGCAGGCCGCTACGTGCTGGCCTCAGGGGTCGAGGCCGAGTACCTGGCCTGTGATCGGTGCGGAGCGATCCGTGAGATCGACCGTTCAGAGCTCGAGCCGCTCCGGGAGGCCGTCCGCAAAAGGTTCGGCTACGAGGTCGGGTTCACCCATTTCCCGATGATGGGTCTCTGCCCGCGCTGCGCGGATGGCGAGCAAGCCGCCCGGTAGCGTTTCCGGGTGATGCCCGAGCCCGGACAGAAGGCCATCGGCACCTGGAGCGGGGGGCGATACCTCCGCTTCGGCGAGGCGATCGAGGAGGCGCGCCTGCAAGGCCTCCTGCGTCCGGGCCGGGGCATCGACACGGTACTGACCGCCGACGCCTACGGTCAGGGCGAGGCCGACTCGCTGCTCGGGTGGGCGCTGGGCGGCATCCCGCGGCAGGGCTACTGCTTGGTGGGCGCGGTGGGCCACGATTTCTACGAGGGGGAGCGGCAGGGCCCGCGTGGCTTCCCGCGATTCACGGATCCCACGCTGCGCGGCCCCGATGACTACGCCGGCTACCTGCGGATGGCCGCCGAGCGGAGCCTCGAGCGCCTCGGACAGGATCGTTTCGACCTGCTGCTGCTCCACAACCCGGATCGGACCGGCTACGAGAGCGAGGCCGTTTGGGACGGGCTGGCGGCGCTGCGCGACGCCGGGATCGCGGGCGCCATCGGCGTCGCACCCGGTCCGGCGAACGGCTTCACGCTTGATCTGATCGGGTGCTTCGAGCGCTTCGGCGAGCTGATCGACTGGGCGATGATCATCCTCAACCCCCTCGAGCCCTGGCCCGGGGAGCTTGCTCTCGGCGCCGCGACCGACAATGACATCCGGGTGATCACCCGCGTGGTGGACTACGGCGGGCTCTTCTGGGACGACGTCACGCCCGAGACGGAGCTGCCGCAGGGTGATCACCGCTCGTTCAGGCCGGAGGGGTGGATCGCGGAAGGCCGGGCGAAGCTCGATCGGCTGCGGCCGATCGCCGAGCGCGCCGGTCTCACCCCGATGCAGCTCGCCTGCCAGTGGAACCTGGCCCACCCGGCCGTGTCGTGCGTCGTGCCGACCCTGATCCAAGAAATGGGGGAGGGTGCGCGACCGATCGAGGAGAAGCGCGCCGAGCTGGCCAGCCTGCCGGCCGAGTCGCGACTCGGCGAAGGCGATGTCGAGGAGATTCGCTCGGTCGGTGACAACACCGGCTGCATGGCGCTCAAGGGCGCGACGCCCGATCACTCCGGCGAGGAACGGCCCGATCGCTGGCCCGTCAGCCCCGAGCTCGGAGCGGTCGCGAGGCGCTGGGAGATCGATCCGGACCGGGATCTCCGGCAGGCTGCCGCCACCGCCCGCTAACCTCGAAGCGTCCCCAGTCGTAGCCAGGGACAGGCAATGACCGCAGTCCTTTCAGCGATCAGGAGAGTGCTTCTCGGCACCGGCTCGACCGCGTTTACGCTCGTCGGGGCGGTTGTTATCGGCTTCGGGGTGCCGCTTTTCTGGATCTTCGTCGCCTCCCAGTTCTACGGCAAGACGGGGGCAGTGAACGGACCCGTCGCCGCCTTCATCGGCACCGGGATCCTGGTCTCCTATTACGGCCTGCTGCTGATCGCCTCCTGGGTCCGGGCGCGGCTGTTGAAGCGGCAGCACGTCGGTCGCGGCTCCCGTGACCCATGGAATCGGAGCATGCGCGACACCCCGTACAGGCCCGGGCACGAGCACAGCGACCCGGTCGAGCGGCTGTTCGTCGCCACCGCGATCGTTTCGCTGATCGGCTTCGTCGTCTGGTTCGCCTTCTTCGCCGGCGCTCCGTTCCCGAACAGCCCTGGCTAGGCCGAATCAGTCCGGCTGGGACCTGGTTCCCCAGACGGTCGAGCTGCCGAGCGGGGAGCTGAAGCTCCTCCAGCCCGAGGACGGCGCGGAGATTCCCGACGCCCACCAGGTCGAATGGGCCCCGCTCGCCCCCTATTGGTCGATCCTCTGGCGCAGTGGGGTGGCCCTGGCGCGTGAGATCTCTCGCGCTTCCCTCGACGGGCTGCGTGTGGTCGAGCTCGGCTGCGGGCTCGCGCTGCCGAGCCTCGCCGCCGCGCGCGCTGGAGCGATCGTGTTGGCGACCGATGGCGATCAGGTGGCGCTCGAGCTCGCAGAGCGCAACGCGCGGGCAAACGGACTTCGCATCGAGACCGCGCAAGTCGAGTGGGACTCCCCAGATGAACTCCTGGCCCGGGCTCCGTTCGATCTCGTCCTCGCCGCTGACGTCCTCTACGAGCGTCCGAGCGTCGCGGCGCTGCTCGCGCTCCTGCCGCGGCTTGCGCCTGAGGTCTGGATCGCCGATCCCAGTCGCCCCGCGGCGGACCCCTTCTTCGAGCGGATCGAGCGGACCTGGTCGGTCGTGAGCAGCGAGCGCGGGGTCGTCACCGTCTACCGGCTGCGCCGCCTGGACGCCGTCGGTGGGGCGTCCGCCTAGGAGGCAGCGGCCTTCGCGCGCTCGCGCTGGTGCCGCTCTTCGCGGCGCTTGACTCTCTCGCGCTGCCGGGGCGTAGCCCCGGGACCGAGACGGGCCTGGACCGTCCCCCGCTTGATCTCCTCGCCGCAGTGCGAGCAGGTCGGGACCGTGTGGAAGGCGTGTCCGCACTCGGTGTGGATGCTCTCCACTGGGGGCCCGCCCTCGGACATGTACTTGTCGCCCCACTCCACCAGTGCGAGCTGCAGGGGGAGCAGGTCGCGCCCCTTGTCGGTGAGGTGGTACTCGAACCGCTCCGGGTGCTCGCTGTAGCGTCGCCGCTCGGCGATCCCCTCGTCGACGAGTGTGGCGAGCCGCTGGCTGAGGATGTTGCTGGCGATGCCACGCTCCTCCTGAATCTCGTCGAAGCGGCGGCGCCCGAGGAAGAGCTCCGTCAGCACGATCAGAGTCCAGCGCTCCCCGAGGACGGAGAGCGTCCTGGCGACCGAGCAGTTCTGAGCGGCGAACGAATCGATTGGCATGGTGAGTGAGTCTAGTCACTCACTTTTCTTTTGCAAGTCAGCTTTGCTAGCGTGCCTTGCAAATCGCAAGCCACTGGAGGCACCCATGGAGAAGCGCTGGAAGATCCTCTTGATCACCTCGGTGGGGCTTTTCATGGCGAGCCTCGACCTGTTCATCGTCAACCTCGCCTTCCCCTCGATCGGCGCGGACTTCGGCGACGCGTCGATCTCGAGCCTCTCCTGGGTGCTGAACGCCTACGCGATCGTCTACGCGGCACTGCTCGTGCCCGCCGGGCGGGTGGCCGACCGGGTCGGCCGCAAGCGCGTCTTTCTCGCCGGGCTGCTCCTGTTCGCGCTTGCCTCGGCCTTCTGCGCGGCCGCGCCGTCCGTGCCGTTCCTCGTCGGCGCGCGGATCGCCCAGGCCGCGGGGGGATCCATGATGTTGCCGGCGACCCTCGGGCTGATCCTGCCCGCCTTCCCGCCCGAGCAGCGGGCCGTGGCGGTTGGCATCTGGTCGGCCGTTGGGGGCGTCGCCGCCGCCCTCGGCCCTGCGATCGGCGGGGTGCTGCTGGAGTTGAGCTGGCACTGGATTTTCCTGGTCAACGTGCCGATCGGCCTGGCCACGGCCTTCGTGGCCTGGCGGACCCTGGACGAGATCCGCGAGCCCGACGTCGGTCCCCGTCCGGACGTGATCGGCGCGATCGAGCTGGCGCTCGGCATCGGGCTGCTCACCGCCGGGATCGTCAAGGGCTCCGACTGGGGGTGGGGTGACGCCCGCACGCTGGGTTCATTCGTCGCAGCGGTCATGCTGGTGGCCGCTTTCGTCCGGCGCTCGGGACGCCATCCGGCGCCCGTGCTCGAACTGCCGATGCTGAGGGTGCGCTCCTTCTCCGTCGCGAACACGGCGGCGCTCGTCTTCTTCGCCGGGTTCGGCGCGATGCTGCTCTCCAGCGTGCTGCTGCTCACCGAGGTCTGGCACTACTCCGTGCTGCACGCCGGTCTCGGCCTGATGCCCGGCCCGCTGATGGCCGCGATCTTCGCCGCGCCGGCTGGCCGCCTCGGGGGCAAGATCGGCCAGCCGCCGGTGATCGCAGCCGGCGGACTCATCTTCGCCGCGGGATTCGCGCTCAACCTCGCTCTGCTGGATTCGACACCCAACTACGCCGGCTCGTTCCTCCCCGGCTTCCTACTGGGCGGGGTCGGTGTCGGGCTGGTGCTCGGCCCCTTGCCCGCGGCCGCCACGATGTCACTGTCACCCGACCGCTTCGCGACCGGCACCGCCGTCTTCGGCATGGCTCGCCAGGTCGGCTCGGCGGTCGGTGTGGCGGTGCTGGTCGCGCTCCTTGCCGACCCGGCGCCCTCCGAGCTCTTCTCGCACCTGCAGCGCGGCTGGGTCTTCGCGCTGGCAACCGGGGTCGTCGCCGGAGCGCTCGCGCTCGGCATCGGCTCGCCGGCGGAGGAGCGGAAGGAGGCGGAGATCGAGGGGCTGGCGCCCCAGCGCGCCTAGTCCGCCATCAACCGCCGATTGGCGCCCGGGGATTCGCTCCCCAGAAGACCAGGGTCCCGAGCATGCCGACGACGTGGACGAGAATGATGTTCAAGAACATCGATTTGGCCGTCGCTCTGCCCACGCCGACCGGCCCGCCCGAGGCCGTGTAGCCGTAGTAGCAGCCCACCAGCACGATCACGGTCGCCATCGCCATGCCCTTGGTCAGGCTGAATAAGAGATCGGGCGGGTTCTGGAACATCCAGAAGATCAGGAAGTAGCCGCCGGAGGAGACGTCGCCGATCTGCTCGACCACGGCGATCCAGCTGGCCAGATAGGCCACGCCGATCGCCCCGAGATACATGAAGGGAAGCACGATCCAGGCGGCGAGCAGGCGCGTCGCGCCCAGAAACGTGACCGGCGGCACGCCCATCACCTCGAGGGCGTCGATCTCGTCCGAGATCCTCATCGCCCCGAGCTCGGCGACGATGCCGGTGCCCACCTTCGCGGCCATCATGTAGCCGAAGGCATAGGGAACGAGCTCGCGTAGATCGCACCAGGCTGAGAAGACCCCGGCGTAGGCGGGCGCGCCCTGGGCGCGCAGCAGGTAAGCGCCCTCGATTCCGCACTGCAGGCCGATGATGAAGACGAGGCCCCAGATCACCAGGGTCGAGCCGAGGATCAGGATTCCCGCTTGACGCAGCGCCTCCCCGGTGAACCGGAAGACCCGGCCGTTCCAGACGAGCACCGCCACGCGGGCGCAGAACCCGAAGATCTCTCCCAGGCTGCCGAGCCAGGCCCTCGGGACCGCGATCCAGGCGTTCACCGGCCGCCGTCCAGGATCCGGATCATCGCGAGGCCGATTCCGGCGACGAGGACCGATAGGCCGATGCCGCCGGCCCAGACGAGGTCGGGGGAGAGCGCGCTCCCGTAGGCGATCCAGAGCCACACCATCGGGACGATGAGGGCCAGCGAAATCGCTCCGAGGACGAGGAGGACCCGGTCCAGGCGCCGGCCCACGGACGCGTATGCCGTCCTCAGCCCCGGGCCTTCCCGCGACCGACGCGAGTACCGTGGTCGCGGACGATGAACGGGATCCTTCTCCGAATCCGGATACATCGGTGTATCAGAATACAACCATGCATCTGAGCGCGCTACCTTACTCCGAGATGCCCGATGGCCACGGAAAGCCGCGCCGGTTCGGGCTCGGTCTCGCCAGAGGTGCCGGGTCCAACCTCAGCGGGCTGGTCGTGGGGATCGTTGTGGCCGCTGGCGTTCCGCTGGTTTGGATTTGGATCGCCTCTCAGCTCGCGGGAACGAAGCGGGACCTGACGCCGTCGTTGGCGATCCTGATCGCGACGGGGATCGTGGTCTCCTATTGGCTGGTGCTGCTTCTCGGATCGCTTCTTCGGCGAAACCTGGTCGGGGAGGAGCAGGAGCAAGCACGGCAGCGGCGGATGTCGTGGAATCGAAGCTTCCGCGATGAGCCGTTGAGCGCAAACCAAGGTACCGACGCGATCGAGCGGCTGTTCATCGTCATTGCCGTGTTGGCGATCATCGCCTTCGAGATCTGGTTCTTCTTCTTCGCCGGCTCGCCCCTCCCCAATCAGCCGCTGTTCTGATCGTGGCGGATATGGGGCAAACGACGAGCGCGTCGAATCGTCTGACGCGCAAGGAGAAGCAGGCGGAGACGCGCACGCGGCTGCTCGACGCGGCCGAGAGAGTCTTCCTCCGACAGGGCCTTCAGGGCTCGAGCGTCGAGGAGATCGCCACCGAGGCGGGATTCACACGCGGCGCCTTCTACTCCAACTTCAAGAGCAAGGACGAGCTCTTCGTAGAGCTCCTGCAGTCACGGGTCTATCGCCGGTATGCCCAGATGGCCGAGCAGGCGCAGGAGCAGCCTGGGACTCCCCGTGAGCGCCTTCGGTGGGGAATTGAGCGCATACGCGAGATGTACGAGGAGGAGCAGGGGGACTGGCTGTTTCGCCTTTGGCTCGAATGCCTGACACAAGCGGCGCGAGATGACGAGTTCCGGAAGCTGGCGGCGACATTCTGGAGCGGCAACCGCGCGCTGATGGCCGAGCAATCCAAGGAGGTGTTCAAGGAGGTGGGGCGCGAGCCCCCGCTTCCGCCCGAGCAGATCGGGACGGCGATGATCGCGCTTGACGTCGGGCTCTTCGTCCAGCACATGGTCGATCCGGAAGCGGTGCCTCTCGACCTCTACGTCCCGCTCTTCGACCTGCTTATCGGACGACTCGTGGATCCTGGCGAGAGCTAGGCGCACTTCGGTCACGAAGGCTGCCGGAATCGTCGGGTCCCCCCCGTAGCCTGGAGCGATGGCCGGGAAAGCCGCCGCGTATCGATGCTCAGAGTGCGGGCACGCCGCCCTCACCTGGACCGGGCAGTGCCCGGGCTGCGGCGCCTGGAACACGCTCGAACAGGCGAGCGCGCCGGCGCCTGGCCGTCGCGGCGGCGGCGCCCGCCGGGCGACCGGACCCAAGCCCGTCCCCCTTCGCGACGTGAAGGCCGAGCGCTCGGAGCGTCTCGGCACCGGCATCGCCGAGCTCGATCGGGTGCTGGGCGGCGGACTGGTCCCCGGCTCATTGGTTCTGCTCGGCGGCGCCCCAGGAATCGGCAAGAGCACGCTGGCCGGGATGGCGCTGGCCAACGTCGCCGCCGCGGGCCAGCCGGTCCTCTACGTCTCCGGCGAGGAGTCGGCCGCGCAGGTTCGGCGGCGAGCCGAGCGCCTCGGCGAAGCCGCCCTCTCGGTC
>JBKPND010000121.1:0-19189 GCA_046732465.1 Actinomycetota bacterium
TCATGCGCTCGAAGGCCTCGACCTTGTCGGCGCTGCCGGTGACCTCGATGGTCAGGGAGCGCCGGGAGACGTCGACGATCTTGGCGCGGAAGATCTCGGCGAACTGCATGATCTCGGCGCGGCTCTCGATCGGGGCCGAGACCTTGAAGAGGGCCATCTCGCGGGCGATCGTCTCGCCCGGCTCCATGTCCCGGATCTTGATCACGTTGACCAGCTTGTGGAGCTGCTTCGTCACCTGATCGATCGGGTGTACGGCCCCGTCCACGGTCAGGGTGATGCGGGATACCTCTGGGTCCTCGGTCGGGCCCACGGCGAGGGTGTCGATGTTGAAGCCGCGGCGGCTGAAGAGGCCGGCAATCCGGGCCAGGACGCCCGGCCGGTTCTCGACCTGGATCGAGAGGACGTGCTTGCGGCCGGTCAGCGCCCCGGCGGCGGCGTCCAGGTCCTCGAGCTTGATCAGATCCGGGGTTCCAGCTTCCATCGTCCTGGCTCCTTGGTGCTAGCCCACCATGTCCCGGGCGGCGGCTCCGGCCGGGATCATCGGGTAGCAGTTCTCGTCCTTGGTGACGCGGACGTCGAGGAGCACGGGCCCCTCGGTCGCCAGGGCCTCGCGCATCGCCGCCTCGACCTCGTTCTTGTCGTCGACCATCATCCCCTTGAGGCCGAAGGCCTCGGCCAGCTTCGGCCAGTCCGGGCTCGGGCCCATCTCCACCGAGGAGTAGCGGCCGTCCCAGAAGAGCTCCTGCCACTGGCGGACCATGCCGAAGTAGCCGTTGTTCATCAGGAAGACCTTGATCGGGACTTCGTGCCGGACGGCGGTGGCGAACTCCTGGCAGGTCATGATCAGGCTCCCGTCGCCGGCGAGGCAGACGACGGTCTCGTCGGGACAGGCGACCTTGGCGCCGATCGCGCTCGGCAGGCCGAACCCCATCGTGCCGAGCCCGCCCGAGTTGATCCAGCGGCGCGGCTCCGCGAAGTCGTAGTACTGCGCGCACCACATCTGGTGCTGGCCGACATCGGAGGTGATGATCGCGTTGCCCTCCGTCGCCGCGTGCATCGCCTGGATCATTCGCTGCGGCTTGATCTCGTTGTCCTCGGAGTCCTCGTAGCCGAGCGGGTACTCCTTCTGCCAGGCGCGGATCTGGTCCCACCAGGCGTCGAGCCGGCTGCCGTCGGCCTTGACGGCCCTGTATTCCTTGGTCAGCTTGGGCAGGACCTCCTTGGCGTCGCCCACGATCGGGATGTGCGCCGGAACGTTCTTGGAGATCTCGGCCGGGTCGATGTCGATGTGGACGAACTTCGCCCGGGGAGCGAACTCGGAGAGCTTCCCGGTGATCCGGTCGTCGAAGCGGGCGCCGACGCAGATGATGAGGTCCGCGTTGTCCATCGCGTAGTTGGCGGTGCGGGTGCCGTGCATGCCGAGCATCCCGAGCCACTGCTCATGGGGAGCAGGGAAGCCACCGAGGCCCATCACCGTGGAGGTGACGGGGAAGTTGTCGGAAAGGCAGAGCTCGCGGAGCTCCTCGGAGGCGTTGGCATTGATAACCCCGCCGCCCGTGTACATGACCGGCCGCTGGGCGTTGGCGAGTGCCTTGGCGGCAATCCGGATCTGCTTGATGTTGCCCTCGGTCGAGGGCTTGTAGCCCGGAAGGTTCGGGGTGTCCGTGATCGGCTCGTAGTCGATGTCCGCGCGGGAGAGGTCCTGGGGGACGTCCACCAGGACCGGACCGGGTCGCCCTGTCGAGGCGATGTGGAAGGCGGCGTGGACGTACTCCGGGATGCTGCGCGGGTCCTGGACCATCAGGGAGTGCTTGACGACCGGCATCGTGATGCCGTTGACGTCAGCCTCCTGGAAGCCGTCGGTCCCGATCAGGTCGGTGCGGACCTGGCCGGTGATGAAGACCGTCGGGACGGAGTCGAGCATCGCGTCCGCGATCGGGGTGACCAGGTTGGTGGCGCCGGGACCGGAAGTCGCGAAGGCGACCCCGACGCGGCCCGACGCCTTGGCGTAGCCCTCGGCCATGTGGCCCGCTCCCTGCTCGTGGCGCGCCTGGATGTGGTCGATCTCGGCGTCGTGGACGGCGTCGTAGATCGGCAGGTTGGCCCCACCGGGAATGCCGAAGATGTGTTGCGTGCCCTCCGCCTTGAGGGCCTCCATCAGAGCGTCAGCAGCGCGCATCGTCAGGCGATGGTAGCCAAGGGCTTTCGCCCGACGCGAATCAGCGCGCCCCGGCCGGCTCCTGCGAGGGCTTCCACTGCGTCCGCGGGTCGATCGCGGAGTCGATCACCCGGTCGCGGTGGCGCTGGATCGTGGTCAGCATCGAGCGGACCAGCTCGTCGCCGAGGTGGCTCGGCTCGAGGCCCAGGTCGAGCAGCTTGGTGTGGACCGGGTTGTAGTAGTGCTCCTCGGCCTCGACGCGCGGGTTCTCGACGTGGTCGATCTCGATCTCGAGCCCGATCTCGGCCCCGGACCGCTGCACTAGCTCCGCGAGCTCTGCCACGGAGAAGCTCTCGGTGAACTGGTTGAAGACCCGGTACTCGCCGGGATCGGCCGGGTTGTTGACCGCGAGCTCGACGCACTGGAGCGTGTCGCGGATGTTGAGGAAGCCGCGGGTCTGGCCGCCCTTGCCGTAGACGGTGAGGGGATGGCCGATCACGGCCTGCACGCAGAAACGGTTGAGGACCGTCCCGAACCACTCGTCGTAGTCGAAGCGGGTGCAGAGCCGCTCGTCCTGGGCGGTCTCGTCAGTCTCGATCCCGTAGACGACGCCCTGGTTGAGGTCGGTCGAGCGCAGTCCCCAGATCCGGCAGGCGAAGTGGATGTTGTTGGAGTCGTGGACCTTGGAGAGGTGGTAGAGCGAGCCGGGCAGCTTCGGGAAGGGCAGCGTGTCCTTGCGGCCCTTGTGCTCGATCTCGATGAACCCCTCCTCGATGTCGATGTTCGGGGTTCCGTACTCGCCCATCGTCCCGAGCTTCACCAGATGGCAGTCCGGGGCGTGGTCGCGGAGGAAGAAGAGCAGGTTGAGCGTGCCGATCACGTTCGTGTGCTGGGTCTCGACGGCCTGCTCGCGATTGGCCATCGAGAAGGGGGCGGAGGGCTGCTCGCCGTAGTGGATCACGGCCTCGGGCCGCGTCTCGACGATCACCCGCTCGAGGAACTCGGCGTCCTCGATCGAGCCGACGTAGGAGGCGACCTCCTTGCCGGAGAGCTCCCTCCAGGCCGAGATCCGCTCCTCCAGAGAGAGGATTGGGGTCAGTGAGTCTGTGCCGTGCTTCTCGTGCCAGCGCCGGCGCGAGAAGTTGTCGACGACGGAGACCTCGTGCCCGCCGGCGGAGAAGCGCATCGCCGTCGGCCAGCCGAGATAGCCGTCGCCCCCGAGGATGAGGACGCGCATGGTGAACGCGGCAGGGTAACGCCCGGGGCGGCGCATCGTCGTGCCCGCAGTTGCGACGGTCGGGGCCTATTCTGGCGCCGCTTTGACCGTCCCGATGATCGCCTCGGTCTTCCCCGAAGAGCTGACGGCGCTGCGCGCCTTCGGGCTCGTCTTCGCGGTGCTGCTGATCGCGTTCGCCATCTGGCGGCGCCGCTCGCTCTCCAACGGCGCCGTCCTGCTCGCCATCCTCGGCGGGATCGGCCTGGCGATCGTTTCCGGGACGGAGTTGCTCGACACGCTGCTGTCCGCGTTCGCATTCGAGCGCGGCAACGGCGGCCGGATCCTCGGCCTCGCAGTGTTCGCGATCGTGGTGTTGTTCCTGCTCGTACTCCGGGCGCTGACCGAGTCGGCGCGGATGAACCAGCAGCTCTCCGCCCTTCTCGAGGGGCTCGCCTGGGAGGAGTTCCGCGAGGCGAAGCTGCCCGAGCGCTTCCGCGACAAGATCGCCGTCGTCATCCCGGCCTTCAACGAGGCCGAGAGCGTCGCCGCCGTGGTGCGGAGCATCCCGCCGGAGGTCTGCGGCGAGCCGACGGCCATCCTGGTCGTCGACGACGGCTCCCGCGACGACACCAGCGAGGAGGCAGCCAGGGCGGGCGCCGTGGTGGCCCGCCACGTGATCAACCGGGGCGGCGGGGCGGCGCTCCGCACCGGCTACCGGCTGATGGCGGAGTCCGGCGCCCTGGTCGTGGTCACCCTCGACGCCGACGGCCAGCACCTCCCGAGCGAGATGGAGCGGCTGGTGAAGCCCGTGCTCGACGACGAGGTCGACGTCGCGCACGGCTCGCGGGTGCTCGGTGAGTCGGATGCAAATTCCCGCTCGAGGGAGTTCGGGATCGTCTTCTTCAACAAGCTCGTCTCCTTCATCACCAGGACCAAGGTTTCCGACTGCTCGAACGGCTATCGCGCCGTCCGCACCACCGTCCTCCCCCAGCTCGTCTTGCGGCAGGAGCAGTTCCATACCTCGGAGTTCCTGATCGAGGCGATCAAGCGCGGCATCCCCGCCAAGGAGGTGCCCGTGACAGTCGCCAAGCGGACCTACGGCCATTCGAAGAAGCCCGCGGTGATGCGCTACGGCTTGGGCTTCGCGAACGCGATCGTCCGCACCTGGCTCAGGTAGAGCTCAGCAGCGCTTCTCGACGTCTCTCCCCGGACCGCCCCTGCAGACATCGCGGCCCTTGCCGCCGATCAAGGTGTCCTTGCCGCCGCCCCCCTTCAGCCTGTCCTTGCCGCGACCGCCACAGAGGCCGTCCTTGCCGGCGCGTCCTTTGAGGATGTCCGGTCCGCCCATGCCGAGGATGCCATCCGATTTCTTCGTTCCGGTCAGCTTGTCGTTGCCGGATGTGCCCACCCGATTCACGACCTTGCCGTCGCACCTGGCGAACTCGTAGGCACCGATGTCGGGCGCCTTTCGGGGTACGCCGCGTTGGTCGATCTGCGCAGCGGTCCTGCGCCCAGCGTTGATCGCCAGGCTGCCCGTGCGAAGGGCGTGCGTGAACGTCGAACCGCCGTTGTTCGCAAGCGGTCCGAGCCGTGGATTTACGTTGGTCCTATCCCCGCCGCTCGCTCTGAACGCACAGCTGGTCGTGTCCCCGACCAGATTGTTCCCCCGCGAGATGAGGGTGCCACCGCAGTCGGGCGCAGTGCCCACTCCAGCTGGTGAGATGTCGCTGTTCCGAGCGATGATGGTGTTCCGGAGATTGACGGTCCCCTGCGGGCTCAGGGGGGTCGGAGGAGCAACCAAGATGCCTCCGCCGCCTCCATCGTCTCCATTCGAGTCGGCCGTGTTGCCCGTGATCGTGACGTTGTTCAGGTTCAGGAGCCCACCGTTGCCCTGGTCGATGCCGCCGCCGTCTCCTTCAGCGCGGTTGCCAGACACCGTCACGTTGGTGAGCGACATGATGGCCGTGCCGGCGTTCGAGATCCCGCCGCCATAGCTTGCCGTCGTCTGATTCCCGCTGACTGTCACATTCGAGAGGTTCAGTGTCCCCTCGTTTCGAATTCCGCCGCCCGAATGGGCGGTCCTGCCATTCCTGACCGTGAAGCCCATTGCAGTCAGGTTGCCGGTCGGGAGCACTTGAATCACCCGGTCGATTCCGACTCCATCGACCACGGTCGGCGCGACGCCGGCGTGCGAGATGGTCAGTTGCCCGGTGACGTCGAGATCGCCGTTGTCACCGGTCGTGCCAACAGGGATCGACAGCCTGTACGTCCCGGCGGCGAGAGGGATCGTGTCGGCACCACCGCCCGCCGGGCAGCCACCGAACGCCGAATCGGTGTTCGCGGCCAAGATGGCCTCCCGCAGCGAGCAACCCGAGCCGCCGCCATTCTCGTCGCTGAACGTGTTGGGTTCGATCACCGCCCCGAGCGCCTCTGAACTCACCAACAATGCGGTGATTGTCCCGAGGAGACCAACCGTTGCCAGCCGCTTCGCAGTACGCGTTCCGATCTTTCCCTCCCTTGCGCGCGTCGAAGGAACCTAACACCGCTCGGGCGAGGATGTCGCGGCTCGACCCGCGGCTCCTCGCTAGGTGGAGCGATGTGCCGGACCCGGTCTCACCTCTGAGGGGTTCGGCAGGTAGAGGTCCGTCCCGCACCGTGGGCAGACCTGGACATGCAGCTTGAGGGTTTTCCTGCAGGTTGGGCACTGCCGCTCCGGCTCCTCGTGCTCCGAGCGGTAGAGGATCACGGCGATCAGCCCGAAGAAGGGCAGGATCGTGCCGATCAGGAACCAGAGGAAGAACGAGCTCCCCTTGGCACGCCCGACGATCCCCGTCGCCAGGCCGAACAGCAGGGCGATGATCAGGTAGGGCGCGCCGGCCATCCACTTCAGGGTACGGGCGCGTGCCGGGCACGGTCCAGCCCTCGCAGTGACGCCTAAAGTCGCCGCCCGGGCGTGCCGAAGGCATCAGAAGGTCAGGAAGGCCAGCGATGGCGATCGCCCAGGCGAGCAAGAAACGCAAGCACAAGAAGAGAAAGAAGAGGAAGCATCGCCCGCCGGTGGCGACGCCGCCATCGACGACGCCGCCAGCCTCCTCTCCGCCTCCACCTCCGCCCCCGCCTTCCGAACCGCAGCAGTACCTGCACGTCATCGGCTGGGACGACAGCGCGGGCGACGGGCTCGTCCGACCGGTCTACGAGTGGGTCGACAGCCCGCCGACCGACACCCCTCCTCCGCGCCCGCTGCCCAAGCCGCAGGACCCGCCGGCCCCGAAGGCAGCGCAGCCGTTCGGCGTGTATTCCGGGCCGTTCGGCCGCCTGCAGGCGAAGAGGCTGCTCGACCGCGCCGGCTTCGGGCCCAAGCCCGGGCAGGCGCTCGAGCTCTCGAAGCTCGGCCTCCGGGCCGCTGTCCAGTCGCTCACTCGGCCCTCGGGCTCCGCGAAGCTGGTCGGCCCTGCCCCGGTCGATGAGGACGGCCTGCCGATCGCCCCGCTCGACGCCTGGGGCCACGATCACCTCTGGTGGCTCGACCGGATGATCCGCTCCGATCAGCAGCTGGTCGAGCGGATCGCGCTGGTCTTCCACGACTGGTTCGCGACCTCCAACGACAAGGTCGACAAGGCGCAGCTGATGATCAATCAATCGAACCTGTTCCGGGCGGGTGGCTTCGGCTCGTTCCGCACGCTGCTGGAGAACGTCACCCAGGACCCGGCGATGCTGCTCTGGCTGGACGGCGTGGACAACAAGAAGAACAACCCGAACGAGAACTACGCCCGCGAGGTCCAGGAGCTGTTCACGCTCGGCGCCGACCGGGGCGCCTACACCGAGGACGACGTCCGTGAGCTGGCCCGCTGCTTCACCGGGTTCCGCTACGACTGGGACGACGACCTCGGGCCGGTCAACTTCCGCTACGACCCGAATCGCCACGACACGGGCAACAAGACGGTCTACGGGCACACCGGGAACTGGACCTGGCAGGACGGCTGCCGCCTCTGCGTCGAGAACCCCATGCATGCGTCGTTCTTCGTCAAGAAGCTCTGGAGCTACTTCATCCCGCAGGCGCCGTCGGCCGACACCGTGTCGGCGCTCACCTCGCTCTACGCCTCGAACTCCTACGCGATTCGCCCGGTGCTCGAGGCGATCCTCATGCACCCGGACTTCTACGAGGGCCCCGCGATGGTCAAGCCGCCCGTCGTCTTCCTGGCCAGCCTGATGCGGGCGACGCGCACCTTCATCACCGACGACAAGTGGTACTGGCTGAGCCGGGACGCGGGACAGATGCTCTTCTACCCGCCGAACGTCTCGGGCTGGGACGACAACCGCTGGCTCGACACCAACACGATGCGGGGCCGCTGGCTCTGCACCACCGAGGTCCTGGACTACCACCACGCCGAGGTCTGGGACGAGAGCTACGACCCGACCGAGCAGCCCGAGCCGGCCGTCGACAAGGCCCTCGCCCTCTGGGACTACCCGCCCCTCCGGAAGGAGCAGCAGAACGAGCTGGTCCGCTTCTCGAACAACGCCTTCCCGGGGAGCCTCGCGAACTGGCAGAAGATCGCCTACCGGGCCCTTCGCCAGAACGCGCTCCGCCAGCTGATCGCAATCGGACCCGACATGCAGCTGAGCTAGGAGAACCATGGCCCACGACCACTGCCACTGCCGCGACTACACCCGCTCGGAGCTGATGCGCCGCGCGGCGGCCCAGGCCGGCCAGGGCCTGCCGGCGATCGAGAACGGAATGCCGCTCCCGGCGGGGACGGGCCTCAGCCGCCGCTCCTTCCTCTCGCGCAGCGCCGGCCTCGCCCTCGCGGTCTACGGCGCGACCAAGCTCCCACTCGCGGCATTCGAGGCGGGCATCGCCCACGCCGCCACCCCGCCGAAGGTCCTGGTCTCGATCTTCTTCGACGGCGGAATCGACTCACTCAACGTCCTGGCCCCGATCAACGACTCCACCTACCAGGATCTCCGCCCGACCCTGGCGCTGCAGAGCGGCATCGGCTTCTCGGAAAGCTCGGATCTCTTCTGGCACCCCTCGGCGGCGTCGCTGCGCACCCTGCACGGGGAGGACAAGGTCAGCGTCTTCCCCGCGATCGGCTACACCAGCCCCAACCAGTCGCACTTCACCTCCCGCCACTACTACGAGATCGGCGAGGTGCAGGTCGGTACCAACACCGGCTGGCTGGGCCGCTACATCGAGCAGGTCGGCACCGACGACAACCCGCTCCAGGGCATCTCGCTGAGCAACGAGCTCTCCCCCGCCCTGGCCACGCCGTCCAAGCCCGTGGCGGCCGTCGAGTCGGTGACGGACTACGACCTCTGGTCCTGGGCCGACGATGAGCCGGTTCAGGCCAACATGTTCGACAGCTTCGCGAAGCTCGGCACCTTCTCCTCGGACTCGCCGGCCATGACCCAGGCGCGCCGCGCCATCGGGCAGACCGAGCAGGTGCGCGAGCAGCTCGGCGCGTTCAACGGCTACACGAGCCCCGTCGCGAACCTCTATCCGAAGAGCACCGGGCTCAGCCAACGGCTCTCGGGCCTGGCGGCGATGCTGGGCGCGGGGCTGCCAGTGCAGGTCGCAACGATGTCCGCGGTCGGCGGCTACGACACCCACGAGGACGAGGCGGACACGCTCTCCTCGAACCTGCAGCGGACCTGCGACGCGGTGTTCGCGTTCCAGCGCGACCTCGAGGCCCGCGGTCTCGCCGACCGCGTGCTGATCGAGATGTGGAGCGAGTTCGGCAGGCGCCCGGAGGAGAACGGCGGCGGCACCGACCACGGGGCGGCGGGCCTCGCCTTCGTGGTCGGCCAGCACGCCGGCGGCACGATGATCGGCGGCTTCCCAGGCCTCACGAGCCTGGACGAGGACGACAACCTCGTGCACACGGCCGACTTCCGGACCATGTACTGCACGCTGCTCCACGACTGGCTCGGCGTCGATCCGGGCCCGATCATCCCCGGCGCCGACCAGCTGGGCACCTACTCGACCCTGATCGACTGATGCGACGCGCGTTCGGCGCCCTACCCGCGCTCATCCTGGCCATCGCGCTCGCGGTCACCCTGCCGACCGCCTCCGGCGCTTCGCCCTCGGCCCTCCCCTCCGGGAAGCATCGCTGCAAGCACAAGGCCAAGAAGCACAAGCGGAAGGCCACTCACCGGCACAAGAAGCGCTGCCGCAAGAAAGCGGCGAGCGCGACTCCCACCACCACGGCCCCGGGCAAGGCCGACAAGCCCGGCGCGCCGAGTGCGCCGCCCGGGCGCCTGCTGGCGACCGAGATCGAGATCAGCTCGACCCAGCTGCGCTTGCAGCTCTCACGCGCGACCGTGGCGGCGGGCAACACGATCGTCGAGCAGTACAACTCGGGCGAGGACCCGCACAACCTGATCCTCGAGCGCGCCGGAACCGTCGCCTTCTCATATCCGACCCTCGACCCCGGCGCGACCCAGCGACAGACGCTGAACCTCGCCAAGGGGACCTGGACGCTCTACTGCAGCCTGCTCAACCACAAGAGCCTGGGCATGCAGGCGACGCTGACCGTCAACTAGAGACGATCGCGAATCAGCTTGGTGACGGCGCCGCCGTCCGCGCGGCCCTTCGTCTCCTTCATCACCGCGCCGACGATCCGGCCGATCGCCTTCTCATTGCCCCCGCGCACCTGCTCGGCGGCTTCTGACTCGGCCTCGATCGCGCGGTCGACGATGGCCTCGAGCTCCGAGGAGTCCGAGATCTGGGCGAGACCCTCCTTCTCAACGATCTCCGCGGGGTCACCTCCATCGCTGACCAGCTTGGCGAGCACCTGCTTCCCGGCGCCGTGCGAGATCGTCTTGCCCTCGACCAGCCCCGCCAAGGCCGCCACCGCCTCCGGCGTCGCCTTCGAGGAGAGCGGGTCCTCCTCGGCGCCGGCCTGGCGAAGGCTGGCCACCAGCTCGCCGGTGACCCAATTGGCGATCGCCTTGGCGGGCGTCCCGTCAGCCGACTCGACCGCTCGCTCGAAGAACTCTCCGTACTCGGACTGGAAGGCGAGCATCGTCGCCGCCTCCTCGGAGAGGCCCACCTCGGTGAGGTAGCGCTCCCGCCGGTGCGCCGGCAGCTCGGGCAGCGAGTCGCGAGCCTCACTTAGCATCTCCTCCGTCGGCGCCACCGGCACCAGGTCGGGCTCGGGGAAGTAGCGGTAGTCGTGTGCGTACTCCTTGGAGCGAAGCGGCGTGAGTGAGCCGTCCTCGGGATGGAAGTGGAGGGTGTCCTGGACGACCTGCTCCCCGCTGTCGAGCAGTCCCCGCTGCCGCTCGAGCTCGGCATCGATCCCGCGCTCGAGGAAGCGGAAGCTGTTCATGTTCTTGAGCTCGGTCTTGGTGCCGAGCTCCTCGGAGCCCGTCGGCCGGATCGAGACGTTCGCATCCACGCGCAGCGACCCCTCCTCCATGTTCACGTCCGAGACGCCGAGCTGGCGGATCGTCGTGCGCAGCAGCTGGGCCCACTCGCGGGCTTGAGCCGGTGAGCGCAGGTCGGGCTCGGTGACGATCTCGACCAACGGGGTTCCCGCGCGGTTGAAGTCGACCAGCGAGGCGCTCGAGCCGTGGATCCGCCCCGACTCGCCCACGTGGATCATCTTCGCGGTGTCCTCCTCGAGGTGGGCGCGATGGATGCGGACTTCCCCGAGCTTGCCGTTGACCGCGATGGGCTCGTCGTACTGACTGATCTGGTAGTTCTTGGCCTGGTCGGGATAGAAGTACTGCTTGCGGTGGAAGATCGAACTCGGCGGCACCTCGCACTCCAGCGCCGCCGCGATCACCAGCGCGTATCGGACCGCCTGCTCGTTGATCGTCGGCAGGGTCCCGGGATGCCCGAGGCAGACCGGGCAGGTGTGAACGTTGGGCTCGTCGCCGAACGAGGGCGAGCAGCCGCAGAACATCTTGGTCCGGGTCGAGAGCTCGACGTGGATCTCGAGCCCGATGACCGGCTCGTAACCGTTGGCGCTCACAGCCCCCACCCCCTGACCGTGGCCTCGTCCGCGCCGAAGTAGTGGCCGATCTCGTGGAGGACCGTGTCCCGGACGCTCTCCGGGCTGGTGTGGTGCTCGCGATAGACGATGATCCGCTGCAGGCCGCCCCGGGGATCGAACAAGCCCAGCAGCTGCCCGCTCGGGTGCCTGTCCTCGATCAGGACCGCGACGTTGGTCAGCTTCGAGGCGATGTCGGGAGGCAGGGAGTCGAGGGCGTCCTGGACCGCCTGCTGGAACTCTTCGTCGGTGAGCGCCGGCGTGCCCCTCACGTCGCCTCTCCGTTCCGCTGGAAGCCGATGGCCCCTTCGAGCGCGTGGGCGGCGTCGAGCATCGCGGAGTCCGAGAACGCCGGGCCCGCGATCTGAAACCCGACCGGAAGGTCGACCCCCCCGCCGTCGGGCTGCGCGACACCGGCCGGGATGGAGATGGCCGGGATCCCTGCCAGCGGCATCGGCACGGTGCAGTAATCCGAGAGGTACATCGCCAGGGGGTCGTCGGTGCGCTCGCCGAGCCTGAAGGCGACGGTGGGCGACGTTGGAGTGACCACGAAGTCGAACCGCTCGAAGGCCTTCGAGAAGTCCTCCGCGATCTTGGTGCGCACCCGTTGCGCCCGGCCGTAATAGGCCTCGTAGTAGCCGGAGGAGAGCGCGTAGGTGCCCAGCATGATCCGGCGCTTCACCTCGGAGCCGAAACCCTGGGCGCGGGTCTCCTCATACATCTCGGTCAGCTCCTCGGCCTCGACGCGCAGCCCGTAGCGGACGCCATCGAAGCGGGCCAGGTTCGCCGACGCCTCCGCGGGAGCGAGGACGTAGTAGGCGGAGATCCCGTGCGGCGCGTGCGGCAGCTCGGTCTCGGAGACCTCGCCTCCGAGCTCCTCGATCAGTCCGACGGTTTGCTCGAAGCTCGAGCGCACCCCTGACTCGATTCCCTCCGCCTCGCTGGCGAGCTCCTTCGGGACCCCGAAGCTCAGGCCCTTCAGGTCCTCCCGCCCCGGCAGGTCGATGCCGCCGTCGATGCCGACCGAGGTGGAATCGCAGGGGTCGCGCCCCTCCATCGCCCGCAGCAGCAGGGCCGCGTCGGTCACGTTCCTGGTCAGCGGTCCGCACTGGTCGAGCGAGGAAGCGAAGGCGATCATCCCGTAGCGGGAGACGGCGCCGTAGGTCGGCTTCATGCCGACGATCCCGCAGAGGGCGGCCGGCTGGCGGATCGAACCTCCGGTATCCGTGCCGATCGCGCAGGGCGCGAGGCGCCCCGCAACCGCCGCGGCACTCCCGCCCGAGGAGCCGCCGGGAACGCGTCCCGAATCCCATGGGTTGAGCGCGGGGCCGTAGCCGGAGTTCTCGTTGGAGGAGCCCATCGCGAACTCGTCCATGTTGGCCTTGCCGAGGACCCGTGCCCCGGCCTTGCGGAGCCCGCGGACGGCCGTGGCCGTGTACGGGGGCCGGTAGCCCTCGAGGATCCGGGAGCCTGCCGTAGTGGGGATCCCCTCGGTGCAGAAGATGTCCTTGACCGCGACCGGGATGCCGGCGAGCGGCCGCTCCGGATCGGTCTCCTCCTCCGAGGCGCGGGTGCCCTCGAGATCGGCCTGGGAGGCGTTCTCGGACTTCCAGAGCAGCGCGTTGAGGGAATCGCCGGCGGCCGCTTCCCGGTAGGCGTCGAAGTACTCGTCCGCGGCCAGCTCCCCGGAGCGGATGCGCTCGGCCGCCTCGGCGACCGTGAGCTCGATCAGCTCTTCGCTCACGCCTGCGGCGAGGGGACTCGGAAGGAGCCGGAGGCGGGGTCGGGCGCGCGCTCGAGCATCTCGTCGCGCGACCAGCTCGGCCGCGGCTTGTCCGGCCGCAGGACGTTCTCCAGCACGATCACGTGGCTGGTCGGCTCGACGCCGTCGAGATCGAGCTCGGAGATCCGGTCGACGTGCTCGAGGATGCCGGAGAGCTCGCCGGCCATCCGCTCGATCTCCTCGTCGGTCAGCTTCAGCCTGGCGAGCCTCGCGACGTGCTCCACCTGCTCTCGCTCGATCATGCGCCGGATTCTAGGTGTGCGCCCCGCATGAGACGGGTTGCGCCTCGCTCCGCTGCGGCGCACCCTCGCGAAAACAGCCAGTTAGGATGCCCGCGCCATGACGGGGGAGAAAGCCGAGCGCTTCGTCGTTCTCAACCTGCGCTTGATGGCGATCGGCTTCGCCATCACGGGGTTCTTCTTCATCGCCTGGCCGGACGGGACGCTCGCCCGCCTCACCGAACTCGGTGGGCACCTGGGCTTCGACACCCCCGCGCCGAAGACCGACGAGCGCCTCTGGCTCTCGCTCGGGTTCGCCTACATGGTGGTGATCACGTTCCTCGCCTGGATCGCCTCCACCGATGTCGTGCGTTACCGCCCCATGATCCTGGCGCTCGCCGCGGGCAAGGCGGCCTCCTCGATCACCTCATTGATCTTCTTCATCGAGGACGACGTCTTCGTCTACCTGCTCAACGGGATCGTCGACGGATCCCTGGTCTTCGCCTCGCTGCTGCTCTGGTCGCTCGCCGGCCGGGTCGGCTCCCCCGCCGCCCCGCCCTGAAGGCGCCCGCCGGGGCTGCGAGCCGCCGAGCTGCGGACTCTGCGAGCGATCGCGGAGGCGCTCGCCCCTGGTGACGACGGCCTGCCGGCGGCCGAGCGGCAGGTCCCGGTCGCGGAGCCGCTCGCCCGCTTCCTCTCCCGTCTGCCCGCCCGCACCGTCCAGGTCGTCCGCATCGCCCTGCGCGTCTTCGAGCGGCTGCCGTTCCCGTGGCGCTTCAGCAAGCTGAGCGTCGACGCCCGCTCCGAGTACATGGCGAAGATGGAGGGCTCGCGTTTCGCGTTCTATCGCGACCTGCTCCTGCTCGCCAAGCTCCTCGCGATGATCGGCTGGGCGCGGGACGAGCGCGTCCGTAACGCAATCGGATTCGAGTACAGCTGCGCCGTCGCCGAGGGCGCGCCGCAGCCGCCGGCGACCGACCTCGGCGATCTCGAGCCCCGCGGGGAGGGCGAGGAGTGCGACGTCGCGATCGTCGGATCGGGGGCGGGCGGCGCCGCGGCCGCCGCGACGCTCGCCGAGGCGGGTCTCGACGTGCTGGTCCTCGAGTCCGGCCCCTACGTCGACCGCAGCGGCTATCCGACCGATCCGCTGGAGGCCATGCCGCTCTTCTACCGCGACGGCGGCATGACGATCGCCATGGGCAAGCCGGCGATCCCGGTTCCCGTGGGCCGCACGGTGGGCGGGACCACGGTGATCAACTCGGGCACCTGCTTCCGCGCCCCGCGCGAGGTCCTCGAGGAGTGGCGAGACCGCGAGGGCGTGGCCTGGGCAACCGAGCTCGACCCGTTCTACGAGGCGGCCGAGGAGGTGCTGGCCGTCACCCCGCTCGATCTGGAGACGCTGGGCCGAAACGGTCAGCTCTGCGCCGAGGGCGCCCAGGCTGTTGGCGCGAGCGGCGGGCCGATCAGCCGCAACGCGGGGCGCTGCGTGCAGTGCAGCTCCTGCCCGCTCGGCTGCCGCATCGATGCGAAGCGTGCCGCGCACGTCTCCTATCTACCCAGGGCCGTGGCTGAGGGGGCGCGGGTCCGCGCCGGCGTGCAGGTGCAGCGCGTGATCACGGAGGGCGGCCGGGCCACCGGTCTCGCCTGCCGGGCCGGGCTGCCGACCACCGGCGCGCAGGAGCTGCGGCGGAACGGTCGGCCGCCCGCGGGTCGCGACTGGGAGGTCCGTGCGAAGGCGGTGATCAGCGCGGGCGGGGCGTTCGGGACGCCCGAGCTGCTCCTCCGCTCGGGCATCCGCCACCCGGCGCTCGGGCGCCACCTCCACGTCCACCCCGCCGCCTGGATCGGCGCCCGCTACGAGGAGGAGGTGCGCGGCTGGGAGGGCGTCATGCAGAGCTACTACGTGGACCAGTGGCAGCCCCAGGGGATCCTGCTCGAGGCCACCTTCACCCCGCTCTCCTTTGGGGCGCAGTGGCTGCCGGGGGCGGGCCCTGCGTTCACCGACCGGGTCGCCAACTTCGACCACATCGCCTCGATCGGCGTCCACCTCCACGACCATTCCTCCGGAAGGGTCGGGCTGAGCTCGAACGGCTCTCTGCGGCTCTCCTACCACCTTCTGGACGAGGAGGCGCGGCAGATCCAGTTCGGGATCGCGAGGGCGGCGGAGATCCACTTCGCGGCCGGCGCCACCGAGGTCTACCCGAACGTCGGCCCGGTGTCGGTGATCAAGCGAGGCGAGCTCGAGCGGTTCGAGTCGCTCCGGCTCCGCCCCGCGGACCTCCGCCTCGAGGCCTTCCACCCGATGAGCACCGCGCGGGTGGGCGCCGATGGAGATTCCAGCGTCGTCGACCCCAGCGGCGCGGTGCGAGGCCTCGACGGCCTCTACGTCGCCGACGGGAGCCTGCTGCCGACCTCGGTCGGCGTCAACCCGATGATGACGATCATCGCCTGCGCGACCCACGTCGCGGGCGACGTGGGCGGGTCGCTAAGCGGCTGAGGGCGTGCGGAGCGATCCCGGCTCCTGCATCCCCAGGTAGCCGCCGACGGTGATCCCGGCCGCGGCGATCAGCCCGAGCCAGGCGCCCGCCTCCCGGTCCAGGCCGTCCCCCGGTGGGTCGAGCACCCGCCACACGATCAGGACGAGGGCGAGTGCGCCGAACATGGCCGTCACCGTCGAGCCCGCCACCGGATAGCTGACGGAGACCTGGAAGAGGATGCACAGGCCAACCGAGATTCCAGCGGCAGCGGCGGCCGCGATGAACAGGTCCACCACGCTGAAGGCCTGCCAGGCGGTGGCGTCCTGGCCCCCGGCCGAGTACCAGGGCAGGAAGCTGACTACGAGCAGGCCGAGGCCCGAGATCGCCCCGACCCACTCGCCAAGTCTCGGCTTGCTCAGTAGCGCTCGCCTCCGACGTCCTCTTGCATGGACAGGTAGCCGCCGACCGCGATCGCGGCGCAGGCGATCAGGCCGAGGAAGAGCCCGATCTTCCGGTCGAGGTCACCGGGCGTATCGAAGATCTGGTAGAGGATCAGCAGCGTGCCGACCCCGGCCAGCAGCGCTGTCGCCATCGATGCCATCGGCGCGTCCCCGCCGTCGCCTAGGAGGGAGAACGTTGCCGGCACCAGGGCGACCAGGATGACGATCAACAGGTAGATGTCGAGCGGGTTCTCGGCTTCCCAGAGGTTGAAGTTTTGGGATCCGCCGATCGTGGTCCCGCCGACCGTCACGGCGCCGGAGATGTCGAACCAGGGCAGGAAGCTGACGATGAACAGGGCGATCGCTGCTATCGCGGCGACCATCTGCCCTTGAGACAAGCGGTTCGCGTCCAATGTTCCTCCTCAGTGTCTTGTCAGTTGGCGAGCCTATATATCCCCGGCGGCCTCTTCCTGCATCGCACGGAATCCGCCGACCGCGATCACAATCGCCGCGCCGAGTCCGACGAAAGCTCCGATCTTGCGGTCCGCGCCGTCGGGGAAGTCGACCGTCAGGAAGGCGATGACCAGAATCACCGCGACCACGCCGAGGAGGAGGGTCGCGGCGGAGACGAAGGAGAACTCCTCCGCGCTGTCGGTGAGCGCCATGAGCGCCGGCAGCAGGGCCACCACTCCGGTGATCAGGAGGTAGATGTCGAGGGACGAGCCCTTCCAGATGTCCTCCGAGGTGCTCGTGTCGACCCCCCCGGGAAGCCCGGACGGGAGCGACGGCCCGCTCACCCCCACCCAGGGCAGGAACATCGCGACCAGCAGGACGACTCCGCCGACCGCCGCGATCATCTGCCCCTGCGACAACCTTGACATTCGCACGCCCTCCTCGGTCGAGTTCTGACAGCGGCCGGACCCTACTTCTTGCGGCCGTCAGTGGGGTTTCGCGGCCGCGCGGTTGCGCTGCCGTGCGGCCCTAACCGTATTCACCAGCAGCATCGCGATCGTCATCGGGCCGACGCCGCCGGGGACCGGCGTGATCGCCCCCGCGACCTCCTTCGCGGCCTCGAAGTCGATGTCGCCCACTAGGCCGTCGTCGGTGCGGTTGGTGCCGACGTCGATCACGGTCGCGCCGGGACGGACCATGTCCCCGGTGATCAGCTTCGGCTGACCGGCCGCTGCGACCAGGATCTCAGCGCGGCGGCAGACCTCCCCCAGGTCCCTGGTGCGGCTATGGCAGACCGTCACGGTCGCGTTCGCCCCGAGCAGCAGCGAGAAGAGAGGCCGCCCGACCAGGTTCGAGCGGCCCACGATCACGGCCTCCTTGCCCTCGGGATCCACGCCGACCGAGCTGATCAGCTCCATCACGCCCTGAGGCGTGGCAGGGACCAGTCCCGGCTCCCCGCGGGCGAGCAGCCCCGCGCTGGTGGGAGTGAGGCCGTCGACGTCCTTGCCGGGATCCAAGGCCGCGACCACCGGCCCGGCATCGAGATCGCCTGGGAGCGGCAGCTGGACCAGGATCCCGTCCACCTCGTCACTGTCATTCAGCTCCGCGACCAGATCGAGCAGCTCCTCCTGGGAGATGGATGCCTCCGGCTTGTGGTCGAAGGAGCGGATCCCGACCTCCTCGCAGGCCTCGTGCTTGCGGCGCACGTAGATGGCGGAGGCCGGGTCGTCCCCGACCAGCACCGTTGCGAGGCCCGGAGGCCGGCCGATCTCGGCGACGAGCTCCTCCACCTCACCGCCCACCCGCTCGCGGACCGAAGCCGCGACCGCCTTGCCGTCGATCACCGTCGCGGCCACTAGCTCGCCTTCCTCAGAGGTGCGTAATCGGCCATCAGCTTGCGCTCCGTTCCGTCGCTTGCGAAGCGCACGACTATCACCCCGCCCGGCTCGACTGCCGTCACGACACCGTCGCCGAAGCTGGCGTGGGTGACGTCGTCGCCGGTCGCGAAGGACAGCGACGGGTCCGCCGTCGGGGCCGGCGCGCCGTTGCCACCCAGCGACCAGCCCGTGAGCGCCTGCTCCTCGGTGCCCTCGCGCTCGACCAGCTCGTCGGGCAGTTCCGAGAGGAAGCGCGACGGGAAGCCGGTCTCGCGGCCGGCGAACATCCGGCGGCTACGGGCGTGCGTCATCCAGAGTCGCTTGCGGGCGCGGGTGATGCCGACGTAGGCGAGGCGGCGTTCCTCCTCCTCGTTTCCCTCCTCCAGCGAGCGCGAGTGCGGGAAGACCCCCTCCTCGCAGCCGATGATGAAGACGGCGTCGTACTCGAGCCCCTTGGCGTTGTGGAGCGTCATCAGCGTGACCTTGGACTCGTCGCGCTTCAGGTCGTCCTGGTCGGTGTAGAGCGAGATCGCCTGCAGGAATTCCTCCAGCGGCTGCAGCTCGGACGGCCCCTCGACCTCGCGGTTGGCGTCGAACTCGCCCGCCACCCCGACCAGCTCCTCGAGGTTCTCGATCCGCCCCTCGGCCTCGATCGTGCGCTCCGCCCGCAACGCATCGAGGTAGCCGGAGCGCTCCAGGAGCGCCTTGAGGAGGTCAGCCACCGGAGCGTTCTCGAACTCGGCCCGGAGCTCCTCGATCAGCTCCGTGAAGCGGGAGATCGACCTGATCGCCGCGGCGGCCAGCCCGGGCACGGCCTCGGGCTCGAGCGCGATCTCCCAGATCGTGCGACCGGTGGTGTTGGCGTGGTTGAGGAGCCGGCCCTGGCTGGTGTCCCCGATCCCGCGGCGGGGCGAGTTGATCACGCGCGAGAAGCTCACCTCGTCCGCCGGGTTGACCATCAGCTGCAGGTAGGCGATCGCGTCCTTGATCTCGGCGCGCTCGTAGAACTTCGTCCCGCCGATCACCTGGTAGGGCAGCTCGTAGCGGACCAGGATGTCCTCGAGCACCCGGCTG
>JBKPND010000122.1:0-12935 GCA_046732465.1 Actinomycetota bacterium
CGCCGTCTCAGCGCCGGCGAGTTCGGCGATGAAGGGTCGTATCTCCGCCACCGCGTCGGCGAAGAAGGTGAACACGGTGTGAGCCTACCCCCGATGCCGGGTCGCCACGCGGAGGGGTGGATCTCCGGCGGTGCCAGTTCGACCGCGCGGTCACCAGCGAGGGAACGCACGCGAGATACTGGACGAGCGGTGTCGCAGGACAACGCAGAGGAGGTATCGCCCATGGCCATCAGCTTCAAGACCGACATCGTCCCGCTGTTCACGAGCGTGGACATAGAGCACATGAGCCGACTCGAGGTTCCACTCGACGATCACGGGTACATGAGCCAGCCCGATAACGCGGCCGCTGTCTACCGCCAAGTATCCAACGGGACCATGCCCCCAAGCGCCAGCGGTGAGCAACCCTGGTCAGAAGACAAGGTCCAGCTCTTCAAGGAGTGGATGGACGGCGGCTACGCGCCCTAGCCGGACCAGCTCGCCGAGCGCGTCGAATGGCCGATTCGGAGTACGTTCAGCCGACCAGGTCGTCTTGACGGAAGGAAGGCGCTATGACCGAGATCGTGTTTGCCATTCCGATCGCGCGTGGAAAGGAGGATCTTTATCGCCAAACCTGGGACGAGCTGGAGGGCGCTCGCCGGGATGAATATGCGGCCGCGCTGAAAGACGCCGGAATGACGCGCCAAGCCATCTGGCATCAGCAGGCGCCGGATGGCCGCACCCTCGCAATCGTCTACATCGAGGCGACCGATCCCGAGGCCCCCCGGCGCTTCGCCTCGTCTGATTCGGAGATCAGTCGGTGGTTCGCGGAGCGGATGCACGAGGTATATGGACGCGATTTCACGCAGCCGGCTCTTCCGGTCGAGCTGCATCACGACTTCCGGGTCTAACGGCTGAGCGTGTCTGGTCTTGGCTTCCGGGATCCAGCCGTGGTCCGGTCAGTCCTGCCTAGAGCTCCTGCCAGGTCCCGTCCCTAGCTCGGAGGTTCGAGTCCTCACCGGCCCATCGCATGGAATGCGAACCTAGCCAGCCGGGCGGCTCTACGGCGCCGCCTGGTAGGCGGCGAACGAGGGCTTCTGCGCGCCGGTATAGGTCAGAAGGCCCCAGTTGGCGCTGTTAGCGATCGTCTCCGGCTCGTCGTCGAGCCGGTACCAGCCGAGGCCCTTCACGTAAGGCACGCTGGCGACGAGCTGGTAAGCAGCCGCGAGCCAGGCGGCCTGCTCCTGGTCGGAGACATGGAAGCCGTGCCAGAAACGGGCGCCATGGCCGGAGAGCACCGAGTACTCCGAGAACCAGAGCGGCGGGGTCACCCGCCCGAGCTTCTTCTTTTTCTTGTGCTTCTTGGCCACGTGCGCGACGCCGCTGGAGCTGTGAGCATCAGCCCTCCGTGCCTTCCTTCGCTTCCTCTTCTTCTTGCCCACGTAGGCGCGCTTGAGGAGCTTGTGAATGGTGTCCGTGTCGCTCAGCCCGAGGAATTTGCGCACCGGATTGAGTGCGAGGTTCGGGAGCCGTCCCTCGTAGGGGTTGTGGCCCCACCAGTCGAGGCGCGGGGGGCGCTTCTTCTTGCCCTTGCCGACTCGCGCCCAGTGGATGAACTCGCCCAGCGAGACCGGGGTGTCGACGTTCAGGGTGTCGCCACCGATCACGATGTTGTCCGGATTGGCGGCCTTCAGTGCCGCGTAGGCGGCGTCCAGGAGGCTGGCGTAGGCCCGCGGCCCAACCGGGCTGTGGGCGGGCATCGGCTGGAAGTTGGCCCCGTAGTTGACCTCGCCCCAGATCATCCAGCGGTGGATCGTGGGGTAGCGCTGGCTGATCGCGTACATGAAGTCCGCGTAGTCCTGGACGTTGTCGGGGACCCACTGGCGACCCTTGTTGCCGTTGGCCCATCCAGGCGTGCCCTGGACGAGCACGGTGAGGCTCATCCCGTATTGGGCCGCCTCCTGCACCATGCTGTCCCCGTAGGTCGGCCAGGTGTAGGCAGGATCGTTGGGGTCCCGAGGGTTGGCCGGCCGCGTGAGCGCGACGCGGTCCCACGGGATCTGCAGCTGCACGTCCTGAACCCCGAGCTGCGCGTAGGTGGGGAAGGCCGAGCAGGCCGTGGAGGTCGGGCAGTTCTGGTTGCCCGCCGGATAGTTCGGGGTCGGCCCCCAGATCGACTTCTCGGCAGCGCTTGCCGGAGCCGCCCAGGTGAGTGCCAGGGCGCCTGCCAGGCAGAGTGGTAGGAGGAGGCGTGGTGTCAACAGCACTTACGGAGCGGCGGCCGACTCGTCGAAGCTCACGGTCGCGGGTGTCCCTCGTATTCGCGGCGGCCGCGAGTCTATCTCGGGGTTCCGAAGTACGACGCAGTACAGCGACTCGAAATGAAGAAGCGGCCCCGCCCGGTCGGCTTGAGGCCGCTTCTCCCCTTTGGGGGAACGGAACTGCTGGGAGCGCTTCGACCAGTAGCCAGGCCTCGCACTCCCGATGGGTGTGCGGCGGATCGTCGCGGGCCAGGGCGCGACCGTGAATGGGTGAAAACCCCCATTTCGGGCCCCGGAGACGGCCGCAATTCTTGGCCGGCACCTCTCCGCCCCTCCGCCCGTGAACGTCGATCGAACCAAGTCTCCGCGACTCGCCCTCTCCTACCCTCAGCCCGTGGCCGTGAAGACGAGCGAGCGGCAGCGTGAGCGCCGAACCAACCGGTACGTCCCGCTGGTCTGGCGTGTGTTCGGCCTCAACGCGGCGGTCCTGATCGCGGCGGTCCTGCTCACCGTCGTGATCCTGCCCCCTCACGTCCTTGCCGCGCCTGCCGCGGAGGAGGAGATTGCGGTCCTGCTGGTCTCGGTCTGCCTGATGCTCGCCATCAACCTGCTGCTGCTCCGCCACGCCTTCGCCCCATTGGGGCGGCTCACGGACCTGATGCGAAAGGTCGACCTCCTTCGTCCCGGCCAGCGAGTGCCCGTCGAGGCCTCGGCCTCCGAGGTGATGGAGCTGGGAAGCACGTTCAACGAGATGCTCGACCGCCTCGAGACGGAGCGTCAGGAGAGCGCCGGTCGCGCGCTCGCCGCGCAGGAGGGGGAGCGGCTGCGCGTGGCGCAGGAGCTGCATGACGAGGTCGGCCAGAGCCTGACCGCGGTCCTGCTCGATCTCGCGCGAGCCGAGCGACAGGCACCCGACGGGCTGAAGGCGCCGCTGCGGGCGATCCAGGAGAGCGTGCGCGCGAGCCTCGACGATGCCCGCCGCATCGCCTTGGAGCTTCGACCCGAGGCCCTGGACGACCTCGGGCTGGCGGCGGCCCTGCTGGTCCTCGTCGATCGCTTCGGCGGGTGGGCGGACATCGAGATCGAGCAGCGGATCGAGCGGAACCTTCCCGCCCTCTCCTACGAGCAGGAGCTCGTCGTCTACCGGGTCGCGCAGGAGGCGCTCACCAACGTCGTTCGGCATGCAGGAGCGAACCGCGCCGAGCTCTCGCTCAGCCCCAACGGCGGCAATCTCGAACTGCGTGTCCGCGATGACGGCCGAGGACTGCGCGGCACCCCGGCAGCCGGCGGCGGAGTACGGGGCATGCGTGAGCGGGCCCTGCTGGTTCACGCCGAACTCAACATCGGCGAGCGCCCAGAGGGTGGGGTGGAGGTCGCCCTCGACGTGCCAATCGGAGGCCGGACGTGATCCCGCTGAAGACGCGAATCCTGCTCGCGGACGATCACGCCGTGGTCCGCCGCGGCCTCCGCCTGGTTCTTGACGCGGAACCGGACCTGGAGGTGGTGGCCGAGGCCGGCGACGGCAGTGACGCCGTCCGGCGTGCGCTGGCCGAGGAGGTCGACCTCGCCGTGCTGGACGTGACCATGCCGCGGCTCACCGGCCTGCAGGCGGCGGCGGAGCTCTCGAAGCGGAAACCCGAGCTCAAGGTCCTGATGCTCTCCATGCACGACAACGAGCAGTACCTCTTCCAGGCCCTCAAGGCGGGAGCGGCCGGGTACGTGCTGAAGACCGCGGCAGACCGGGACCTGGTGGAGGCCTGCCGATCGGCGATGCGCGGCGAGCCCTTCGTCTATCCGAAGGGCGTCGCCGCCCTGATCCGCGAATACCTCGAAGCCGCTCACGAGGGCTCGATCGAGAGCGAGGATCCGCTCACTCCGCGCGAGCTGGAGATCGTCAAGCTGATCGCCGAGAGCTACACGACCCGCCAGATCGCCGAGACCCTCGTGATCAGCGAGAAGACCGTGGAGCGCCATCGATCGAACGTGCTCGAGAAGCTCGGCTTCCGCGATCGTGTGGCGCTCACCCGATACGCGATCCGCCGGGGTCTGGTCGAGCCCTGATCGCAGGCTGAGTCGGGATCGCTCCGGCTTCGATCTACATGGTTTCCCCTATAGCCGGGCGGCGGCCAGGGTGCGAGCCTCCACGTGGATGAGACGCGGAGCCCACAGATGAGGACGCTCACCAAGACCCACCCTCAGGCGGCTTCCGTCGATCCAGCCGAGGTGACCACCGTCCTGGTGGTCGACGATCACCAGGCGGTTCGCCTCGGAATCCAGATGCTTCTGGACGACGAGCCCGGGATCGAGGTCGTCGCGTCGGCAGGCTCGTATGACGAGGGACTCGAGGAGGCCGAGCGCTTCCGTCCCGATATCGCCGTCGTCGACTACCACCTCCCCGATCGCGACGGACTGGCGCTGACCCGAGCGCTGGTGACGACGGCGAGCCCGCCGCGCGTGCTCGTCTTCTCCGCCTACGCGGACGAGCGCCTCGGGCTCGCCGCGCTCGTGGCGGGAGCGGACGCCATCCTCGGCAAGAACACCCTGGGCCTCGAGCTCTGCTACCTGATCGACGCCCTCGCACGAGGCGGGCGCTGCCGGTTCGAGATCTCGACCGGGGTCCTCGCGTCCTTCGGCGAGGAGCTGGAGGTGGAGGACCGGCCGATCCTCGGCATGCTCGCCGCGGGCACGGACCCTTCGGAGATCGCGACCGTCCTCGGACTGACCGACGAACAGCTGAGCGCTCGCCGCTCGGCGATGCTCAAGCGGCTGAAGGCGCCGCCCCGAATCTCCCACCCACCTGGCCCAATTCCCTCGAAAGGAGACCTCTGATGCCCCAGATCATCGTGCGAGCCGCACCGGGCGACCGTCCGGGCGCCGTGACCCTCCAGGAGCGAGTCAACGGCAGCGACCTGAAGAGCGACCAGTTCGCGACTGAGCTCGTGGAGCGAATGGGCTGGGCCCTTCTCGACGCCGAGGACATCGAGGAAAGCGCGCGGCACGTGGGGCGCGAGCAGGCGGCCGACCGGCAGGATCAGAACCCCGACCTCGCCCGCTGCGATCTCCCGGCTCACCGGGAGCCTCTCTACCTCGACTGACCCTAATAGGGTGCCCCACCGGCGGCCGATGCCATGCTGAAGGTATGCGGCTTCCGGAATCGGCGCACATCTCGCGGCCTTGGCGGATCCACGAGCTCACCGGGGACTTCGAGGTCGAGGACGTCTGGGCGCTGCCGACGCCCGGCGGCCCGGATGACTTCCACTTCCTGGTCGAGGGATTCGCCGCGGGGGATCCCTCACGGAGTGGCTCCGCTCCGGTCCGAGTGCTGTTCGCGATCCGCTGGAAGGTGGGGGAGCTGCTCGGCTGGGACCGCGAGGACAGCGGGATCGGCTCGCGCGTGCCGACGCTGCGCGACCGCCTGCCGGAGGACCTCCGTGAGGCCGGCCCCGGACCGAGCTTCGACGGTTTGCCGTTCAGCCCGCTCTATCTCCTCGACGACGAGTGGGCGGCCGAGATCGCCAACCGGACGATGCACGGCGTCCTCCACCTCGGCTGGGTGCCGGACGGAGCGGGCGGCTACCGCGGGCAGATGGCCGTGCTGGTGAAGCGCAACGGGCTCCTCGGCTCCGCCTATATGGCCGCGATCAGGCCCTTCCGCCATCTGCTCGTGTATCCGCAGATGCTGCGGGACATCGGGCGACGGTGGAACCGGCGCGAGCCGGCGCAGCCCTGAGTAAGGTCCGCGCCCATGGTTGTGTGGGGTGGGTCAGTCGGCCGGCGGGCCGGCCGGTGGCGAGCCGGTATTCCGCTCGCGCTTGCGGCGTGCGCGCTCCTGATGGCGGGCGGCGCCCCTTCGCCAGCGGGCGCCCAGACCCAGACGAGGTACTCGCTCGCGGGCGGCTGCTTCAACCTCGCCTCCGCGGGCTCCGGCGCGACCGCGCCGGGCGGCGCGTCACTCCGCCTCCAGGCGACCGATCTCGGCAGCTACCTCCTCTACCGGCAGGCGGGCAACTTCCTGGCCGCGGGCGCCGGCGACGCCGTCGGCCCGGCCTCCCAGCCCAGCCCCGCCGCCGACTGGGTCGTCGACGACGCGGGCGCCGGGGCCTTCACGCTCTCACCCAGGTCCGCGCCCACCAAGGTGCTCGCCGTCTCCGGCTCCCAGCTCGTGCTGGTGCCGAGGAGCGGTGCCGGCGACGCGACGCGCTTCACCTTCGCCCAGGCCTCGGGCTGCGCTGACTTCCCCGAGGCCGAGCTCGACGTGAGCGGTACCCCGAGCCACGGCGAGACCTCCTACGGCGAGGTCCGCGGGCTCCTGGACGGCCACATGCACTGGATGAACTTCGAGTACCTGGGCGGCAACTTCCACTGCGGGCGCCCCTGGCACCCATATGGCATCCCGGCGGCCCTGCCCGACTGCTCGAGCATCGAAGGGCCCGCGGGAGCCACGGCGCCCATGCAGAACTTCCTCAACTACGGCAATCCGGTGGCGCCACATGACACCTCCGGCTGGCCGAAGCTCACCTCATGGGCGCGCACGAACCTGACCTACGACGGGGTCTACTGGCGCTGGGTCCAGCGGGTCTGGATGGCCGGCGAGCGGCTGATCGTCATGCCGGTGAACGAGAACCGCGTGCTCTGCGAGCTGCAGGCCAACCGCAAGACGAACTGCGACGAGATGGCGACGGCCCGGCAGGAGATCGACGACATCTACAAGCTCCAGAACTACGTCGACGCGCAGGCCGGCGGCCCCGGCAAGGGCTTCTTCCAGATCGTCACCGACCCGTTCGAAGCCCGGCGTGTGATCAACGAGGGCAAGATGGCCGTGGTCCTCGAGGTCGAGATCTCCGAGCCCTTCGGCTGCCGCGGCCTGGAGAGCACCTCGAGCTGCAGCCAATCGCAGATCGACTCGCAGCTGCAGGACCTTTACGACCGCGGCGTCCGCTCGTCGCTCCTGCTCAACAAGTTCGACAATCCGCTCACCGGGGTCCGCTTCGACAGCGGCCAGGTCGGACTGCTGATCAACGCGGGCAACAAGCAGAGTTCCGGCTCGTTCTGGAGCGCCGAGACCTGCAAGGGCCCCGAGCACGACAACGAGATCTTCACCGGCGTGCCGACCGGGTTCCTCGCGACGCTGCTCACCACCCTCGGCGTTCCGCCCGGCACGGCGCCCGCCTATCCGCCCGCGCCGCACTGCAACACGCGCGGGCTGACCTCCCTCGGCGCCCACACCATTGAGCAGATGATGGATCGCGGGATGATCGTCAATCCCGACCACATGAGCCAGCGTGGAGTCGATGAGACGATCAAGCTGGCTGAGCAGCGCCACTACTCGGGCGTGATCTCTCCGCACGGCTGGATGGACCCACGCAACTGGCCGCGGATCTGGGCGCTCGGCGGGATGGCCTTTCCGAACGCGGGCACGGCCAGCGGCTTCGTGGAGGACTGGCGGCGTCAGCGGCCGGCGAGCTCTCCCTACTTCTTCGGCTGGGGCTGGGGGGCGGACCTGGGCGGTCTCGCCACCCAGGGGGCGCCGGTGCCGCCCGATTCGCCTGCGCGCGTCACCTACCCGTTCAAGTCGCTCGACGGGGCGGTGACCGTCGAGCGCCAGCGCACCGGTCAGCGCGTCTTCGACTACTCGAACGAGGGCGTCGCCCACTACGGCCTCTACGCGGACTGGACCGACGAGGTCCGCAAGCTCGGCGGCCCCCAGATCGTCGACGACCTCCTCAACGGGCCCGAGGCCTACCTGCAGATGTGGGAACGGGCGGTCGGCGTGCCATCCACCCGATGCCTTAACCGTCGCGCACGGCTGCGCCACGGCGGGCTCGGCCCCATCGGTCTGGGGATGACGCCGCGCTCGCTGCTGCAGGGCGCGGGACAGCCGCTGCGCCGCAGCCGGGCGTGGACCTACTGCGTCAACGATGGCGGGAGCAGGGGGGCGGCCGCCGTGCTGACCCCGGAGGGCTCCGTCGCCCTGATCGCGAGCGATGCGCCGAAGCATCGCGCCGGGGGCATCCGGCCGGGCACCAAGCTCGCCAAGCTGCGCGGCAAGGCGAAGCGGATCGGCGGCGGGATCTGGGTCGCTCGCAAGGGCAAGAAAGCCAGGGCGGCGAAGAAGCGGAAGAAGGCGACGGTCAGGACCGCCTACCTGGTGCGCCACAAGCGCGTCCGGACCGTGGCGCTCGCCGGCCCGCAGGTCCGCGGTCGCATGGCGCTCCGGCAGTACATGGCCCTCGTTCCCACGAGCGGGATGAAGGCTCGCTCGGCGGTCGCGGCCAGACGCGCCGGCGCGCGCCTCACCGCCCGGAACGCCTCGCCGCTGGTCCAGCAGCACGACCCGCACCGCTTCGAGCTCTTCTGCAACCTCGGGCTCTGAGCCGAGCCGTGAGACCCTTGGCTCATGAGTCCGGGGGAGGAGTCGGAGCAAAGGACCACTGATCGCCGGCGCGCGGCCCGTGACGCGTTCACCGGCCGCACCGCGTGGGCTCGCAATCTCGCAGCGCCGGTCCGCGACTTCCTGAGCCAGGAGACCGGCGGTGCCGTCGTCCTGCTGGCCGCCGCGGTGGCGGCCCTGATCTGGGCCAACTCGCCGTGGTCGGACTCCTACGAGTCGTTCTGGACGACCAAGCTCTCGGTCACCCTCGGCAGCGACGGCATCTCCCTCGACCTCCGCCACTGGGTGAACGAGGGCCTGATGACCTTCTTCTTCCTCGTCGTCGGGCTCGAGGCCAAGCGCGAGCTCGATACGGGAGAGCTGCGGGAACGACAGCGCCTGGCCATCCCGGTGGCCGCGGCCATCGGCGGCATGTCGCTGCCGATCGTGATCTACCTCCTCTTCAACGCCGGCGGCGACGGCGCACACGGCTGGGGGGCGGCGATGTCCACCGACACCGCGCTCGCTCTCGGCGTGCTCGGCCTGGTGGCGCCGGGCGGCACCCGCCTCCGGCTTCGCCTGCTCACCCTCGCGGTGGTCGACGACCTGGTGGCGCTGGTGGTGATCGCCGCCGTCTATTCGGATCACCTCTCGCCGTTCCCGCTGGCGCTGGCGTTCGGCTTCTTCCTGCTGCTGGTGGGGCTCCGCTACGTGCGGGCGGCCTGGCGTCGCCAGGTCACCGTCATCCTCGGCGCGGCCCTCTGGGTGGCGCTCTACGAATCCGGGATCGACCCCGTCGTGGCGGGGCTCGCGATCGGGCTGGTGACCAGCGCCTATCGCCCGGCCCGAGAGGAGATCGAGCGCGTCACCGAGCTGGCGAGGTCGTTCCGCGAGCAACCGACGCCGGAGCTCGCGAGGACGGCGCAGCGGAGCGTGGCGTCCGCGATCTCGGCCAACGAGAGGCTGCAGTACGCGCTCCACCCGTGGACCAGCTACGTGATCGTCCCGGTGTTCGCGCTGGCGAACGCCGGGGTCCACATCGACTCGGCGCTGCTCAGCAATGCCGTCAGCTCGCCGATCACGCTCGGCATCTTCTTCGGCTACGTCGTGGGCAAGCCGCTCGGCGTTCTCGGAGCGGCCTGGCTCACCTCGCGCCCGTGGCTCACCGGCCTCCGCCGGGCGCTGAGCTGGCCGGTGATCGCGGGGGGCGGAACGGTGGCCGGAATCGGATTCACCGTCTCCGTCCTGATCTCGAGCCTGGCCTTCGAGGGGGACACCCAGCGACTCGAGGAGGCGAAGCTCGGGGTCCTGGCCGCGGCGACCGCCTCGGCGCTGATCGCCTGGGGCACGTTCAGCGTGGTCCGCAGGCTGCCCACGGAGGTCAGGGCTCGGCAGATCGCCGGCACCGTGGAGGAGCTGCTCGACCTCTCCGAGGACGTCGATCCCGCCCGTGATCACATTCGCGGGCCCGAGGCGGCGCCAGTGACCCTTGTGGAGTACGGCGACTACGAGTGCCCCTACTGCGGCCAGGCGGAGCCGATCGTCCGGGAGCTGCTCGACTCGTTCGGCGACGACGTGCGCTACGTCTGGCGCCATCTCCCCCTGAGCGACGTCCATCCGAACGCCCAGATGGCTGCCGAGGCGGCGGAGGCCGCCGCGGCCCAGGGCGCGTTCTGGGAGATGAACGACATGCTCCTGAAGCACCAGGACGCCCTCTCGGACGACGACCTCGGCAGCTACGCGCAGGAGATCGATCTCGATGTCGAGCGGTTCGCGGACGACCTGCGCCGCCGGCGGTACGCCGACCGCGTTGCCGAGGACGTCGCCAGCGCGGACGCGAGCGGGGTGGCCGGGACCCCGAGCTTCTTCATCAACGGCAGGCGCCACCAGGGCGCATACGACATCGACACTCTGACCAATGCCGTCACCACGGCCAGGCGCATGGCCCTGCTGCGCGGTGGGGCGGAGGCTCGGCCGGAGGTGGCGGGTAGGGCGTAGCCTCGCCGGTGACGGCGAACTGAGGAGAGGAACAAATGGAACTGGACGGCAAGGTCGCGCTCGTCACCGGCGCGAGCGCCGGCATCGGCGCGGCGGTGGCACGGAAGCTGCACGACTCGGGCGCGTCTGTCGGGTTGCTCTCGCGCCGGGGAGTGGACCTGGGGCTCGAGCGGGGCTTCGGGATCACCTGCGATGTCAGTGATCGCGGCGCGGTGGCCGAGGCGACGGAAGCAGTGGTTGTGCGCTTCGGGCGCCTCGACATCGCCATCGCGAACGCGGGCATCGGCGCGTACGGGAACTTCCTCGATCTGGACCCGGATCTGGTCGAGGCGATGATCGACATCAACCTCAAGGGAACGCTCTACACCGCGGCGGCCACCCTCCCTCACCTGATCGAGTCGGGCGAGGGTGACTTCATCTCGATGGCGAGCGTCGCCGGTTTGCGGGCCTTTCCCGGCGAGTCCGTCTACAACGCCTCGAAATTCGGCCAGCTCGGCTTCACTCGCTCACTGGATCATGAGCTGCGGGAGCGAGGAGTGCGGGCTACCTGCATCTGCCCGGGCGGCGTGAAGACCGACTTCGCGATCGGAACCGGGCGGAGCGAGGACGATCCCGAGCTCGAGGGCCTGCTCACCGCGGAAGAGGTCGCCGACGTCGTCCTCTTCACCGTCACGCGCCCTCGCCGGATGCGGATCCTGACGACGAGCTTCCGGCCGATGATCGAGCCCTCCTGGGGCTAGATGGCGTCCGCTCCTAACCGCGCGAGACCTTCGGGAGGGCGAGCACCATTGACTCGGCCGACCGGTTGCGGGAGGCTCGCAGTACACAAGCAGAGGAGCGAGCCATGACTCGCAATAAGAGCATCCGATTTCTCGCCGGGGCGACCCTTTCCCTGATGGCGTTGGCGGCTGCAGGCTGCGGCGGCGACGACAACGACAACGGGGGCGGTACGACCGCCGCGAGCGAGTCCTCGAAGACGGCTTCCGGTCAGGCCGCGACGATCGCCGCTCAGAGCGAGGGCAACCTCGGCACGATCCTGGTCGACTCCAACGGTCTGACCATCTACCTGTTCGAGAAGGACTCCGGCACCAAGAGCTCCTGCTTCGGGGGCTGCGCGGCCGCCTGGCCTCCTGTTCGGGCGAGTGGAAAGCCGACCGTCGGCAGCGGGCTAACTGCCTCCCTGATCGGCACCACACCCAGATCCGACGGGCAGGCACAGGTCACCTACAACGGTCATCCCCTCTACCTGTTCGCGGGCGACCAGGCTGCCGGCGACACCAACGGGCAGGGCTTGACCGAGTTCGGCGGGAGCTGGTTCGCGTTGAGTAGCGCGGGTGACCCGGTGACCACGCAGCCGTCGACGACCTCGACCTCGGGGGGTGGTGTCCCTGGCTACTAGTCGCGCACGCGTCCTCTACACAGCGGAGGCGCACGTCATAGGCGGCCGGGCTCAGGGTCACGGACGTACCCAGGACGGAGCGCTGGAGGTCGATCTGCGGCTTCCGGTGGAGCTGGGCGGGGAGGGAGGCGGCACCAACCCCGAGGAGCTCTTCGCCGTCGGCTATGCCGCCTGTTTCGAGAGCGCCCTGGGCGTCGTGGCCCGCCGCCGCAAGCTGGAGGCGGGGGACGTCGCGATCGACTCGAAGGTGACGCTGTCTCCGACGGAGGACCGCGGCTTTCAGCTCGGAGTCGAGTTGGACGTCACCCTGCCTTCGATCGAAGACGGCGAGGCCGCGGCCGAGCTGGTCAGGGCCGCCGACAAGGTCTGTCCGTATTCGAACGCGACTCGCGGAAACGTCGAGGTGAGGCTGACGGCGAACGGCACGGCGGTTTGACCTCGGTGCCGGTTTGACAAGCGAATAGATCGGCGTATGTTCGCTGGAGCAGTTCGAACTCCCTGACGAACAGGTCGGGGCAGCGTGATGGTAGGCACCTCCTCGGCCGGCGCCCCACGAACCGAAGGAGAAGTGCCATGGGATTCATCACGGTAGGCAAGGAGAACTCGACCAACATCGATCTCTACTACGAGGACGTCGGCTCAGGTCAGCCGGTGGTGCTCGTCCACGGCTATCCGCTCGATGGCCACTCCTGGGAGAAGCAGACCAAGGCTCTGCTCGATGCGGGCTATCGCGTAATCACCTACGACCGTCGGGGCAACGGCCAGTCGAGCAAGCCCGCGGTCGGCCACAACTACGACACATATGCAGCAGATCTGAACGAGCTGCTGGAGCAGCTAGAGATCGAGGACATCGTCCTGGGCGGCTTCTCGATGGGGACCGGCGAGGTGACCCGCTATCTGGGCACCCACGGCTCGGATCGCGTCCAGAAGG
>JBKPND010000123.1:0-28455 GCA_046732465.1 Actinomycetota bacterium
ATGGGCTACATCGAGAGCAACAAGGCGAGCTGCATGCTCTCGGTGCTCATCAACACCCACTTGCTGCAGGCCTCGCGTGATGCGGATGTGGAGCGGTTCTTCTTCTCCTCGTCGGCGTGTGTCTACGCGGAGGGCAAACAGTCGTCGCCGGAGGTCGAGCCGCTGCGTGAAGCGGACGCCTACCCTGCGATGCCCGAGGATGGCTATGGCTGGGAGAAGCTCTTCAGCGAGCGGATGTGCCGCCACTTCACGGAGGACTTCGGCCTGGTCACCCGGGTCGCGCGCTACCACAACGTCTACGGGCCGCATGGGACCTTCAAGGGCGGCCGAGAGAAGGCCCCGGCGGCGATCTGCCGCAAGGTCGCCGAGGCGAAGCTCTCCGGAAACCACCAGATCGAAGTCTGGGGCGACGGCGAACAGACCCGGAGCTTCAGCTACATCGACGACTGTCTCCGCGGTACCCGCCTGATCATGGATTCAGATGTCGCCGAGCCGATCAACCTCGGCTCGAGCGAGCTTGTGACGATTAACCAGCTCGTCGACATCGTCGAGGAGATCGCCGGGATCAAGGTAGAGCGCAACTACGACCTCTCCGCGCCGCAGGGCGTGCGCGGTCGCAACAGCGACAACACCCTGATCAAGGAGAGGCTCGGCTGGAAACCCTCGATACCGTTGAGCGAGGGCCTGGTCCACACCTACCGCTGGATCCACGACCAGCTGGCGTCGCCGGTCCCAAGCTAGGCTCGGGCCCCCGCCAACGGGCGCAGGATCTCCTCGAAACGGTCGCCGAACGCCTGCGACGAGAACCGCTTCTCGGCGAAGATCCGCGCGGCGCGTGAGCGCCGAGCGGCTTCTGACGGATCTGCGTGAGCCTCTGCGACCGCCCGCGGAAACGAATCCGGATTCGAGCTGTCGGCGATCCATCCGCCGCCCGATTCATTCACGATGCGCGCGACTTCACCTCGCGGGTTGACGGCCGCGATCACGGGCAATCCGTACATCATGAAGTTCATCAGCTTCGACGGAAGGTTGAACTCGGTTCCGTCGTAGCTCTGACTTACCAAGGCTAGGTTCGCCGAGCGCAGTTCGACATCGAGGCGTTGGTCATCCACAAGCCCCAGCATCCGAACGCGCTCCGAGCGCACCTGCGCCTGCACACCCGCGGCCGCCACGCCGTTCCCCGTGATTATCAGTGTTGATCCGAGCGGAGCCATTTCAGATGACCGCTCGAACGCTGCGACCAGCGGCGCGAGTCCCTGGGTATGACCGATGTTCCCCATGCTGAGGATGCGGGGAGGTTCGCGAAACCGACTGTCGTCCGGCAAGGCGGGAGGCTCGCGGGTGGCGGGGTCATAGATCAGGTCGATCTTCTCGGCCGGTACGCCGCGGGCGCGCAGGTTGTCACCGAACGCGCTCGACAGGACCACTATCCGGCTGCTGCTGCGATATGCGGCGGCCTCCAGCTTTCTGGAGCCCCATAGTGCGAAGCTGTCCTCCTCGAGCAGACCGGCTGAGATCGCTCCGTCAGGAAGCAGGTCATGAAGCCACAGAACCCAGGGAAGGCTCCGGAGCTTGGCATTGACGAGGGCCGCCGCCAGAGCGGGGAAAGAGGGGGATGTGACCAGCATCACGTCTGGTCGTCCCAGCGCGGGAATCGCGCCGAGGAGTGCCGCCGTGAAGCTTGCCTCCTGGCGCATCCGCTGTCCGGTGCTGCCGCGCCCCACCCAAAGCGGCAACCGCAGGACCGGCACCCCGTTGCGTCGCTCTCGATAAGGACGTAGACGTCTGCCCCAGCGCGGCTCGGGGTAGTGCGGATGCGCCGCGACGACCTGCACATGCCACCCACGTTCCTGCAGCTCATGCGCGAGAGACGTACTCACCGGGGCAATGCCGGTCGGCTCCGGCTCGTAGTTGTAGCTCCAGAGCTGAAGGTGGCCCCGCATAGGTGTTACTTGTTTGAGACGGTGCGTAGCAATGGATCCGGCGAGCGGGGAGCCTCACCGGTCAAGGTGAGTGACGAAGGCAAGCCGGTGGTTCCGAGGAAGGCCACAATCAACGCAATGACTCAGTAAAAGGCCAGATGCCCTCGATCCTCGACGCCCAGGAGGCGCGCGACCACCACCCCCCGCTCACCAGCATGAACAGCTGGACGGCGAAGCCCCCGCTCACGGTGGTCAGCGTGTTACGCCCAGTCGGGGTCCTGGTCGCCTGCCTGACCAGCTTGCGAAGGTGACCGCTCGCGGTATTTTCCTTGCCCTGCACGGGCGACAGAATAGGCTGAAGCGGAGAGCTTGGCCGCACCCTGCGTGGAGTCGAACAAGGCAGGCCCTCGAATGGAATTCGGTGTTTGAGCCGCAGGTCCAGCGGAGACTCTGGCCGCGTGGGTCAGGACAAGGCGTCCTCTGCCGACCACGGCCCTCCGCCCTCTGCCGACCACGGACCTCCACCGAATATGCGATCTGAGGACCGGGAGACGGCGTGTGGAAGCCGCTGGGTTCCCACCGCGGGTGCCCTCGAGTGGCGCGTCCTCGTAACCGGAGGGTCAGGCTTTATCGGGACGAATCTGGTGGAGAGACTGAGCACCCGGAACGCCGAGGTCATCAATTTGGATAACCAACCGCCCCGATCATCCGAGCACGTCGAACGCTGGCGCCAGGTGGACCTGCTCGATGGGGAGCAAGTGCAGCGGGTGGTGGACGAGTTTGAACCCACGCACGTCGTTCATCTCGCCGCCAGAACGGACCTGCGAGGACGCCATGTCAGCGACTACACGGTCAACACCGACGGGACCAAGCTCTTGCTGGCAGCTCTTGCCGGGGTGAGGTTCCCTCCTCGACTGATCGCCGCATCCACGCGCATGGTCTGCGAGATCGGGTATCAGCCGAGGGGCGAAACCGACGTCTGCCCGCCTAACGCCTACGGTGCCAGCAAGGCGCAGATGGAAGAGGTCGTCCGGGCGGCGGCCTATCCGGGAACCTGGCTGATAGTACGGCCCACCTCGATCTGGGGACCGTGGTTTGACGTTCCATACCGCGGGTTCTTTCTCGCTGTCGCACGAGGACGGTATAGACACCCTGCCGGAGCAAGGGTGCTCAAGTCATTCGGCTATGTCGGAAACACGGTTGAGCAGCTGATCGGCCTGTTGGCGGCCGAGCCCAGCGCCATAAAGTCCAAGGTGTATTACCTCGCGGACTATGAACCTCTGGAGGTGGGAGAGTGGGCGAGCTTGATCAGCGACGCGACGGGGGGTCCAGGAGTCCGGACAGCACCAGTCGGTCTTCTTCGGGCGGCTGCTAGCGCGGGCAGCTTGCTGCAGCTTCTTGGTTGGAGCGACCCTCCCCTGACTCGATTCCGACTCCGGAACCTATTGACCGAAATGACGTACGACCTCGAGCCGATTCGGAGGCACGTGCCAGATCTGCCCTTTCCGCTGAAGTCAGGTGTGGACTGCACTGCTCGGTGGCTACGAGAGCGCGGAGATCTGAACGGGGCGCTTGACGCGCGGTGAGGGTCTTGGCGGTTGTCTCCAGTCTCGACCCGTTGCACGGCGGCACACAGTCGGGCGCCACGAACCTGCTCCTCGCCGGGCGGGCTGCCGGCCTCCAACAACCGGTTGCGCCGCACGACCCGGCGGGATTACATCACCGACCGAATGGGGCTCTTCGCGCTCAAGGGCAGGCCGAAGCCATCGTGGTTCGCCTTCGCCCGGGCCGCCGGAGGGACCCCGTAGCCGCTACTTCGTGTTGTCGTCGACGACCTGCCTGAGCGCGTCGAGCTGGTCGGTGACGTTCTGCTTGACGACCTGATCGAGATCGATCTTGTCGCCGCCGCTGCTGGTGGCGAGGACGACGATCGCCGCGACCACCGCGGCGAGCAGCAGGATCGCGAACAGCATCAGCAGGTTGCGTGCCACGCCCGGGGCGCGCCGGCGGCGCGGTGCCGGCGCGGGCTGTGGCTGCCGAGGCGGGACGGGTCGGCGCTGCGGGCGGCGCTGGGTTCGGGTGCGAGGCATGTGGCGGGTCGGATCCGTCGGCGTGTCGTCGCCGAGGATCCTGGTGGCCGCCGTTCCCGTGGGGGGCTCCCCGGTCAGCCCGCGGCGCAGAGCGTCGGCGAGCTCCCCAGCCGCCGCGAATCGACGGGACGCGTCGGATTCCAGCGCCACCAGGACTGCGTCGCCGACCGCTTCGGGGACGTCCTCGCTGTAAGAGCTCGGCTGCAGGGGCTGCTCGGACTGCTGGCGGACCGCCAGCTCCGCCAGGGAGGCGCCCTCGTAGGGCAGCCGCCCGGTGAGGAACTGGTAGAGCACGACGCCGAGCGAGTACACGTCCGAGGACGGCGTGGCCTCATCGCCCCGGGCCTGCTCCGGCGCCAGGTAGGCGGCGGTCCCGACCACCGAGCCGACCTGCGTGATCCGCGTCTGCTCGCTCGCCCGCGCGATCCCGAAGTCCGCGATCTTCACGGTCATGTCGCCGCCGCCCGCGGGCCCGCCGATGATCATCAGGTTTCCGGGCTTGACGTCGCGGTGGATGATCCCGTGGCGGTGGGCGTAGTCGAGGCCGGCGCAGGACTGGACGCCGATCTCGACCGTGGTCTCCGGGTCGAGCTTGCCCTCGGCCTGGAGCAGCTGGGCGCCCGAGCGCCCGCGCACGTACTCCATCACGATGTAGTGGCGGTCGGAGTCGATCCCCGTGTCGTAGACCTGGACGATGTTGGGGTGGACGAGCTTCGCGACCGCGAGCGCCTCGCGACGGAAGCGGGCGACGAAGCGCTCGTCGTCCGAGAGGTGCTCGGCAAGGATCTTCACCGCGACCGTCCGCTCGAGGATCGTGTCGGTGGCCCGGAAGACGCTCGACATTCCTCCGCTTCCCAGCCGGTCCTCGATCCGGTAGCGATCGGCGATCAGCTCGCCCTTGGGGCTGCGCGGGCTCATAGTCCTCCCGGCCCGATCCCGCCCGAGGCGCCCGGCGTCGTCTGGGTCTGCGTGGGCGTGGTCTGAGTCTGGGTCGGGGTCGTCTGGGTCTGGGTGGGCGTCGTCTTGGTCGTGGACTGCGTGCGCTCGCGCTCGGTGGTGGTCGGCCCGGTGTTGGTAGGCGTCGTGGTGGTCTCCGAGGTCGTCGTCTCGCTGCGGCCCTCGCACTTGCTCGGATCGTTGAGCAGGATCTTCAGGTTGTTGGCGCCGTTGTCGAGGGCCTCCTTGACGTCGTTGTTGACGCTCGAGGGGAGGTCGGCGATGTCGGCGAGCAGGTCGTCCGTCTTGTCGCCCGCCACCACGCAGCTGCCGACGTCGACGTTGGCCCTGATCTCGGCGATCTTGGCGAGCAGGGTCTGCGCGTCGCCCGCTGAGATCGAGGGATCGGGCCCGCTGCTCCCTCCGCAGCCCGACACCGCCAGCACGGCGGCGAGGATCAGGGCAAGGAATGTCGGCCGGAGAGGCTTCGGCATCGCGGGGATGCTAGCCCGCGAACTTTTGGCGCTCGGCGTCGTCATCACTGCCCTATATAGAGACGATCGGCGAGCAGCTCGGGCAGGCCGGCGTCCCTGATCGCCTCGGCCGCCGAATCGATGTCGTAGTCCGTGCGGTGATAGGTCGCCTTCCAGGCGTCGGTGTCGAGCTCGAGCCAGGCGGCGCGCGAGTCGCCGTCCCGCGGCTGGCCGACGCTGCCCGGATTGAGCAGCCAGCGCCGCTCGGAGAGATCGAGCTCCTTGCCGCCCTCGGCCTGGGCGCCCCCGTCCCCGCCCGGAGGACCGTCGCCGTCGGAGAACCAGAGCGCGACGTGAGAGTGCCCGATCAGGCTGACTCGCGCGGACTGCTCCTCCATGCACTCGCGGGCCTGATCGACGGCGAGCACGTACTCCCAGACCGGGTCCCGTGGGGAGGCGTGATAGAGGCCGACCTCGTGCTCGGTGTTCTGCGGCTCGAGCGACTTCAGGAACTCGATCGTCCCCCCGTCCGAGTTGGCGCGGGTCCACTCCACGGCGGCCGCCGCCGAGGCGGAGAAGACGTCGGTGTCGATCTCGCCGGTCACCGCGAGGTCGTGGTTGCCCACCAGGCTGAGCTCGCACCTCTCCTTGACCAGGCGGGTGCAGTCATCGGGCTGGGCCCCGTAGCCGACCACGTCACCGAGGCACCAGCGCCGGTCGATCCCCGCCTCGTCGATCGCGGCGAGGACGGCCTCCAGGGCCGGCAGATTCGAATGAATGTCGGTGAGGATGGCGACGCGCATGGCACGAAGGGACGAGGGAATCGGCCCCGGGCCCGCTCAGGCGGCGGTCTATCGTAGGCCGGTGCCCGGCCGATCGTCGCCAAAGTGGCTCCGCCTCGGGGCCACAGCCGTCGCCGCCGTGATCGTCGCCGAGGTCGCAGCCTGGCTCCTCCGGCCCCGGGACATCGAGCAGCCCGTCCACGCCGATCCGAACTCCTACTTCTCCCACCAGGAGCTGACCACGGCCCGGGACTACGCGTCCGGCCAGAGGCTGATCCTCGTCGGCAGCCTGGTAGCCGAGGGCGCGGTGCTCGTCCTGCTGGCGACCGGCCGCCCGGGGGTGTCGCGACGCGCGCTAGAGCGGCTCGGCGCCCGCCCCGTCTTGGGCGGCGCCGCGGCCGCGGCCGGCCTCTCGGTCGTCGTGGCGGTCATCACGGTCCCCTTCGGCATCTGGGCGCACGAGCGCTCCGTGGACGTCGGGCTCTCCACCCAATCACTGGGCGGCTATCTGAGCGATTGGGGCAAGGCCACGGCGATCGGCGCGATCCTGGCGGGGGCGGTGGGGACATTCGCGCTCTGGCTGATGCGCCGCTTCGGGCGTCGCTGGTGGATCCCCGGGAGCGTCGGCGTCGTGATCGGGGCGGCGGTGATCACCTGGCTCGCGCCGGTGGTGATCGCGCCGCTGTTCAACAAGTTCAAGGAGCTGCCGCCGGGACAGGCGCGCACCGACGTCCTCGATCTCGCCCAGCGCGCCGACGTCGACGTCGGCCACGTCTACGAGGTCGACGCGAGCCGCCGGACCACCGCGATCAACGCCTACGTCAACGGCATCGGCCCCTCGAAGCGGGTGGTGCTCTACGACACGCTGCTGAAGGACCTGAATCGCGGCGAGCGCAACGCCGTGGTCGCCCACGAGCTCGGCCACGTCCACGGCGCCGACATCCGCCGCGGGCTGGTCTTCGTCGCGCTGATCACGCCGCTCTCCCTGCTGTTCATCTCTGGCATGGGCACGGCGATCGCACGGCCGCGGGGCGCCGAGCCCGGACAGCCGAGCTATCTCCCCGCGTTCGCTCTCGCGATCGCCGCGACCTCCTTCGTGATCGGGATCACGGGCAACCAGCTTTCCCGCGCGGTCGAGGCGAGAGCCGACACCTTCGCGCTCCAGCTCACCGATGACCCGAGGGGCATGATCGAGCTGCAGCAGCAGCTCGCCGACCGCAACCTCTCGGACCCTGACCCGCCGGATGTCTACAGCTTCGTCTTCGGCACGCATCCGCCGGCAATCGACAGGATCGGCGCCGCCCTCGCGTGGGAGCAGGGCGAGCGGCCGTGAAGGTCACGGTCGTGGTGGTCGGCAAGGTGAAGGCGCCCTTCGCCGAGGCCGACGCCCACTACCGGAAGATGCTGCAGCGCCATCAGCCGGTCGACGTGATCGAGGTCCGCGACGAGGTCAACATCGAGGGACGGATACCGACCCGCGCCCACGTGATCGCGCTCGACAGGGGCGGCCGGGCGCTCAGCTCCAAGGCCTGGGCGGGCTGGCTCTCCGAGCGGCGGATCGACGCTCAGGACCTCTGCTTCCTGATCGGCGGGCCCGACGGCCTCTCCGCCAGGACGATGGCCCTGGCGGGTGAGCGCATCTCACTCGGACCGCAGACGATGGCCCACCAGCTCGCCAGGGTCGTCCTGCTCGAGCAGCTCTTCCGGGCGACGAAGATCCTCGCCGGCGAGCCGTATCACCTCTAGCCGCCCCGTAGGATCGAACACATGGCAGATCCAGTTGCAGAACTCCGGTCCGCAGTCGAGTCCGCAGCCGCCTCCCTGCGCGACGGTGCCGGTGAGAGCTCCGAGCCGACCCTGGAGCGGCCACCCAAGCCCGAGTTCGGTGACTACTCGACCAATGCCGCGATGCTGCTGGCGCCCGCCCTGGGTGAGCAGCCGCGGGGGACGGCGGAGAAGCTCGCCGAGGAGCTCGGCAGGTCACTGGCCGGAACCGTCGACCGGGTCGAGGTAGCGGGGCCCGGTTTCATCAACCTCTTCCTCGCGGACGCGTGGTATCGGCACGCCGCCTCAGAGCTCGCCCAGCAGGGGGACCGGCTCGGCAGGCCGCCCGGCGCCGACGCGGTGAGCGAGCGGGTGAACGTCGAGTTCGTCTCCGCCAATCCGACCGGCCCAGTGACCGCGGCGAGCGGCCGGCACGCCGCCTACGGCGACTCGGTTGCCCGCCTGCTCGAGTTCACCGGGCATCCGGTGGTGCGGGAGTACTACACGAACGACCGGGGCGGCCAGATCGACCGCTTCTCCGAGTCGATCGCGGCGCGGATCAAGGACGAGCCGGTCCCCGAGGACGGCTACGAGGGGGAATACGTCGCCGACCTGGCCCGCCGCCTGGACGAGGAGGGCGTCGACTCCGGGGACCTGGACGCGCTGGCGCGGCGCGGGATGGCGCTGATGCTCGAGCAGATCGAGGAGACCCTGCGCCGCTACAACGTCGTCTACGACACCTGGTCCTCCGAGCGTGCCCTGTACGACTCCGGGTTGGTGGAGCGGGCCCTGTCGGAGCTCCGAGAGGCCGGCCACGTCTACGAGAGCGAGGGCGCGACCTGGCTGCGGACCACCGAATTAGGGGACGACAAGGACCGCGTCCTGATCCGCTCAGAGGGCGACCCGACCTACTTCCTCTCCGACATCGCCTACCACCGCGACAAGCTCGAGCGGGGGGCGGACCGGCTGATCAATGTGCTCGGCGCCGACCACCACGGTTACCCGCCGCGCCTGAGGGCGGCGCTCGCCGCCCTCGGTTACGACCCCGAGGTCCTCGAGACCCCGATGATGCAGCTCGTCCACGTGATCGAGAGCGGCGAGCGCGCCCAGATGTCGAAGCGCCGGGGCGAGTTCGTGACCCTCGACGAGCTGATCGACGACATCGGGGCCGACGCGGCCCGGTTCTTCATGCTCCAGCGCAGCCACGACACGCCGGTGGACCTCGACCTGGAGCTCGCCCGCAAGACCTCGAACGAGAACCCCGTCTATTACGTCCAGTACGCCCACGCCCGGATCGCGAGCATCTTGCGCAAGGCGGAGGAGGACGCGGTCGAGCGTGCTCAGAACGCGGACTTCGATGTCTCAGCGGCGCCCATTGAACCCTCCGAGCGCGCCCTGATCAAACGGCTCTGCGAGCTGCCCGACGAGGTCGCAGAGGCCTCAAACCGGCGCGCCCCACACCGGCTCTGCGCCTACGGGATGGAGGCCGCCCGGGACTTCCACGCCTTCTACCGCGACTGCCAGGTCGTCGGTGCGGAGGGCCAGGGAGTCGAGGAGGCTCGCCTCGGGCTCTGCCTGCTCACCAAACGGACGATTGCGCGGACACTTGGATTGCTGGGGATCAGCGCGCCCGAGCGGATGTAAGGCTGTCATTCGCCCAGCCCGATAACGGGCGGGCTACCAACCGCGGCGGTGTACGACGTGGGAGGCCGTCAGAAGCAGAAGCTTCACGTCGCGCCAGAGAGACCACTGGTCGATGTACTCCCTGTCGAGCTCCACCATCTCCCTGATCGGGATCGCGGATGCGCCGTTCACCTGCCAAACGCCTGTCATCCCCGGTCGCATCGAGAGCCGGCCTCGGTGCGCGCCCGTGATCTGAGAGTCCTCCTGGGGGATGAGGGGTCGGGGGCCGACGAGGCTCATCCGACCGGAGATCACATCGAGAAGCTGGGGCAACTCATCCAAGGAGGTTCTCCGCAGCCACCGCCCCGTACGCGTGAGGCGCGGATCACTGCTGATCTTGAACAGTCCGTCCGCTGCCTCGTTCATGTGCAACAGGGCGGGCTTGCGACTGTCAGCGCCATCCACCATCGTGCGGAACTTGAACATTCGGAATGGCACCCCGTACTGGCCGATCCGCCGCTGACGGAAGAGAATCGGGCCTGGGGAATCCATCTTGATCAGCAGGCAGATGGTCAGCCAGACCGGGGCGAGGACGATGAGCAGCACCGCCGCGCCGACCAGATCGAAGCCGCGCTTGAGAGCTCGCTCGGTCCGGCTGCGGGTTTGCCCGAGTCGCTCCAGCTCTCTGCGGACCTTGCGGACCGACCCCGGGCGGGTCGGGGCCACCACTCCCTCCGGCCCCCGTAGCTCCGCACCGTTCCCGTTTTGACGGATCGGATACCCCGTGCCAGCGCGCTGACGTTCCTCTATCTCGATGTCGAGATCCGGTGCGTCCATGGCAGTCCTTACCTGGGGGTCCACGTGACTCCTTACCTGCGCTTAGGCGGTCCGAAACCCAAGGGAGTGCTCACATCCATGTGAGGCGGCGAAGCTCTGGCTCCGCCGGTCGCCGGAGGTTCGTGATGCACCGGCGGAATCTAATCACTTGTGGGGCGCCGATGGCAATTTCGAGTTGGCATCTTGTGATCGAACGAACAGGATGATCACTTCCACTGCGCTGGCGTAATCGTTCGGTGATCGCCTAGCCGCCCAGGGCCCGGCGGGCTTGAAGCCCGCGTCCGAATATCGTCGCCAGGCGCCGGCCGAGAGCCCATGCAGAGCCGCCTGCTCCACCTCGGAAGCCAGCTCCGGGTCGACGGTGACGAGAGCGCCACCTCGATGGTGGTGATGTTCTTGGTCACGTAGAACGAGAACGCAGTCGGGTTGCCGAAGTTCCCGACTCGCTTGCCGTGCCACTCGGCCCCTATCGCCTGGGCGGCGTCCTCCAACACCGTGAGCTTGCGCTCGTCACGCAACCGGTTGATCCGATCGAGGTCGAGTGGCCGGCCAGCGAGATGGACCGGCATGATGGCTTTGGTGCGCGTCGTAATCGCCTCCTCGGCGGCCGCGAGATCGATCAGACCCGTACCCGGTTCGGAATCCACGAGGACGGGCTTGGCTCCCGTGGGCTCGATCGCGTTCGCGCACGCGACGAAGGTCATCGGGGCACCAGCACCTCGTCACCCGGCCCGATCTGGAGATTGAGCATCGTCAGGAACAGGGCGGCGGTGCAGGAGGAGACGCATCGAGCGTAGGTAACGCCGACATAGTCTCCGAGCATTCGCTCGAAGCGCTCAACCTTGGGACCCGTACCGATCCAGCCGGACCTCAGCGAGTCGACCACCTCATCGATCTCGGGTTGCCCCACGTCCGGCCTGCCGAAGAGCAGGAAGTCCTTCCTCACCACTCCTCCGTCCCTCTGCCGGGCCAGCGGCGCCTCGGGCTGAGCCGACCAACCCGCCGCGAACCTAAAGCGCCCCCCAGGTCCAGGGTGTGACCCGCGCGGTGCTCCAATGGACATTGGTACGGTACGCCACGATCGAGGCCTGACAAGAGTGTCCCAGGGGCACTCGGGAGCGCGTATGAACAGAGAAGTTACTCAGGATCAAATCCTCAGGGATGTGCTCAGACTGCTTCGTCGTCAGAAGTGGGTGATCATCGGCACGGTGCTGCTGGCCGTGGCTGCGGCGGTTGCATACTCACTGCTGAAGACGAAGGAATACGAAGCACGCGCGCAGATCCAGTTCGTCGATCAGAGCCAGTATCTGTCCACGATCGGGACCACCGTCCCCTTCTCCGGACAGACCCCGGCCGAGACCGCGGCCCAAGGCGCCGAGCGGGTGACCTCCGCAGAGGTCGTCTCCGCCGTTGCACAGGATGTGGATTCGGATCTCTCACAGTCGGAGATCAAGGACTCCGTCGAGACCGCGGTCAATCCCGATAGCAGCCTGGTCAGCCTGACCGCGACTGCCAAGTCGGCCGAGCTCGCCACAGATCTCGCGAATGCTTTTGCGAACGAGACGAAGAACGTCCTCACCGAGCGCCAGCGGTCGCAATTCCTGAGCCAGGCGACCAGCCTGACTCAGAGCGTGAAGGGGCTCGACGACACCTCGATCGAGAAGCAGATCACCTTGCGGAACGCCGCACAGCTTCGGTCGGTGGCAAAGGTTGCAACACCCGTTGAGGTCGCCAGCCCGGCCACCGAGCCGGACAACCCGAGCTCTCCCCGGCCCGTCAGGGACGGGATCCTGGCACTCGCTCTTGGCTTGATCTTCGGGATCGTCCTGGCCTTCCTGCGCGACTCTCTCAACCGGCGATTGACGGATCCAAACGACGTCCACCATCAGCTGCAGATCCCGATACTGGGCTACGTCAACGCCGAGTCCCTTGGCGACGCAGAATTCGCTGGCAATGGCAGGAGTCCCGATCGCGATCTGGAGGCATTCAGGATCCTGCGTGCGAATGTGGAGTTTCTCGCCGGCGATCAGCCGCTGCGGACCATCGCGGTGACCAGCCCGCTGGCGGAAGAGGGCAAGTCGACGGTTGCAGCCGGGCTGGCAACGGCCGCTGCGTTGACGGGCAAGAGTGTCCTGCTCGCGGAGTGCGATCTACGACGCTCGGTGTTCGCTGATCGCCTCGACGTCCCCTCGAGCCCCGGGTTGACCGATTGGGCAACCGGCAAGGCGCAGCCGGCCGACGTGGTCAGGTCGGTGCCGATCGCGACTAGGAGCATCCCGGGGTCGGAGGCTGGAGAGGAGACGGCTCCAAAGCGATCCTTCACCGTGATCTCGGCCGGAAGCGTCACACCCGAGCCGGCCGAGGTGCTGGCCTCTCCACGCTTTCGCGAGCTCGTACAGCGGTTTCGTGAGGTGTACGACCTGACTGTTTTCGATTGCGCGCCGCTGCTTTCGGTGGGCGATGCGCTGGAGGTGCTTCCCCTGGTCGACGCCGCGCTGCTCTGCGTTCGTCTCGATCAGACGACGCGGGAGCAGGCGCTTGCCGCGAAAGCTGCGATTGGGCATATGCCCAAGCGCCCGATCGGGCTCGTGGTCACCGGCGTGAGGTCGGGCCATGAGGGCTACTACTCCGGGTATTACTCGTCGACGCTGAGTCGCCCGGCGATCTTGGTCCAGCCGCCCGGATCGAGCTGAGCGTCGGCACGACCAGGCCGTGCCCGAAGGGACAAGGGTGAGCTTGGAGCAGCGCGGCCGAACGAGAGACGGACAAGAGCCTGGCCCTGAGCTGGGCGAGCTCGAGACTCCCGACCCGCTGGCGGCGGCGGCCGATCGGGCGGGGGAAGCGGAAGACCGCCCCGGGCGCAGATTGCTGGGGAAGGGCTCGATCTACACGCTCGGCACCGCGCTTCAGCTGTCCGCTGCGGCTCTCGCAATCCCGGTCATCACGCGCTTACTGGGATCCGGCGAATTCGGTGTGGTCGCGCTCGCGATGGCGCTCCAGCTCATGCTCACTTCCCTCGCGACGCTCGGGCTGCCGGCCGCGATACTGCGCTTCTTCTTTGACCATGAGAGGAAAGCGGACGCCGCCGGGGCCGCGCGCTCGCTGATCGTCAGCGCAGCTCTGATCGGCGCCGCGGTCGTCTGTCCGATCCTCCTGACCGGGCTGATCTGGGCGCCGGCGCTTTCCCCCGATGATCCGGGACCGGTCCTGCTGGGCGCCTTCCTGGCCCTGCCCGCGGGCGTCATCGGCGCCTGCCTTGCCCTGCTCCGCGCGCAGGAGCGGCCGCGTCCCTTCATCGTCATCACGCTGCTCGCCAGCGCTGGAGCGCAGCTGCTCGGGATCGTCGCCCTGCTGATCGATCGTCAGCCGTTCGCCTATGTGACCGGCGTCGCGATCGCCTTCCTGATTGCCGCGATCATGGCGCTCCGCCTTACCGAGACGTGGGGGAGTCCGACGGCGAATCGAAGCCTGCTCGGGTCGGCGCTGCGGTACAGCATTCCCACGATCCCCAACACGATCTCAGTATCCGTGCTGGCGGTCGGCGATCGAATCGTGATTCAGGCGATCTCCGGATCCAGTGCAGTCGGCAAGTACCAGATTGCGAACGCGTTCGGGACGCTGGTCGTCGGCTTCCTGGTCGCCCTCCAGAACGCCTGGATCCCGATCACATTCGGTGCCTCAAAGGAGCAGCGCTGGGCCACACTTGCCGAGATAGCCGCGCTGGTGACTCGGCTCGCCGCGCTGGCCGCCGGTGTGCTGGCGCTGCTGGCGCTGCCGGTCCTCAAGATCGTCGTTCCAGGGGACTACGACCCCGAGCATCTCGCGGACGTTGCATCGGTCGCGGTGCTGGCCAGCCTGCCGATCGTGGCCTTCATCGCTCACGGACAGGTTCTGCTCTGGACGAAGCACACCAAGCCACTGATCTTGATTTCGCCAGCTGCCGCTGCGCTGAACCTGATTCTCGTGGCCATCCTGCTACCGCCATTCGGGCTCATCGGCGCCGCAGCTGCGACGGTGCTGGCGGTGCTCGCCCAGGCGGCCATGACGAGGCGGGCCGCCGCGAGGATCGCCCACGTCTCATGGCACTGGGCACGCGACGCTGTTTCCTACGGGATCGCTGCCGCGCTGGTTGCAATCGCCCTGCTGCTTCCAGCCACAGGCTGGGCGATAGGCGCCCGCGCTGCGACCTCGGTTCTGGCGGCCGGAATGCTGCTGATCGTCGTCCGGCAGGAGTTTCGGCTACGTTAGTTTCAGCGGCATGGAGGCCGTGATTGTCACCCACAAACAGCGCAGCTGACCTACGCGCTGGGCGCGGGCCGGTGCACCGTCGAGTCTTCGTCCGCGTGCTGGTGGTTGACAACGCGTCCACCGACGACACGCGCGAGGTCGCGGAGGACGCGGGACTCGACGTCATTTCGCTGGAGGTCAACCGGGGCTTGGCCGCTGACAACGTGGGTGTGGGTAGGACGTCCGGTCGAGCTTCGCGCTGCTCAACCCGGATGTCCGCGCAACCTCTGAGGGCGACTTCCGGAGTCTGGAGGAGGAGCTCGCGGAGGACGGCATTGGTCCGGTGGCGCCGGCTCTCGTCCTGCCCGACGGGACTGTTCAGGACTCCGCCCGTTGGGTCCCGAGCCCGCTCGACCTCGTGGTTCGCAGGATTTCGCGCAATGACGCGGTGCGGTGCGGGTGACGAACCCCGTGGACGTCGAGTGGACGACGGCAGCGAGCCTGGTGGTCCGCCGGTGCGCCTTCTCAGATCGGCGGGTTCGACGAGCGCTACTTCCTCAATTTCGAGGGTGGACCTGTGCGTCCGCCTCAGGGGCCGCCGGGTTCCGGGTTCGCTACGACCCGACCGTTCGCTTGCGTCATGACTACCGGGCCGCGAGTCGAGCGGGCATTCGAACCCCCGCAACCCGCATCACATTCGCAGCGCGTTGCGCTTCTTCCGGGGCAAGCCGGCGGCGCTCCTGCCCAGGCGCAGGCGCCTAGCCGACTTGAACGCTCGGCGACGCTGACCCTTTCGGCCCATCGCCATGCGGTACATGTCCAATAGGCGCGGCGTCACCTCGCTCCAGTCGTAGCGTGCGGCGAACTCCCGGCCGGCCCGGCTCAGGCTGCGGCGCCGCTCGGGGTCGCCGAGGAGCTTCAGCAGCCCCGCCGCGAACGCGCGAGGCTCGGCGTCGGCGACCAATGCCGCGTTCGCCTCAGCCAGGTCCTCCGCAAGGTTGACCTCCCGGGAGATCGCCACCGGGCAGCCTGCGGCCAGAGCCTCCATGACAGCGATCCCGAAGTTCTCCGTATGCGACGAGAGGGCCCAGACATCCGCCGCCGACAGCGCGGCGAGCCGATCACGGCCATAGAGCCCGCCGATGAAGTCCACCCGCGAGCCGATTCCGAGGAGGTCGGCGAGCCGCTGCAATCCTGGCCTCTGCCCGCCGTCGTCGGGGCCCACCACGGCAAGCCGCGCAGGCTGGCGCTCCAGAACATGGGCAAATGACCTGAGCAGCACGTCGAGGCCCTTCTTCTCGGTGACCCTCCCAAGGAAGACGACAAGTGGCCCCGAGTAGCCCCCCAGGTGCCGCTCGCGAAGCTCCTCCGGAGGGGGCAGGCTGCCGAAGTCAGCCGTGTTGATGGCGCACGGCACAATCGCCCGGGGAACCTCGGGGGCGATGTCCGCGATCAGCCTCATCTCGGCACCGGTCGTGACGTGAATCAGGGCGGCGCCCTCGAGCATCGCTCGGTGCCAGAGGGCGCTCGTCACAGCCTTGCGGAGACGCCCGCGTCGCCGCAGGTAGGGGTCGAGGCTGCCGTGCGGGGAGACGATGTAGGGCACCTGGGCCTCACGGGCAGCGCGGAAGGCCGCGTACTGGGGGTATTGCCAGAGATTGTGGATGTGCACGACGTCGGAGGCCGGCACCTCGGTGCGGAGGGCCCGGGTCATCGCCGGTGAGCGCGCGAGCCGTCGCGGGAAGCGGGCCGGGAAGAGCTCGAAATCCGTGGGCGCCAGCGATGGATGCAGCTCGTCCGGGCGAATGGATCGCTGCCGCTGCATCCAACCCCATGGAGCGAGGGCGAGGTCCGTCGCGAATAGACGGGCTTGACCTCCGGCACGCGAGGTGGCCACGGCTGCTTCGGCGGCAAAGGTGGTCGCACCGCCGGTTCGCACGGAGGCCCCGACAACGACGTTCAGAATTCTCACCGGCGGGGCTCCGATCACCCTGGGGCGAGCGTGGGAGGAGCCGTGGCTCGGAGCGGGGGCCGGCTACGCCGGCCGGCTCGGCTCGGGGCGGTCTCCGGCAGGCCTTCGCGTCGCAGGCGCCACGCGAGCAGCATCACCGCCGTGAACCAGCCGTACTGCTGCAGGACGAACGGGGTGGTCATCGCGTTGACGAGGAACGCGATGAACGCCGCAATGATCGACAGCCCGATCAACATATCGGTCTGATCCCCGGCACCCAGGGTCCGCCAGGCTCCCTGGAGGAGCGTCCAGACAACGATCAGGATCCCCACCAGGCCGAAGATTCCTGCCTGGTACCAAACCGATATCGGGCCGCCGTGTACCTGGTACGAAGCGATGGTGCCGTGGCTGATCACGTTGACCGACGATCCGCCGGAGTCGAGGCCCTTCCCGACTATCGGGTTGGACTCGATTCTTGGCCAGGCTCGACGCACGATTTTCAGGCGGATCGTGCCGCTGCCCGAGTCCGGCGACACGCCGTTCCTGGTCACGTCCTCAAACCGCTTGGCGGGTGATGTCACCGCCCCACCAGCGAGCGTGAGGCCTGCGATCGAGACCGCGAGGGCGACGACCACGGCCAACCGCCCGGGCGCTCGCACCGCGGGGGCAAGAAGCCAGACCAGGATCGCAATCAGTCCGGCGAACATCGCGCCGACCGACGCCGAGAGGATCACGCCGATCGCGGTGAGACCCAGCAGGCACCACCTGATTGGTCTCATTCGCCAGCCCCCAGGCCGGCTGGGGCCCGGAAGGCGGGTGGTCGCCAGCATCAGGGCGGGAATCAGGGCGATCGCGCAGGCGGCACCGAGGTCGTTGGGATGATCCGTCAGACCGGTTGCCCGACTGCCCTCCAGCGCCCCTCCGAGCAATGAGATGCCCATCACCTGGAGCAGCGCAGCGAATCCATTCAGGGCAGACGAGAACGTCCAGCAGCCGAGCGCGACGATGACCTGCTGCCGAGTCCGGAGCACCGTGGCTCCCGTCCAGACCCAGAGCAGGAACACGTAGATCCCCTGTAGCGTCTGGCTGGCCGAGCTCGTCGTAGATTCGGCCCCGATCGAGCTGATGGCCCCTCCGAGCGCGAAGATCGCCACCCCGATGATCAGACCCTGCGGGACCCGCGCGCTCGGTCTTCCCGCCAGGACCGCGATGCCTGTCACCCCGAGGGCGAGGAGAAAGAAGATCTCGCTCACCGTTAGCCCGGCGGCCGGCCGCCAAGACGCCTCGGTGAGCGTCAGCGAGCCGAGATAGAACAGGATTCGAGGGATCCTGAGGATTCGATCGGATGCCGGCGTATCGGCCTCGTCAGTGAATCGGCCGATCTCCCCGCTGGCGAACTTCCCGGTCCTCAGCTGCGGCCGGTTCGGAGAGGGACGCGAGCGAAGCGAGCGGCGGAAGAGCAGCGCGGCCAATAGACCGAGCCCGAGTACTCCGAGCCCCACGGTACCCACTAGTGGGAGCGCCCCAGCCGCCAGGCCAAGCAGCACTGCGACAGCAGCCGAGCCGGTGGTGAGGGCTAGGGCAGCCATGCCGCTGCTGCTGATGGCCCTGTGCACGGTCTAGAAGGTTATGGCCTATTCCGCTGCGGAGCCCCGGTCCGAGTCTCCAATGCCGCTGCGATGCGGACCGCGACGTGGTCCCAGGTCAGGCTCTCCGCAACCCGGCGGGGACCGCGCGCGGCGAGCGAGCCGGCGAGCTCGTCGTCGGTCAGCAGCCTGATCAGCGCCTCCGCCAGCTCGCCGGCGTCGCCGGGCGGCACCAGCAGGCCGGCTCGGCCCTCGTCCAGGATCTCCGGTATCGACTGCACCGCGGACCCGATGCAGGGGATCCCGTGGGCCATTGCCTCGATCAGCACGAGCCCATAGGGCTCGTAGAGCGACGGCAGGCAGAACGCCCTGGCCCGCCGGTAGAGGTTGGCGAGCTCTCGGCGGTCTTGGATCTTGCCGTAGCCGGTCACCCCCGGGACCTCGAAGTCCCGCGCCGGCCCGACGATGCTCAAAGTCGCACCGGCCACCCGCTTGCGCACCAGGTCGAAGGCCTCGAGCAGGACCCGGCCCCCCTTTCGCTCGAAGTCTCGCCCGATGAACAGGATCGAGGGCTCGTCCGTGAGCTTCTGTGGCGTCGGCGGGTGGTCGTAGGGCAGCCCGCCGCCGACCACGCTGATCCGCGATCCCTCCACGCCGTAGTCGGCACCGAGGGAATCGCGAGCCGGCTTGCCCATCACGAGCAGGTGGGCCGCGTTCTCGTACATCGAGCGCTCCACGGACAGCAACGTGTCCCGCTCGCCTGCCGAAAACGGCATCCATGCCGGCCAGCCCGTCTCCGCCATCAAGCGCGTCTGGTCTACGTAGATCGCGTACGGGCGCGGCTGTCCGGAGACCCAGCCGTGCACCTGAAGCGCGAGATCGAACTCTGCGAACACCCGGGCGGCTCTTCTGCGCAGATTCCTGGAGAGCACGCGATGGGAGAGCCGGCTGGTGTGAAACCTCGCTGTCCAGTTCGGTCGCGAGGGACGAAAGGTGGCGGCGGCGACCGCAGCCCGCTGGGCGCCATGCATGCCGAAGTCGACGCGATCGACGACGTCGAAGCGACGGTCGAGGGCCACTAGCAGGTGGCGAGCGACCCCGGAGAGGGCCGTGTCGGGGTCCCCCTCGACCAAGCCCAGGATGCGGAGCGGTGGAGGCTCGGCCATCGGCGCCAAGCTAGCATTGCCATCCGCCGCGCTCGTGCCCGACGAACTGCTTCCAACCTTCTTCGTGATCGGGGCCGCCAAGTGCGGCACCACCAGCTTGCACTTCTATCTCGACCAGCATCCCGAGGTCTCGATGTCGGTCCTGAAGGAGCCACACGTCTTCGCCGACTCTCGCTCGCTCGACGAAAGCCCCGATTACCGGGGACTCTTCAAGCCTGGACCGTCGGTCCGGGGCGAGTCATCCACCGGCTACAGCCGCTATCCGGCGGAGGGGGACGCGGCGGCAGCGATCGGCGCCGCGGTCCCCGACGCGAAGCTGATCTACCTGGTCGGCCACCCGGTCGAGCGGATCGTCTCCGATTACGCGCAGCAGGTCTCGGTCGGCGTGGAGCCGCTCTCGCTCGAGGAGGCCCTCATCGACTTCGACGACCCCGGCAACTTCTACGTGTGCGCCAGTCGCTACGCGATGCAGATTGAGAACTACCTGAGGTACTTCGACCTCTCCCAGATCCTCGTGCTGGAGCAGTGGCGACTTCGGCACGAGCGCCGCGCCGTGCTCAGAGAGGTGTTCTCCTTTCTGGGGGTCGATTCGCGCTTCCAGTCCCCCGGGTTCCGTGCGGAGATCGCGACTCGAGAGGACCACGTCCGTCACGACGGCCTGCTCTGGAAGCTCCGCTCATCCCGGTTGGGCGCCGCCTACCGGCGGCTGCCGCTGGGCCCGCGGCTGCGGCTGACGCGGACGCTGAGGCGTCGCACCGGCGGTGTCCGGCGGCCCGAGCTGGACCCCGAGCGGCTTGCGGCCCTCAATGAGTTGCTCATTCCGGAGATGGGGCGCCTTCGGGAGCTCACCGGGAAGCGGCTGGGGCACCTGCCCGGCGCGACTCCTGCGTGACCTCTCTCGCCGGGGTGAAGATCACCTCACCGCCCACACCGCCAGCGGGGGCATCGGCCTTGTAGCCCAGGCCCTTCATGTACTCGAGGATCTCGTTCGCCCGCTCACCCGGGCGATGCGGGATCACCTCGACCACGACATGCGGCCCGCCGGCGGCGAGCGTATCGCGTGCGCCCTCCAGCACCTCGAGCTCGCCACCCTCGGCATCGACCTTGATCACGCTGATTCTCGCCGGATCGATCTCGTGCTCGGCCACGTAGCTGTCGAGCGTCTGAATCGGGACGCTGGTCCAGTTGCTGAACTCCTTGACTTCCTTGGTCGAGGACCAGCCGATCCTCTCGTGGATGCCGAACCGGGCAGTGCCGGCATGATCGCCCAGGGCCAGCAGGTTGGCTTTGATCCAATGCATGGAGTTGCGAGAGATGTTCTCCCTGAGTCGCCGATGAGCGCGGGGGTCCGGATCGAACGCGTGGACCGCTCCGCCGGGGCCCGTGCGCCTCGCCATCAGCAGCGAGAAGTAGCCGAGCATGTGGCCGACGTCGAGAGCGACGCTCCCGGCAGACACCTCTCTCGCGATCAACCTCGTGATCCGGGGCTCGTGGAACCCCATCAGCATCGCCACCTGGAAGAGGTCACTGGGATCGACGCGCAGGACGATGCCCAGGGGGGTTCGGTAGGACACCCCAGGATCGATCGACCTCCTCGCGATCAGCGCCGCTACACGCGTCCGCCCCTTGAAGGCCGGAAGGTGCCGTGTGATCGCCCAGGCGCGCAGGCCGAGCGGCAGCCGCCTGTGTCCCGCTTCCGCTTGAAGCTGGCCAAGCCGCCCCATGTGGTAGTCGCGCCAGCCGCGGAGCACGGCCCGCACGCTCGCCAGCTTTCGGTCCGAGCGGCGGGCATGGGCGAGGAAGACGGCAACGAAGCCCGCCTCGAACGCCGCCCTGCGCATCGGCCCGGGCTTCTGGTACCTGCGGGAGATGTGCAGCCCATTGCGCAGGCAGTAGTAGGAGGTGAGCGGTGAGAACTCGCCCCCGCTCGCCGCTGAGACGTGGTGCCGAACCTTCGCGCCGGAGACCACCGAGACGCCGAATCCCGCTCGGGTCGCTCGAGCCGAGTACTCGACATCCTCGGCCTGTAGGAAGAGAGCCTCCTCGAGGAGGCCGATTTTCTCGAACAACTCTCGCGCGACGAACACCGCGGCCCCGGTGGCCACCCCCGTCGGGTGGACTCCGTCGAACTGTCCGACGTCCCGCTCACCCCGTCCGTGATAGGCGCCGTTGTAGATCCTCGCCGGGTCCCATTCGGAGCCCGCGTACCAGATCTGATCGGGCGGATCCGCGTAGTAGATCAGCGGACAGAGGATGCGCGTCGCGCCCTCGTCCTCAGCCGCCTCGACCAGCCGCCGGATGCAGTCCGGTGCGACGGTCGCATCGTTGTTGAGCAGGAAGACGTAGTCACAGCCCCGTTCCAGCGCGTGGCGGATGCCCACGTTGCATCCTCCGGGGAAGCCGAGGTTTGCGCTGTTCTCGATCAGCGTCACCTCGGGCGCCTCACTGCGGATGGCGGCGACGCTGTCGTCCTCCGAGTGGTTGTCGACGACGACGATCTCCGTTTCGGGCCAGTCGCTGGCGCGCAGGGACTCGATGCAGGCCAGGGTCAGATCGCGGCCGTTGTAGGAGAGGATCACGACCGCGACGCGGGGTCGGGCGCCGGTCACGCTCCGTCGGGCGGTGCTGAGCCTTCGGCGGGCACGCTCAAAGTATGACGGCGCCCGGTGGCCAGCCGAGCGTAGACCTGGGCGAGGGCGTCGCCGTAGGCGGACTGGCGGTGTGACGCCGCGATCAGCTCCGCGTTGCGGTTGCCGATCTCCGCGATCCGCTCGCGGTCCGCGTCGGCGGCGACGATGGCCTCGGCGAGCGCCTCAGCATCGCCGGCGGGGACGAGGGCCCCGTGCAGCCCGTCCTCCACGATCGACCCGGCGTTCGGCGTGGTGATCACGTAACAGCCGCAGGCGAGGGCCTCGAAGACGGCCCGGGCGGACCCCTCCAGGTAGCTCGGGAAGACGAAGACGCCGCGGGCGATCATTTGCGCCTTGATGTCGGGTCGCGACAGTCGGCCGAGGGCCTGGACACGCGGATCCGTGAAAAAGGCGCGGTGCGAAGCGGCGATCGCGGGCTCGGCCGGACCGGCCACCACCAGCTCCCACTCGATTCGGTCGCCGACGAGCCGCATGGCGTCGATCAGGGTCTCGGCGCCCTTGGGCCGCGAGAAGACGGATGCGTAGAGCAGCGGGAGGGGTCCTCTCGGAACCGTCCGCCGGGGGGTGGGCGCCTGCCGGGCCCAGAAGAAGTTCTCGTCGATCGCCAGGTTGGCGACGTGGACCTGCTCCCGGCTCCATCCGGCTCGGACGAAGGTGTCCCTGACGAACTCGGAGCACACGACTACCGCATCGGAGCGATCGAGATCCTCCAGCGCGGCCCTGGAGATCCCGTCCGGGGGAGGAGGGAGGGGGGCGTCGGGGTCCGGCATCCGGCCGCGGTTTTCGATCAGGGTGCCGAGGAGCCGAGGATGCACGGTCGCCTGGTCGCAGAGCGTCAGCATCCCGAGATCACGCGCCCTATCGATGGAGCTCCCGCCGAAGCCCGCGCGGAAGTGGAAGATCCGCGCCCCTTGCGCGCGGGCGAGCGCGCGAGCCGCCATTCGCCCGTAGAGGCGGAAGGTGGCGACGGCAAGCCCCTCGGAGAGCCGGCCGAGGAGAGGGACGCGGGCGAGCGCGCGCGCGAGCTGCTCCAGGAGCTCGGGCAGGAAGAGGACTTGCACGCGCTCGAGGGGAATGCCCTCGTCTCTGTGCTCGAGGTGGCGAAGGCGGGCGGGGCCCCGCACGCGAAGCGCGCGCAGCAGGCGGCGAACCGCCGGCGTCGGATACGCGCCCGTCACCAACAGCTTGAGGAAGCCGCGGTTGTTCGCCTCGCGAGCGGCCGTGGCCAGGTGCATCTTGTGGAAGCCGTTAGAGACGGCGACGCCGAGGTCTGGGGGCTGCTCGCGCATCCTGATTCGAGGATCTCTATACCGCATCGCAAGGCGCTGCGCGATGCGGCTTGGGAGGCGCGATCCGCCGGAACACCTGCTGCTCGCCCGGCTCGATGCGGAACGTGGAGCCGCCGCGTCGCCCTCCGCCGGCTGCCGCAGGCCCGGAGGCCGGCGCCGTGCAACCTGCTCCTGCCGCCGACCGGCCCCGGCGTGCAGACGATCCAGGCGCTGGCCGGAGCGCGTTAGATACCCAGCAAGCCCTTGACCGTCCCCCGGGTCTCCTTGGAGAACCCCGGGATCTCATCGAGCTCATCGAGTGAGTCGAACCCGCCACGCGTCTCCCGGTAGGCGATCACCCGCGCACTCTGGGTGACCGAGAGGCCGAGCTCGCGGAGTTGCTCGAAGCTGACTTCGTTTACGTCGGGCGCCCCGTTCCTGCTGCCGGCACGGCGGCGGGACTTCTTCCGCGCTGAGGCTTCATTTGTCCCAAGCTTGGCGTCCGCGAGCTGCTCCTGGAGCTCCCGGATGCGGTCCTCGAGCTTCGCCTCTCGCCTGCCCGCCTGCTCCCGGAGCTCGTCCTCGCGCACGTCCAAGCGCATCTCGAGAGCGACCAAGTGGTCCTCGAGCTCCGCCTGCCGCTCATCGAACTCCTTGCTGAGCTCCGCCTTGCGTTTCTCATAGCGGTCGCCGAGCTGCTTCTTGAGCTCGGTCTCCCGGTCCCTGAGGCCCTCGTCGCGCTCTCGCAGCGCCGCAGCGAACTCCGCCTCCTGCTCCTTGAGGGTGCGGGCAAGGGTCTCCTCGGCCTTATTCGGCTGCTCCCTCAGCTCCGCCCGCAGATCCGTGATCCTCGTGGCCAGATCCGCGTTCCTCTGACGTTCCTCGGCGAGTGCCCGCCTCGCCCGCTGCAGCGCCTCGGAGTCGCCTCGACTCGTTGGCTCGGGGACCGCCTTAGCCGGTTCGGCGTCGGCGTTTGTCCGCTTGGCCTCACTGGTAGCCATCTCGTTTCGCCCCGCCGACGGCCCGACCGGCCACTGAGCGGCCTCGCCGCGGATGGTCTCATCCGCCCTCCCCGATTGGACCTCTTCGAGGATGAAATCCTCCGGATCGGTCTCTGACTCGACGTCCTCGGAGCGGCAATCGCGCGGTGTCGACAGCCAGTTCTCGGCCGGGCTGGCGTTCTTTTTCGCCGACCGTGCCACGGAGCCAGAGTAGCGCTGGTGTGAAACGCAGGCGCCAGTTCACGGCCCCCTTCACCGTGGGATCGAACCGGCGGGACCAAGCGGGACCTCGGGATCGTGATGCGACTTTCCCGTGCGTGTACGTACCAGGCCCGAATCTGGCGACGCTCGAAATCTGAGCGATTACCTCGGCGTGTTGCGAGCCGATTCGGGTTCCACCCTGGAGTGGACCGCGAGCGTCATCAAGGTCTTCGATGGCGGCAAGAACGAGTTCGACCCGACGACCGCGCCGGTGCTCGCACGACCGCGGTCGACTACGTGCGGGTCTGGAAGTAGTCCCTAGAGGTCATAGCGCGCCATGTCCTCGTCCAGGCGAGAGCGCTCGTCCGCGTCGAGCGCCGGTGGGTCCGGCTCGGTCGAGCGTCGTCGGGCCCTGCTGACCGCGAAGTAGCCGATCGCCGCGCCCGCGAGCAGGATTCCCACGCCCGGCACCAGCCAGGCGAGCAGGTCGAACCCGTGGCCGCTCGGCGTCGCGAGGACCCGCGGGCCGTACTGGGCCACCAGCGCATCCTTGATCTGATCCTTGTCCTCGCCGCGGTCGATGAGCTGCCTGATCAGGGCCCGCTCCCGATCGGCCTGCGGCGAGTCGGACTCGGCGAGGAGCGTGCCGCAGATCGTGCACATCACCTCGTCCTCGATGTCCGGCAGCGAGGCGCGCGCTTCGGCGGCGCCGGCGGCTGCCGGGCTCGCCGCCAGGAGGAGGCCGATCACCGCGGCGATGAGGAGTCGGCCCATCACGTGCGTGCCTGAATCAGCGGCGCGACCTGTTCGGTCAGATAGGACTCGTCCACCGCGCCCCGCCTGATCAGGGCCAGCTTCCCGGCCGGGTCGACCAGGAACGACTCCGGGAAGCCGGTCATCCCGTAGGCGTCGCGGCGGTCGCTGCCATCGCCGTCGCGAAGCTGGGGGTAGGTGAGCCCGTAGCGCCGCACGAAGGCGGCCGCATCGCCGGTGCTGTCGTCGAGGTTGATGCCGAGCACGGTGAACCCGCTCGGCGCATGCTCCCTTTGGAAGCTCTCGAGGGCCGGGGCCTCGGACTTGCACGGCCCGCACCACGACGCCCAGAAGTTGACGAGCACCCAGCGCCCGCGGTAATCCGCAATGTCGCCGGTGCCGCTGCCATCGAGCCGGGAGAGCTGCTTGTCGGGGGCGGGATCGCCGACGGCGATCGTCGCGCCGCCCTTGCTGAGCAGCCCGTAGGCGAGGAGGCCGATGGCGGCCAGCACCCCGATCACCGCGATGAAGCCTTTGGTGCTCACATCGGCGAAGGCTAGAGACGAGACCTAAAATGGTCCGCTCTGCGGCGGTAGCTCAGCAGGTAGAGCGCGAGCTTCCCAAGCTCGAGGTCGCGGGTTCGAGACCCGTCCGCCGCTTGGAGCGCAGGACTGAGCCGCGCTGGGGCGGGTAGAGCAAGGTGTCATGGGGCTGATCGGTGCAGCTGGACGACGCTTTGCGCGGCGCAGCCGCTGGCTCGCCGAGCGGCTCTGGGTCATCGCGGCGATCGAGATCGGCTGGCTCGCCAATCGGCACTGGCGGCGGCTCGACGGCGACGAGCGCCGTCGCGCGCGTGAGCTCCTCGTCAAGTCCAGGGGCATCCCCTCCAGGCTGAGCCCGAGGGAGCGCCGCGAGGCGCACGCAATCCTCGAGAAGCTCGATTACCCCGGGTTCGGCGGCAGAGCGGCGGGGATCCTCCTGCCGTTCCGGCCCGCCGGGCGGGCCATCGAGTTCGCGCTCCACCGGATCGAGTCTTCGAACGGGTCCGGCAGGTCGCGCCGCATCCCCGAGGCGGATCGGCACTAGCCCGTCGGCGCAACGACAGGCCTCAACTCGGGGTGGGACGCGTACCACTCGATGGTCCGCCCGACCCCCTCGCGGAGGTCGACAGCCGGCTCCCAGCCGATCTCCTCGCGGATCTTGCTGGAGTCGAGGTACTGCCGATCGATCTCGCCGCTTGGATTGCCCGCTCCCCGGTAGTCCGGGGCCACGTCGGAGGGGCCGAGCTCGCAGACCAGCTCGACGACCTCGCGGACGGGGTGGGGGCGGCCCCAGCCGGCGTTGAACGCCTGGCCCGCGACCCCCTCGGCTTGGAGCGCTTCGGCGATCGCCAGATAGGCCCGCGCGGCGTCCTCGACGTAGAGGAAGTCGCGCTCCGGCGACCCGTCCGAGCGGATGATCGGGCGTCGTCCGTCGAGCACCGCGGTCACCGTCTCCGGGATCAGCCGGGAGAAGTTGCGATCGCCGCCGCCGTAGAGGTTGGCGAAGCGGGTCACGCCGACCGGCAGCCCGTAGGTGTGCCAGTAGCTGCGGGCGATCAGGTCGGTCGCCGCCTTGGAGACGTCATATGGGAAGACCGGCTGCAGCGCCGAGTCCTCCGTGTAGGGAAGCTCCTCATGCGGCCCGTAGGCCTTGTCCGAGGAGGCCACCACCACCCGCTCGACGGCCGCCTCCCGGCAGGCCTCGAGCAGAACCCAGGTGCCCTCGATGTTCGCCTGGAAGGTGGGGATCGGTGAGGCGTTCGCGTCCCCGACGATCGCCTGGGCGGCGAGGTGGAAGACCGAGTCGATCCGGTTCGACCGCATCAGCCCTAGAACGGCCTCCTGATCGCGAAGGTCCGCCACCACGTCGTCGACCTCATCGCCGATGCCGAGGAGGTCCAGGCCGGTGGGGGAGGAGCCCTCGCGGTCGATCGAGGTGACCTCCGCGCCACTCTCGACCAATGCCAGGGCGAGCCAGGAGGCCGCGAACCCGCGGCCGCCCGTGACGAGGGCTCTCAAAGAGCCGGCTCCTCTGCCCACACTCGCCAGGGCGGGTCGCCCGCCTGCCAGAGGTCGTTGAGCATGACCGCGTCCTTGTAGGTGTCCATGCAGTCCCAGAAGCCCGTGTGGCGGTAGGCCTCCAGCTGGCCGTCGGCGGCGAGCCGCTCGAGCGGCTCGCGCTCCAGCACGCTGTCCTCGGACAGATAGTCGAGGACGCCCGGCTCGAAGCAGAAGAAGCCGCCGTTGATCCAGCTCTCCACCCGCGGCTTCTCGTGGAAGCCGCGGACCCGATCGTCGGCGTCGAGGTCCGCCACCCCGAACTGGAGCTGGGGCTGGACGACCGTCATCGTCGCGAGCGAATCGCGCTCGCCGTGGAAGCGGACGAGTGCCGCCAGGTCGATGTCCGCTACCCCGTCGGCGTATGTGGTCGAGAACGCTCGCCCGTCGAGGCGCTCCTCGGCGAGCTTGATGCGACCCCCGGTCGGGGTGTCGAGCCCGGTGTCCAGGCACTCGACACGCGCCCCATCCCACTGGCTCTGCCGGGCCCAGTCGGCGATCAACTCGCCCTTGTAGCCCGTCAGCAGCAGGAAGCGGGAGAACCCCTGGGAGCTGTAGATCGAGATCACGTGCCAGAGGATCGGGCGGCCGCCGATCTCCACGAGCGCCTTCGGGATCGATTCCGTTCGCTCGCTCAGGCGGGTCCCCCGCCCGCCGCAAAGAATGACGACTGGGTCGAGGGTCGTCACGGCCCGAGGGACCGTAGCGGGGATCCGCAGGCGCTTAATGCTTGGTTGCGATAATCCAGGGTGCAGTGGACCCATCGCGAAAGCGAAAGATTCGGCTTGTCGTGGCGCTCTCGGCCGCGGTCCTGCTGGCGGCGGGGCTGGTGTACACGTCGTTCAGCGCATCGACCGAGGCGAAGGAGCCCTCGCAGCTGCTCAGCTCCGATCCGAGCGGGACCTACGAGCTGACCGGCAAGGTCGTGCCGGGCTCGATCCAGCACGCCGGCGACCAGCTCGACTTCCGGATCTCGGACCGCGACGGCTCCGATCCGATCCCGGTCCGCTACTCGGGCACGGTGCCCGACCCGTTCCGTGACGGGCGCGAGGTGATCGTCACCGGCAAGCTCCAGGACGGCACCTTCGTCGGCGAGCGGGACAGCCTGATCACCAAGTGCCCGTC
>JBKPND010000124.1:0-6960 GCA_046732465.1 Actinomycetota bacterium
CTTCAACGAGGGCGACGAGATCACCACCGAGGGGAAGAGCGGGATCGGCTTCTTCGTGATCGAGCACGGCAACGCCACCGTCAGCGTCGGCGGCAACATCATCCGCACCCTCGGCCCGGGCGAGCACTTCGGCGAGGTCGCGCTGATCGACAGCGGGCCGCGGTCGGCGACCGTGGTCGCCACCACCGACCTGCGCTGCCGTGGGATGTCGGCCTGGGAGTTCAGGCCGTTCGTCGAGGAGCATCCCGAGGTGGCCTGGGCGCTGCTCGAGACCCTCGTCGGCCGCCTCCGCGAGGCCCAGCCCCCGGCCTCGAGCTAGAGGGCTAGTCGGCGGGGAGCGTCGCGCCGAGGCGCCGGAAGGTCTCCTTCGCGTGCTCCCGCTCTGATTCGCCGAGCAGCCACCCCGTCCGCGCGGCCTGGAGGGGACACTCCATTTCCTCGAAGAGCGCCTTCGACTCCCGAAGCAGGCCGTCGTCGGAGGTGTGGAGTCCTCTCGCTCGGACCAGGATTGCGCGCGCGTAGCGGTCCTGGCCCACGTGCGGCTCGGCCCAGGCGATGGCGTCGGCGGCGTCGTCGCGGCCGGCGCGAACGAAGGCCTCCGCGCGGATGCTGGTGTAGGCCGCGTTCCAGTTACTGCTGCCCATCGGATTCGACCCGATCGCGGCGGCGTCGCCGAAGTTGCCGCGGTGCATCTCCAGCTGGATCTCGAACATCACCACGCCTGACTTCTGCTCGGCGTCCTTCGAGCTGAGATTTCGGGCGTGGCTCATCCAGTCTTCAGCCGCCGCGTCCTCACCGCGGAAGCCGTAGATGGCGGCCGTGCAGGCGGCCGGTGTGGCGAAGGCACCCATCGGAGGCCGGCCCCCCTCGTTCCAGGCCCGGCGGGAGCTCTCTCCGAGCTCGACGGCGCGGTCCCAGTCGCCCAGGAAGAAGTTCGGCATCAGCTCGCGTTGGTACTCAGCCATCTCGACCCCGCGACTCCGGTCCGCCTCGGCTCCCCGCTTCGCGTATTCGAGCGCCTCCCGGAACTCCCCGACCTGCATCAGGCAGAGCACCATCATGTGCAGCGCGTCCGAGATCTCGACGTCCAGGGCGTGAGAGCGGGGCGCGGCGTCGAGCAGCTCGATCCGCTCCCGGGTGTGCTCCACGGCCTCGCGCTGGCGGCCCTGCAACCAGTCGCTCGCGGTGGCGGCGTCCAGGGCGTTCTGGAGCAGCTGGCGATCGTCGGTCCGGCGAGCCAGCTCCAACCCTTCCCGCGCCGGCCCCGCCATCGCCTCCGGGTCCTTGCCCATCCAGGCGAGCCAAGCGTCGTCGAGCCGCAAACGCGCACAGGTCGGGAGGTCGTCGTCATCGGCGAGCTCGTGCCCCCGCTTCAGCATCGACGCGAGCTCGGCGATCGGGGGGTCACCGGCGATGCCGTGCATCCGGCTGCCGATCTCGACGCTGCGCGCGTACGCCGCCGCCGCTCGGTCGTCGTCGCCGGTCCGCTCGGCCGTCTCCCCGGCCTCGCGGAAGAGGCGCATGCCGTGGTCACCGCGCCAGCCGCGCAGGGCGACCTCGGCAGCGGACACCAGGGCGTCGTAGCGCTCTTCCCCGTCATCGGTGAGCCGCGCCGCCTCCTCGTAGAGCTGTCTGCCGCGCGCGGCGGCGGCACGGCGAACCGCGGCATCGGCCGCCTCTACGAGCGCCTCGCGGGCAGCGTGCCGGCGCTCGTCCGTCGAGTCGAGCTCCTCGGCGTGGTCGAGGTGGTAGGCGATCAGCTCCGGCCGCTCGGCGAACGGCTCCCTGGCACGCAGCGACTCCACCGCGCGCTCGTGCAGCGCGGCCCGCTCCCTCCTGGGCAGGGAGTTGTAGGCGACCTCGCGGATCAGCTGGTGACGGAAGACGTAGTGGCCGGCCTCGGAGCCCCGGCGTTCCTGCACCAGGGCCCGTCGGCGCAGAGACCAGAGCGGATCGCTCGGGTTCTCGCCGAGCAGATCGCGGAGCGGCCCCTCGGAGAACGTGTGGCCGAGGACCGCCGCGTACTGGAGGGTCCGTTTCTCCTCGGGCGGCAGCTGGTCGATGCGGGCGGCGACCGCGGCCTGCACGGTGTCCGGGAGCGTCCCGGCGGCGCCGTCGGGGCCGGACTCACCGATTCGGCGCGAGACCTCCTCGGTGAAGAACGGATTGCCACCCGCCGCATCGGCGATCCGCCCGGCATCGGCCCGGTGATCCTCGGGCAGCAGCAGCTCCGCCAGACGGGTGGCGGAATCGTGGTCGAGCGGAAGGAGCTCGAGCTGGGTGCTGTTGCGCGCAGCGCGACCGAACTCCGGCCGGCGCTCGGCGAGCTCCGGGCGGCTCGTGCAGAGGACCAGGATCGGCGCGTCGTGCAGACCGTATGCGACGTCCTCGAGCAGCTCGAGCGTGCCCTCATCGGTCCAGTGCGCGTCGTCCAGGCCGATCGCGAGCGGCCGCTCGCTCGCGAGCAGCGAGACGAAGCGGCGCCATGAACGCTTGAGCTCATTCTCGGCGTCGCAGTCCGGCTTCCCGCGGATCGCGATCGTGAGGTCCGCGGCCAGCGATGGAGCGTCCTCCGCGCCGAGCTCACCGAGCAGGTCCCGGAGCGACTCCTCGACCTTGTCCGCCTGAGCGTCGGTCGAGAGGCCGGCGGCGTCGCGGAGGATCTCGCCGAGCGCCCAGAACGCGATCCCCTCTCCGTACGGCGGACTGCGGCCGACGATCGTGCGCCAGGAATCGGGATCCGACCGTAGCTCCCTGAACGTCTCCGCGCCGAGCCGGGTCTTGCCGATGCCGGCCTCGCCGATCACGGTGACGAACTGGGGGAGGCGCTCGCGGGCGGCGCGCCGAGCGATCAGCCTGAGCATGTCGAGATCGTCGTCCCTGCCGATCAGCGGGATTGGAGACAGCTCGGTCTCGCTCTCGACCGCCAGCGCTCGGTAGGCCCCGAGCTCCCCTGGAATGCCCTTCGCCTCGACCGCGCCATTGGCCTCGAGCCTGGCTCGGCGACACGCGCGGGCGGCGCGCTCGCCGACCAGCACCTCTCCCGGCTCGGCGGCTTGCTGCAGGCGCGCGGCGGCATTGACCGCCTCCCCGGTGACCCGCAGGTCCCCGGCTGCCTGTACGGAGAGGACCTCGCCGGTCTCGATCCCCACGCGCACCGTGAGCTCGCCGTCGAGCTCGGAGACCCGCTCGGCCACTGCCAGCCCGGCGGCCACCGCCCGGTCCGGGTCGTCGCCATGGGCGACCGGGGCGCCGAAGACGGCCATCACGGCATCGCCGATGTACTTCTCGACGGTGCCCCCATGTTGCTCGAGGGCATGCCTCGCGGCCTCGAAGAAGGGCTCGAGGCGCCCGCGCAGGTCCTCCGGATCGAGCTCCGTGGCCAGCCTGGTGGAGCCGACCAGATCGGCGAACAGCATCGTCGCGATCTTGCGCTCTCCTCCCAGGGTGCTCATCACCACCAAGATAAACGGCGGTGAGGCCCAGAAGGACCTATTTGGTCATGCCGCGGCTTGTGCCCCCGGATCAGGCCTGACGATGACGGTGTCGCCCACCTCGAGGACCTCGTCGGCGGGCATGTCCACACGCTGCGCGTGCTCTTTGACGGCGTCGACGTCCGTCGCCAGGTAGATGCAGACCGTGCCCAGTGTGCCGCCCTCCTCCTTGATCACATAGCAGCGGATCCAGCCAATGGGTTGCCGGAGTGGCTGCGTCGCTAGCATCGCCCGCCGCGTGGCGAAGATCAAGGTGAAGAACCCGGTCGTCGAGCTCGACGGCGACGAGATGACCCGCATCCTCTGGGCGTTCATCAAGGAGCGGCTGATCCTGCCGTACCTCGACGTCGACCTGAAGTACTTCGACCTCTCGATCGAGAAGCGGGACGAGACCGAGGACCAGATCACGGTTGACGCCGCCAACGCGATCAAGGAGTACGGCGTCGGGGTCAAGTGCGCCACGATCACGCCCGACGAGGCGCGGGTCGAGGAGTTCGGGCTCAAGGAGATGTACCGCTCGCCGAATGGGACGATCCGCAACATCCTCGGCGGGGTGATCTTCCGCGAGCCGATCGTGATCTCGAACATCCCGCGGCTGGTTCCGGGATGGACGAAGCCGATCGTGATCGGTCGCCACGCCTTCGGCGACCAGTACCGGGCCACCGACACGCTGATCCCTAAGGGCGGGGGCACGCTCACGCTCAGCTTCCAGCCGAACTCATCGAGCGAGGGCCCGATCGAGCTCGAGGTCTACGACTTTCCGGCGGAGGAGGGGGGCGGAATCGCGATGGCGATGTACAACCGCGACGACTCGATCCGTGACTTCGCGCGGGCCTCGTTCCGCTACGGGCTGGATCGCGATTACCCGGTCTACATGTCGACCAAGAACACGATCCTCAAGACCTATGACGGACGCTTCAAGGACCTCTTCCAGGAGGTCTTCGACTCCGAGTTCAAGGATCAGTTCGAGTCCAAGGGGCTCACCTACGAGCATCGCCTGATCGACGACATGGTGGCCGCGGCGCTGAAGTGGGAGGGCGGCTACGTCTGGGCGTGCAAGAACTACGACGGCGACGTCCAGTCCGACACGGTCGCCCAGGGGTTCGGCTCGCTCGGCCTGATGACAAGCGTCCTGATGACCGCCGACGGCAGCACCGTCGAGGCGGAGGCCGCCCATGGCACGGTCACACGTCACTTCCGCCAGCACCAGCAGGGCAAGGCGACCTCCACCAACCCGATCGCCTCGATCTTCGCGTGGACCCGCGGTCTCGAGGCCCGGGGCCGGATGGACGACACGCCCGAGGTCAGCGAGTTCGCGGAGACGCTCGAGCGCGTGTGCGTCGAGACGGTCGAGAGCGGGAAGATGACCAAGGACCTCGCGCTGCTGGTCGGTCCCGATCAGGACTTCCAGACCACCGAGGAGTTCCTCGCGTCCATCGACGAGAACTTGAAGAAGGAGATGAAATGAGCAACGGCCCCGTCAACGTCACGGTCACCGGCGCCGCCGGGCAGATCGGCTACGCGATCCTCTTCCGCATCGCCTCCGGCCAGATGCTCGGCACGGATACCGAGGTGAGCCTCCGCCTGCTGGAGATCCCCGACGCGATCAAGGCCGCCGAGGGCACCGCGATGGAGCTCGACGACTGCGCCTTCCCGCTGCTGCGCGGCATCGACATCTCGGACGACCCCAACGAGGCGTTCGACGGCACGAACATCGCGCTCCTGGTGGGTGCCCGCCCCCGCACGAAGGGGATGGAGCGCGCCGACCTGCTCGAGGCGAATGGCGGCATCTTCAAGCCGCAGGGCGAGGCGCTCAACTCACACGCGGCCGACGACGTCAAGGTGCTGGTGGTCGGCAACCCCGCGAACACCAACTGCCTGATCGCGATGTCGCACGCGCCCGACATTCCGCAGGAGCGCTTCACCTCGATGATGCGCCTCGATCAGAACCGCGCCATCAGCCAGGTCGCAAACAAGCTCGAGCGGCCGGTCACCGACGTCAAACGGATGGCGATCTGGGGTAACCACTCGCCGACGATGTACCCGGACCTGGTGAACGCGTTGGTCGACGGCAGCCCTGCCTGGCCACAGGTCGACGACGAAGCCTGGATCGCGGACGAGTTCATTCCCACTGTCGGGAAGCGCGGCGCGGCGATCATCGAGGCACGTGGCGCCTCCAGCGCAGCCTCCGCCGCGAACGCCGCGATCGATCACATGCGCGACTGGGTGCACGGAACGCCCGACAGCGACTGGGCCTCAATGGGGGTGGTCTCCGACGGCTCCTACGACATCGAAGAGGGCCTGATCTGTGGCTCGCCCTGCGAGTGCTCGGGTGGCGAGTGGAAGCGGGTCGAGGGCCTCGAGATCAACGACTTCTCCCGCGAGCGGATCGACGCCACCGTCGCCGAGCTCAAGGACGAGCGCGACGCGGTCCGGCGGCTCGACTTGATCTAGCCGGGGTGGTAACCCTTACCGCGGCGCTTGATCCGGCCTTCCTTCTGGAGGTCCGGCAAGACCCGGTAGAGGTAGTTCGGCGCGTTCAGCTTCATCTTCTTGCCGAGCTCGGAGACGGTGATCCCCGGGTTCTGCTTGATGATCCGGACCGCCTGGTCGGCCCTGGTTGAGCCGCTGCGACGGCGCCTCGTGGTCGTGCCGCGCGGCCTGCCGGGTCCGCGCCTGGCCCTCGCGCCGAGGCCGGCGAGAGCGGCCTGGACCTGCTTGCGCTCCTCGTCGAGCTCGCGCAGGCGGCGCTCGAGCAGCGTCCTTGCCTGATCGACTGTGTTGGAAACCCTTGGCATCCCTTCAAGTCCTCTCTATCGCAATGACAGTTACATCACGGTAACGGTTAGTTTGAAGTGAGTATGAGCGCCGGCGATCAGGCTGTGGTGGTAGCGAGAGTGCTGCTGCCGGCCGGACTCGAGCCGCTGCGGGAGCGCTACGAGGTGAGGGAGGGGGGACTCGACGCGACGCGGGAGCGAGTCCTGGAGATCGCTCCCGGCGCGAGCGCGTTCGTGTCGGACCCGAGCGTTCCAGTCGATGGAGAGCTGCTCGATACCTGTGGCGACGGCCTGCGGGTGGTCGCCAACTTCGCGGTCGGCTACGACAACGTCGATCTCGAGGCCTGCCGGGAGCGCGGCGTCGCCATGACCAACACGCCGGACGTCCTCACCGAGGCCACCGCCGAGCTGGCCCTCGCCCTGACCCTCGCGGCCGCCCGCCGGATGAGCGATGCCGAACGGGACCTGCGCGCGGGGCACTGGCGTGGCTGGGACCCGGCGGCCTACCGCGGCATCGAGATCCGGGGATCCACGGTCGGAGTGGTCGGCATGGGGAGGATCGGGCACCGCTATGCCCGCCTCGCGCGGGGGCTCGGCGCCGAGATCGCCTACGCGGGCCCGTCCGCCAAGCCGGAGGCCGAGAGCGAGCTCGGTGCCCGGCGGCTCGACTTCGAGGAGCTGCTCGAGGC
>JBKPND010000125.1:0-24056 GCA_046732465.1 Actinomycetota bacterium
GCCTCGGAGAGGGCGCCGAGGGAGTTCTTGTTGAAGTTGCCCTCGTCGTCGTGGAGGGCGTAAACGAGAATTCCCGCCATCTAGATCAGCTTCCTTTCCTCGAGCCAGGCGACGATCTTCTCGACCGTCTCGTTCGTGTCCTCGTCCTCGATGATCTCGCCGGCCTCCTTCTGGGGCGGCGGCTTCAGCTCGAGGACGGCGGTGCGCGAGCCGCTCTCGCCGACGCGGTCGCCCTCGATGCCGACGTCGCCGATCGCCTTGGTGTCGAGCGGCTTCTTCTTGGCCCCCATGATCGCCTTCAGGCTGGGATAGCGGGGCTCGTTGATCGCGTCGCCGACGCTGATCACGGCCGGCAGCTCCACCTCGACGGTGTCGTAGCCGTACTCGGCCTGGCGCTCACAGGTGAGCTTGCCGTCGGCGACGTCCATCTTGATCACCTGCGTCAGCGAGGGCATCTTGAGGTGGTCGGCCACGACTGCGCCGATCGTGTAGCACTCGCCGTCATCGGACTGCTGGCCGAGCAGCACCAGGTCGGGGCTCTCGGCCTCCAGCACCTTGGCGAGCGCGTAGCCGGTCGCGCAGACGTCGGAGCCGGTCAGCGCATCGTCGCTGAGGTGGACGGAGCGGTCGGCGCCGAGGGCGACGGCCTTGTGGAGGGCGCGGACGGCGCTCTCGGGGCCCATCGTCACCGCGACGATCTCCTCGACGTCGGCACCGCCCTCCTTGACCTGCATGGCGGCCTCGAGGGCGTGGGTGTCGAAGGGGTTGAGGTTCTTCTCGCCTGAGCGGTCCAGGCGCTTGGTCTCCGGGTCGATCCGCTTGTCTACGGCGGCGTCCGGGACCTCTTTGACTAGCACTGCGATCTTCAAGTTCGGTGCCTCCTCTGAGCTTCATTAATCGGGTGGCTCCTCGGCTCCGCCTGCGGAGCCCCCTCGCGCATCTGGGGCGGCGCGGGATATTAGCGCCTGGCCGGACTGGTTGACTGACCAGTCAATCAGTCGGAAACCAATGCTAGACACCGCGGTCCACGGACGCGCCGCCTCAAAATGCGGAGGCTCACATACCCGGCCTGCGCGATTCGAATCAGCCGCCGAAGTGGGCCACCAGCGGTTCCCCGTCCGCGCCCGGGAGCAGGCGCAGGACCGAGACCTGGTGCGGATCGACCGGGATGCCGCCGCCGGAGCTGCCCGAGGGGTCGAGGTGGAACCAGTTGAGTGGCACCTGTCGGCCGTCATCCAGGACCAGTTGGGCTGCACTCAGGTCGGCCCGGTGCGCCGGGTCGACGGTGATCAGCACCCAGTTCGGGGCGCCCTCGTAGCTGAAGACGCTGCCCGCGAAGGAGCCGCCCCCGCCGTAGAGCGAGTAGGCCTCGAACTGCTTGCCGTTCGCCTTGTCGAGGCTGCTGTTGTAATCGCGACCGGCCTGCCAGTCGTTCCAAACGAGCCCGAGCGTGATGGCGGCCGCGGCCAGTGCGGCTGCCGCCGGGGCGAAGACGAGCTGCAGGCGCCGGCGGCGTCGAGGCTTCGGGGCCGGCAGCACCCGCTGTAGCACCTCGGACTCGAAGCCCACCGGGGGCTCTCGGTGCGGGGCGAGCAGCAGCAGCTGGTCCGCGACCTCAGCGAGCTCCTCCACCCGCCGACGGCACTCCTGGCAGTCCACGAGGTGTTCCAGGGCGCGGCCCCGCTCCTCGCCCTCGACGATGCCGAGGGCCAGCTCGGGAGCCAGCTCGCGCAGTTCCTCACAGCGAGGGTCCATTACCTCTCCACCTCGAATTCGTCCCGCAGCTTGAGCATCGCCGTCCGGATCCGCGTCTTCACGGTGCCGAGCGGCACGTCGTCGAGGTCGCTGATCTCGCGCGCGGTCCGCCCCATGTAGGCGGCGAGGACGAGCGCGCGGCGCTGATCGTCGGGAAGCTCGGTGATCGCCGTGCGCAGCTGATCGCGCTCGTCGGGCTGGAGGTCCCTCTCGTCGGCCGCGGGCTCCTGCGAGGTGAGTGAGACCTCCGCCGCGATCACGTCCGGGTCCACCGGGTCGAGCCGCCGCATCCGGGTCTGGTCGATCGCCAGGTTGCGGGCGATCGAGAGCATCCAGGTCGAGACGCGACCTTTGCGGGCGTCGTAGTTGCCCGCGTGCCGGAAGACCCTGGCGAACGTCTCCTGCGCGACCTCCTCCGCGATCGCGGGCTGGCGGACGATCGTCAGGGCGAGGCCGTAGACCCGGCCCTGGAAACGCCGCACGAAGGCCGCGGCCGTGCCCGGGTCGCCGGTCGCGAAGCCCGCGAGGAGAGCCTCATCGGAAGGGTCCACATCATGAATGTACGTCCCGCGTGCCCCGTCGGATTGGGTGTGCCTCGTCACCCAATCTCCGCGGGTGGCCGAGACGTACTACTGGCCAGATTGGGGTCCACACGAGGCAAAGGATCAGAGATGAATCGCAGACACGCACCTCTCATCACCATCGCCGTAGTTGCGCTGGCCGCCATCGGCCTGGCGGCATGCGGGGGCAGCGACAACTCCGACTCGAATTCCGGCTCGGCCGGCGCCACGGCCACCGGGAGCGGCGGCGGCCAGACCGTCGCCACGAAGTCGATCTCGGGGGTGGGCAACGCGCTCGTGGACCCGAGCGGCAAAGTCCTGTACACGAACGACATGGAAACGGGCTCGAAGATCGCCTGTACCGACCAGTGCCTGACCGAGTGGGTCCCGCTCGCCGCACCGAGCGGCGCACAGCCCACCTCCGATGACTCGGCCGTTCAGGCGAAGCTCGGGACCGTCAAGCGTCCCGATGGCTCCAGCCAGGTGACTCTCGGCGGCATGCCCCTCTACACGTTCGTCGAGGACTCTCCCGGCCAGGCGACCGGCAACGGCTTCGCCGACAGCTTCGGAGGGACGAACTTCGTGTGGACCGCTGCCACCGCTTCGGGCAAGGCAGCTCCGTCATCCACGACGACCACCGGCACTTCCACCGGCGGCTCGTCTGGCGGAGGCGGCGGCGTCTACGGCGGCGGGGGCTACTAGAGGCCGAAGCTAGTTGGCCGCGGAGGCCTCTTCGCGCCCGGCGACCGCCCGCCTGACGAACTCCACGATCTCGTCGGTGGGCGCGCCGGGCGTGAACACCTCCGCCACTCCGAGCTTCTTGAGCTCGGGGATGTCATCGGCCGGGATCGTGCCGCCGACGGTGACCACCACGTCGCTCGCCCCCTCCTCGGAGAGCAGCTCCACCACCCTGGGGACCAGGGTCATGTGGGCGCCGGAGAGGATCGAGAGCCCGACCGCATCGGCGTCCTCCTGGATGGCGGTCTCGGCGATCTGCTCCGGGGTCTGGTGCAGACCGGTGTAGATCACCTCCATCCCGGCATCCCGCAGCGCGCGGGCGATGATCTTCGCTCCGCGGTCGTGCCCGTCGAGTCCGGGCTTGGCGACGACGATCCTGATTTTTCTGGCGGCCTCGGTCGGCACTATTGGGTCAGGCGGTTGCTCGGATAGCGAGTTAACCGTAATCGAACAAGAAGTTTCTACGGTTTGATGAACGGTAAGCCGATACGAGAATGGGTAGTGCATAGGGGCACACCGAGAGGAGGCACGGCGGTGTATGACGTTCTTTTTCTAGATGGATCGCATGGGGAGAAGGTCCTGGCGAGGGGTCTCGCGCACGACGACGCTTGTGCTCTCGCCAGGCAGGAGTCTCAGCGCCGGGGGATCGGTCGCATGTTTCTGGCCGGGTCCGAGCTCGGACCGACCGGCGAGGTCATCGTGATCGTCGAGTCCGGCGTCCGCGCGGCCTAGCGGCCACCAGGCCGCCGCATCATGAGCGAGGGGCGATAGCCCCGAGCGGTTATGCGGGGCGGCCGCTTGTGGCCGCGGCTATGTGGCGAAGCCGCTGCACCGCAACCGGTTAGCGCGACGCCGTGTTCCCGACTGTGGGACCCCATCACGGGGTGCCGGGGAAAGCAGTCGATACGAAAGGCAGGACACATGAAGCGATTCCGGATGCCGAGCCCTGGCCTGTTGCTGGGGATCGTCGCGGTGGTGCTGGCACTCGCCGGCACCGCGGTCGCGGCGGGCAATCTCAGGTTGGCCGACTTCGAGGGGTCGAGCCGTGACCGGCTCGCTGGCACGGGGGTGATCCAGTACGCCGCCCAGCCTCACGACACGGGCACTTCCGCCACCTTCAACACGGTGCGGACGTTCTCGGTCAAGTGCGAGCTGTCGAAGAAGGCCACCTCGGGCGGGTTCAAGTGGACCGGCCCGAACCCTCCGAACCAGGGCGACTTCCAGATTCTGGACCAGTACCCGAACGGCGGGGGCTACGTGGTGCGGCTCTACATCAGGCCGGGCGGAACGGCGGAGCATCAGTCGCTCACCGTCTACTCGAACTGCGTCAAGTCCAGACAGCAGAACGGCGTGCCGCCCACCTGAGGCGGACGACATCGGAGTGCGAGAGGGGCCGGTGACCGCCGGCCCTCTCTTTTGCTCAGAAGACCGGCAGCTCGGTGTAGGAGCCGAAGACCTGCTGTAGCGCCGCGACCATCTCCCCCTCCGAGACCCGGGCCCGGGCGCAGGCGAGGATCGGCTCCATCAGGTTGGCGTCGGTAGCGGCCGCCGACCGAAGCTCCGAGAGCGTCCGCTCGACCTCGGCGGAGTCGCGCCGGGACTTGGTCGCCCCCACCCTCCCCTTCTGCTTGCGCTCGTGCTCGGGGTCGATGCGGAGGATCGGGATCTCATCGTCGTTCTCGAGCACGTAGTCGTTGACGCCGACCACGATCCGCTTGCGCTGGTCGACCTCCTGCTGGTAGCGGAAGGAGGCGTCGGCGATCTCGCGCTGGGGGAAGTTCTGCTTGATCGCCTCGACCATGCCGCCGAGCTCGTCGATGCGGGCGAAGTACTCGTACGCCGCGCGCTCCATCTCGTCGGTGAGGGTCTCGACGAAGTAGGAGCCGCCGAGCGGATCGATCGTGTTGGTGACGCCGGTCTCGTGGGCGATCACCTGCTGGGTGCGCAGCGCGATCCGGACGGCGTCCTCGGTCGGCAGGGCGAGCGCCTCGTCGTAGGAGTTGGTGTGCAGGGACTGGGTGCCGCCGAGCACGCCGGCGAGCGCCTCGAGCGCGGTGCGGATGATGTTCACCTGGGGCTGCTGGGCGGTCAGCGAGACGCCGGCGGTCTGGGTGTGGAAGCGCATCCGCCAGGACTCCTCGCGCTTGGCGCCGTATCTCTCGCGCATCTCCCGGGCCCAGATTCGGCGTGCGGCCCGGTACTTGGCGATCTCCTCGAAGAAGTCGATGTGGGCGTTGAAGAAGAAGGAGAGCCGGGGCGCGAAGGCGTCGACGTCCAGCCCCCGCTCGATCGCCTGCTCGACGTAGGTGAAGCCGTCCTTGAGGGTGAAGGCGAGCTCCTGCTGGGCGGTCGAGCCTGCTTCGCGGATGTGGTAGCCGGAGATTGAGATCGGGTGCCAGCGCGGCATGTGCTCCGTGCACCACTCGATCATGTCCCCGACGAGGCGCATCGCCGGCTCGATCGGGAAACACCACTCCTTCTGGGCGATGTACTCCTTGAGGATGTCGGTCTGGATCGTGCCGCCGAGCCGCTCCGGCGGGACGCCCTGCTCCTCGGCCGCCGCGACGTAGAAGGCGAGCAGGATCGCGGCGGGAGCGTTGATGGTCATCGAGGTCGTGACCTTGCCCAGATCGATCCCGGCGAACAGGGTCTCCATGTCGTCGAGCGTGTCGATCGCGACCCCCTCCACCCCGACCTCGCCCAGCGAGCGATGGGCGTCCGAGTCGAGCCCCATCAGCGTCGGCATGTCGAAGGCGGTCGAGAGCCCGGTCTGGCCATGGTCGAGCAGGTAGTGGAAGCGCTCGTTGGTCTCCTCGGCCGTGCCGTAGCCGGCGAACTGGCGCATCGTCCAGAGCCGGCCGCGGTACATCGAGGGGTAGACGCCGCGGGTGTAGGGGTACTCGCCGGGGTAACCGAGGTCGCGCTCCGGCTCGGAGCCCTCGCGGTCTTCCTCGGTGTAGAGGGGCTTTACCTCCTGGCCCGAGATCGTCTCGAAAAGGGCCTCGCGCTCCTCGAGCTGCGAGTAGACCTCGGCCAGCCACTCATGTGCGCGCTCTCGCATCACGGGTCGCGCTGACGCGCGCCCTCGCATCCCGGGCTCTACCGCCATGAGGGCAGTTTACGGCCGCTATTACGCCTCTTCGACGCGCTCGCTGCAGCCCCGCCGGCGACCGCGGCGAGTGCCGTCGCGCCCACCATCGCGAGCCTCCGGCCGAGCTTCTCGAAGCGCATCACCTGCCAGTTCTCGTCCCGGGCGATCTCCGCCAGCGGGCCGTCCGGGTTGACGACCACCGCGTGGCCCACCGAGCGCAGCATCGGCAGGTCGCTGGCGGAGTCCGAGTAGGCGTAGGAAGCGTCCATGTCGATGTCGTGCCTCTCGGCGAACTGCCGCATCGCCTCGACCTTGCCCTCCCCGTAGACGAAGGGCCCCTCCATCTCCCCCGTGTACTTGCCGTCCGATCCCACGGCCCACCGGGTGCCGATGCCGCCCTCCATGCCGAGCACCGCGGCGAGCGTCTTCACCAGGTCGTTGCCGGCGGCGCTGACGATGAAGGTCGCGCGGCCCTGGTCCTGGTGGCGGTGGACCTCGTCGAGCATCTGCGGGTAGATGCGCGGCAGGATGCCGGCGAGCACCTCGGGGGCCATGCGCTCGACATCGCGCTCGGGGATCTCGGCGAAGATCCGCTTCGCCACCTCGAGCACGGCGTTCGTCTGCTCATCCGAGGAGCCGCGCAGCCGGTAGCGCAGGTGGTCCAGCCCCCACTTGGCGAGCTGGCCGCGCGGGACGAAGCCCTTGCGATTCGCGACCCGCGCGAACACCATCCCGCTCGACCCCGCCATCAGCGTCTTGTCGAGGTCGAAGAAGGCGGCGCCCTTGCCTTCGGATGACTTCGTGGCCATGGGGAGGCAGCCTAGCCCGGCCTCCCGGCGCTCCGGTTAGGCCCCGTTCACCTCGACGACGATCGCGTCGCCCTGGCCGCCGCCGGAGCAGATCGCGGCGCAGCCGAGGCCGCCTCCGCGGCGCTTCAGCTCGTGGATCAGGGCGCCGACGATGCGGGCGCCGGAGGCGCCGATCGGGTGGCCGAGCGCGATCGCGCCGCCGTTCACGTTGACCTGGTCCTCGTCGATCTCGAGCATCCGCACCGAGTTGATCGCGACGGAGGCGAAGGCCTCGTTGATCTCCCAGAGATCGACGTCGCCGGGCTTCTTGCCGATCTTCTCCAGCGCCTGCATGGCGGCCCTGGCCGGCGTCTTGGCCAGGTAGGGGAAATCGTCTGCGACCTGGCCGTAGCTCAGCACCGTCGCGATCGGGGTCTTGCCGTTCTGCTTGGCCCACTCCTCGGAGGCGACCACCGCCGCGCCCGCGCCGTCGTTGACTCCCGGGGAGTTACCGGCCGTGTGGGTGGCGTCGTCGCCGCCGACCGCCCTGAGCTTGGAGAGGACCTCCAGGGTGGTGTCCGGGCGGATCCCCTCGTCCGTCGCGACCTCGCTCTCGCCCTTCTTCGACTTGACCGTCACGGTGACGATCTCCTCGGCGAGCTTGCCGTCCTCCGTCGCCTTGTGAGCGAGCTGGTGGGAGCGCTCGGCGAAGCGGTCCATGTCGGCGCGGGTGATCTCGAGCTCGTTGGAGACCTCGCTGGCCTCGTTGATCATCTGCTTCTCGGTGAAGGGGTTGGTGAGGCCGTCGTGGGTCATCGCGTCGATCGCCTGCACGTCGCCCATGCGGAAGCCGAATCGGGCGCCGGGGAGCAGGTAGGGCGCCTGGCTCATCGACTCCATCCCGCCGGTGACGCCGATCTCGAGGTCGCCGGCCCGGACGGCCTGATCGGCGATGCCGATCGAGCGCATGCCGGAGGCGCAGACCTTGTTGACGGTCTCCGAGGGGACCTCGCGCGGGATCCCGGCCTTGATCTGGGCCTGGCGCGAGGGAATCTGCCCCTGGCCGGCCTGCAGCACCTGGCCGTAGACGACGCCCTGGACCGCGTCGGGTGCGACGTCGGCGCGCTCGAGCGCCTCCGTGATCGCGGTGCCGCCCAGATCTGTGGCGTCGAGAGAGGAGAGCCCGCCGCCCATCTTCCCGAAGGGGGTCCTGGCGGTGGAGAGGATGACCGTCTTCGACATCTGCGCCTTTCGTCTGCGCCGGCGGCCTGGACCGACCGGCTGTTCCCACGTCTCGGAAGAAGGTTAGTGGCCGTCTGTAATCTGGCGCCCGGTGCGCGTCGAGGTCACCGACAAGCCGCTCTCCGAGGTCGAGTCCGACCTCCTGGCGGTATTGGTCTTCGACGGCGACGATCTCCCCGAGCCGCTCGCCGGCGCGCCGGGCTCCGAGGACGCGAAGACCTCCTACAAGAAGTCGACCCTGGTCCACCCCGGGACGCCCAGGCACGCGCTCGTCGTCGGTCTCGGCGATCGGGGTGACTTCACTCCCGAGCGGGCCCGGGTCGCCGCCGCGATCGCCTCGCGGACCGCGGCCTCGATTGACGCCACTTCGCTGGCGCTGAGCGGACCCGAGGGAGACGATCCGGCGTTGGTGGCGACGGCGATGGTCGAGGGCGCGATTCTCGCCTCCTATCGCTTCGACCGCTACAAGAGCAAGGGGGAGGACGACGACGAGGACTCGAAGGCCCTCGAGGAGATCATCGTGGTCGGCGACGGAGGCCTGGCGGAGGCATTGGAGGCCGCCCGTATCGGCGCCGAAGCCGAGAACTTCGCCCGCGAGCTTCAGGACCTGCCGTCCAACGTGGTCACGCCGACCTACCTCGCGGGTCGCGCCAACGCGATCGCCGAGGAGCACGACGCGGTCACCTGCGAGGTGCTCAGCCGCGAGCAGATCAAGGAGAAGGGCATGGGCGGCCTGGTGGCCGTCTCGCAGGGGACCGCGGAGGAGCCGCAGCTGATCGTCCTCCGCTACCAGGGGGGCGGGGACGAGACCCTCGGCCTGGTCGGCAAGGGCGTCACCTTCGACTCGGGCGGCATCTCGATCAAGCCGTCGGCCGGGATGCAGGAGATGAAGATGGACATGTCCGGAGCGGCCGCGGTGATCGAGGCGGTCTCGGCGATCGCCAAGCTGGAGCTCCCGGTCGACGTTCTCGCGGTGATCCCCTCCACCGAGAACATGCCGAGCGGCACGGCGATCAAGCCCGGCGACATCATCACCCAGCTCAACGGCAAGACCGTTGAGGTCAACAACACCGACGCCGAGGGGCGCCTGATCCTGGCCGACGCGCTCGCCTACGCCGTCGAGCTCGGCGCCGACCGGATCGTCGACCTCGCCACCCTCACCGGCGCCGTCCTTGTCGCTCTCGGCTCCACCTACGCCGGCCTGATCTCGAATGACGACGCTTTCGCCGAGCGGGTCGAGGCGGCGGCAGAACGCACCGGGGAGCTCGCCTGGCGCCTCCCCCTCCACCCGGAGTACAAGGACCTCACCAAGGGCACTGCCGCCGACCTCACCAACGCCTCGTCGAAGCGCAAGGCGTCGACGATCTACGCGGGCTCCTTCCTTGAGGAGTTCGTGAACGACAAGCCTTGGGTCCATCTGGACATCGCGGGTACCGCCTGGGATGTCGGGCGGGAATATGTCGGCAAGGGGCCGACCGGGTATGGCGTGCGGTTGCTGATCGACCTTGCGCGGTCGCTCGGGTCAGACCGCGAGTAGCCGCAGCAGCCGGCGACCCAGCACTCGGTCGCCACTCATTCTGACCCGACCGTTTGCGAGCCGTCTCAGCGCCTGGCGGCCGCGTGGCTGGCGTGGATCGGGGACGCCGTGCAGGCGGCCGCGCAGCGTGGGCACGGTCGCGAAGTGGACGATGTCCGGCAGGCTGCCCTCGATCACCAGGTCCGGCCGGCGGGCGTCCCCATCCTCGACCACGACGCTTCGCGGCCTGAAGGTGATGCGCAGCGGCGAGAAGCCCTCGGCGAAACGGAAGACGACGCGACCGCCCATTACTGAGGCCAGGTCCGGCTCGCGGGCGATGCCGCGCTCGATCAGCCCGAAGATGCTCGGGGCGACGCCGTCCTCAACCATCCGGCCGAGGCGGACCGCTGGGACCCTGCCGTTCGCGCTCATGCCGCGATCGTAGGATCTCGCGCGATGCGGCAGACGACCCCGCGGCTGAGACTGATCCTCTGGGTTTTCGCCGGGCTCGCCCTGATCGCCGGCGGACTGCTCTTCATTGGAGCCACTCGGACCGATGAATGGTGGTCCTGGACGATCCAGCCCCCGCTCACGGCCGCCACCCTCGGGGCCTTCTACTGGGCCGCGTTCGTCCTCATCCTGACCGCCGCGCGCTCGGAGACCTGGGCGGAGGCCCGTCCCGCCGTCTACCCGGTGGCCGTCATCGCGGTGTTGCTGCTCGTCGTCACCCTGTACCACCTCGATCGCTTCGACCTCGACAGCCTCTTCGGCATCTTCTGGCTGGTGGTCTACGTGCTCGTCCCGCCGCTGCTCGTTTGTGCGCTGGCGGACCAGCTCCGTGCCCCCGAAGAGGATCCATCGCCCACGCAGCGGCTCCCTCGACGGCTTCGCGCATTGCTCGTCTTCGAAGGGGTGGCGATGCTCGTGGCCGCGGCGGTCCTCCTCTTCTCGGCTGGGCTCGCGGACGATCTCTGGCCCTGGGCGCTCTCACCGCTCACCTCGCGTGCAATTGGATCGTTCTTCGCGGGGGTCGGACTCGCCGCGCTGATCGCGGTACGCGACGACGATCCGTTCAGCTTCCGCGGCGCCGCGCTCGCCTACACCGTTCTGGGACTGCTCGAGCTGCTCGCCCTGTTTCTGCACACTCCCGATCTCGAGGGCGACCACTTCGACACCGCGATCTACGTGGCTTCGTGGTCCCTTGTCATCCTGACCGGGGCCTATGGCTTGAGGGCGGCCAGGGCCTCGGCCCGGTCATAGAAGGCGTCAACCCGGACCCCGCGGCCCTCGGAGACGGTCCAGAGGTGCGCGTAGCGGGCGTCGACGTCCGCGGCCGACCCCTTGCCCGTCGCCTCGAGGTGGATCATCACGAGCACCCTGTCACCCTCCTGCCGGACCTCCTCGATGGTCTGGTTGAAGCGCTCCCAGTGGCCGAGGAAGTCGGTCAGGAACGCGCGGATCGCCTCTCGGCCGCGGTAGACGCCGGTGTCGGGAAGGACCTCGCTCTCGTGCCACTCCGCGTCCTCGGCGAGGGCGCCCATCGCGGCGTCGATGTCGAGCTCGTTCAGCGATCCGTATGAGGCGACGATCGTGTCCGTGGTATCCGTGCCCATAGCAGAACGGTATTCGGCTTCGCCATCAGATCGCGGCCACAAGCGGCCGCCCCGCCTAACCGCTTCGCTCATGGCGCAGCGGCCTGGTGCCCGCTTAGGATTCGAGGATCAGGCAGGTGCTGGTGCCGGTGGCGAGCAGCTTGCCGGTCGCGACGGAGGTGAGCCGCGCCTCGGAGGTGGCGGTCTTGCGACCGCGGTGAATGACGTACGCCTCGGCCCGGACGGAGCCGGTGTCGCGGGTGATCGGCCGCAGGTACTTCACCTCCAGGGTCTGGCTCGTGTAGCCGGACCCGGCGGGAAGCGTGGTGTGGACGGCGCAGCCGAGCGCCGAATCGAGGAGGGTCGAGGCGTAACCGCCATGCACGACGCCGATCGGGTTGTAGTGCTCCTCGCCGGGCTCCCCGATGAAGGCGGCGCTGCCCTGATCGAGCTCGGCGATCCGGAAGTTCATGACGACGGCGATCGGCGGAGGCGGGAGCTCGCCCGACTGGACCGCCCGCACGTAGTCGAGTCCCGCCATCTCGGCACCGATGGCCGCCGTGGCCACCGGGTCATGCCAGGTGATCGTCCGGCTGCGGAGCTCCTCAGCCGGCTCTACGACGCTCAATTCCGCCCCCGGCGGCGGCGGGCGCGCTTGCGCCCGCCGTCGTCACGGCTCTTCCGGGCCGGGTAGCGGAGGTCGGCGAGAATCTCCTCGGAGCTGATCCGGATCTGCTCTGGATGGAAATCGAAGCGGAGTGCTCTCATGTCGAGCTACCTTTCATGGCGTTGGTTGCTTCACGCAACCACTCGGGCGGGACCCTAACACCGTGAGTTGCGTGATGCAACCGAGTGTGCGAAGATCACACAGATGCTCGGCAAGGAATACGAGGGACAGATCTGCTCCATCGCGCGCAGCCTCGAGCTGGTCGGCGAGCGGTGGACGCTGCTCGTCGTCCGGGAGATCTTCCACGGCCGGCGCAAGTTCTCCGAGATGCAGCGCTCGCTCGGCGTCGCGCGGAACGTGCTCACCACCCGACTCCAGAGCATGGTGGACGAGGAGATCCTGGAGCGCCGCCCATACAGCGAGCGCCCCGAGCGCTACGAGTACTTCCTCACCGAGAAGGGGCTCGACCTCTGGCCGGTGATGATCGCGCTGATGCAGTGGGGCGACAAATACGAGCAGCAGCCCGAGGGCCGGCCGTCGATCGTGGTCCACAAGGGCGAGTGCGGGGGCGAGATCGACGACCGCCGCATTTGCACGAAGTGCGGCAAGGAGCTCACCGTGCGCGAGGCCCGGGCGATCGAGGGGCCGGGCATGAAGGCCGCGCAGGACGCGCTCACGGCCGTCGCGTAGCCGCTGTTCCTAGACTGCGGGCGCCGAAATGGACTTCGAGCTGACCGACGAACAGCGGCTGCTGCGCGACACCGTGCGCGACTTCGCGCGCCATGAGGTGGCGCCGGTCGCCGAGGAGCTCGACCGGACCAAGTCGTTCCCCTATGAGCTGGTGGCGAAGATGGGCGAGCTGGGGCTGATGGGCATCCCCTTCCCGGAGGAGTACGGGGGCGGCGGCGCCGACACCCTGGCCTATGCGCTGGCCGTCGAGGAGCTCACCCGGGTCGACTCCTCCGTGGCGATCACGATGGCGGCCCACACCTCGCTGGGCACGATGCCGATCCACCTGTGGGGCACAGACGAGCAGAAAGACGACTGGCTGCCGCAGCTCTGCAGCGGGCAGAAGCTCGCGGCCTTCGGCCTGACGGAGCCCGAGGCAGGCTCCGACGCCGGCAACACCCACACGCGAGCGGCGCTCGACGGCGGCGATTGGGTCGTGAACGGGGCCAAGCAGTTCATCACCAACTCCGGCACCGACATCTCGGGCTGCGTGACGATCACCGCGGTCACGGGCCAGACCAATGGGAGCAAGGAGATCTCCAACATCATCGTCCCCAACGGGACGCCGGGCTACGAGACGGGCGAGCCCTACCGCAAGATGGGCTGGAACGCCTCGGACACGAGGCCGCTCACCTTCGACGACTGCCGCGTCCCGGAGGGCAACCTGCTCGGGCGCCGCGGCGAGGGCTTCAAGCAGTTCCTCCAGATCCTCGATGGCGGCCGGATCGGGGTCGCGGCGATGGGCGTGGGCCTCGCACAGGGAGCGCTCGACGAGGCGATCTCATACGCCAAGGAGCGAATGGCATTCGGGCAGCCGATTGGCAAGTTCCAGGCGATCCAGGCGAAGATCGCCGACATCTCGGCACAGATCGAGGCGGCGCGGCTGCTCGTCTACCGGGCCGCCATCGAAAAAGACCGGGGCGAGTCATTCACGCTGACCGCCGCCCAGGCAAAGCTGATCACCGGGCGCCTCGCGGTCCGCGCGACCGAGGAGGCGGTGCAGATCCACGGGGGGTACGGCTACATCGAGGAGTACCCCGTCTGCCGCTTCTATCGCGACGCCAAGATCCTCACCATCGGCGAGGGCACCGACGAAGTGCAGCAGATGGTGATCGCGCGGCAGCTCGGCGTCTAGCCCCAGGGATCCCGTAGCGAAGCTTGATCACCTATCCGAACGGCTGGATCAGCTTGTAGCCGTTCGGTCCGATCAGAAAGCCGCTCCCGTCCAGATTCAGGCATTTCACGACGTCTGGCCGCTTGACCACCGCGATCTCGCACCGCACACCCGCCCGGCGCCACTTGTCCCTCCGTTCGAGGCGCCGGAGCTTGCCCGGTCGCCACGGCGAATCACCGCGCTCACCGACCACAGGGGCGCCATGCGCCTTCAACTCGATGAATCCATCCAATTCCTTCGAGGGAATTCCCGCGGAGAAGCAGCTCATCCCGCCCAGCTGTTTCAACTGAACGCCGCAAGACACTCGCGAGCCGAACGCCTGGAAGTTGTTCGAGCGCAGCAGATGTGCCCCCGCAGGCTCAGCCACGCAGGCAAGCGCGGCCGTGAGAACGGCGACCAAACCAGTCAGGCGAAGCCCACGCATCGCGAGAGAAGCTAACCGATGCTCTGCGGCTAGTCCGGAACCTCCGCCGGGACGGCGCTGATCTCGTCCGGATCCCGGTGCGCGACCTCGGCCGCCCTCCCCCGCTTCCCGTCGATGCCCCAGTGGGCGGCGAGCTCGAGCTCCTGTGCGGCGCTCAGCGTCTCGTCCGGCTTGAAGCGCGGCGCCTTGCCGACCCAGTCGCGGTCGTAGGCGGCCCAGACCCGCTCCGCGGCCTCGGCGGCGTGCTCGACCGGGATCGCGGTGCAGCCGGCGAGCGGGCCGAGCTTGATCAGGAGCCAGCGCGGCTCGCCGTCTTCGGCGTCGACGTGGACGCCGGCGACCCGCCCGAGCGTCTTGCCGCCCAGGCCGTCGATCGGCATCTCGAGCCACTCGATCGCCTCCGCGAGGCTCGTCCGCCTCTCAGCCATCCTCGCGTTCGAGCAGCTCCTTGGCGGCGCTCGCGGGATCGAGGTCGCGCTTCACGACGCGGTCGAGCAGCTCGCGGACCGAGGCGTCATCCGCGACCGCGGCCTCCAGCTGCCGCCGCATCCGCGACGCCGCCAGCTCGAGCACCTCGTTGCGGAGGTTCCTCGCGCGCCGCTCATCGAGCGTCCCCTCCGCCTCGATGTGCTCGCGGTGCTCGGAGATCTTCTCGGCCAGCTCGGCCACTCCCTCCCCCTTGGCGGCCTCGGTCTTCACGATCGGCACGCGCCACGAGGTCGACGGTCCGAGCGACAGGACGCCGCGGATCTCGCGGATCATCGTGTCGGTCATCGGGTGGTCGGCCTTGTTGACGACGATGATGTCCGGGATCTCCATCACGCCGGCCTTCAGCGCCTGGATCGAGTCGCCCGAGCCGGGCATCAGGACGAGCACGATCGTGTCGCCGTGGTCGACGATGTCGATCTCGGCCTGCCCGACGCCGACGGTCTCGATGAAGACGTCGTCCTTGCCCGAGGCGTCCATCAGCAGGGCCGCCTGCAGGGTCGCCTCCGAGAGGCCACCGAGGGCGCCACGGCTCGCCATCGAGCGGATGAAGACGCCCGAGTCGAGGAAGTGATCGGAGAGGCGGATCCGGTCCCCGAGCAGTGCGCCGCGAGTGAAGGGGCTGGACGGGTCGATCGAGAGGACGGCCACCTGGCGCTCGGCCTTCCGCATCTCGGCGGTCAGGGCCCCGATCAGGGTGCTCTTCCCAACCCCCGGCGGTCCGGTCAACCCGACGATCCGGGCCCGGCCCGTTCGCGGGAAGACCTCGCGAACGAGCTCCCAACCCTGCGGGTCGTCGTTCTCGATCAGGGTGATTGCCCGGGCCAGGGCGCGCTTGTCGCCCGCGACCAGCCGATCGGCGAGGCTCTGTTCCGTCTTCTGGGCCATCCGCTCCAGTCTAGGTACGGGGGCGGAACCTAGAATCGCCGCCCGTGCTCCGCGCGCTCCGGTTCTACCGCCGCAACGGCATGCTCAATCTCCGCTACGCGCGGCTGCTCTGGCGCTATCTGTGGAGGCGATTCCTGACGCCCGCCGGATGGCGCTGGGAGACCGACGGTCCCGTCTTCTTCGGCAAGGACCTGCAGCTGCAGATCGCCAAACGCGCGACCGTGCGGTTCGGCCGCTTCTGCTGGATCGGCGACGGGACCAAGATCCGCTGTCACGAGGGCGTGGTAGAGATCGGGCCGAAGACCGTCTGCGGCCAGGAGGTCACGATCTCGGCGTACAAGCGGGTGCGGATCGGTGAGCAGTGCGTGATCGCCGACCGGGCGATGTTCATCGACTTCGACCACGGCGTGGTCGAGGTCGAGCGCCCGATCCGCGTGCAGGGCATCTACAAGCGCGAGTGCGTGATCGGCTCGAACGTCTGGATCGGATACGGCGCCTGCTTCCTGCGGGGGGTGCAGGTCGGCGACAACTCGATCGTCGGCACCAACTCGGTCGTCACGAAGAACGTGCCCGCGAACGCGGTGGTCGGCGGCGTGCCCGCGAACGTGATCCGGATGCGCGAGGCGCCCACGGACCTGCGCTGGCCCGACCCGGTGGAACCGAAGGTCGAGGAACCTGCACCCGAAAATCGCTGATCCCCATATACTCGCCAGCGGGCTGGGAGGCCACTTGGGACTGCGGGCATGAGGCCATGGGGAGAACATCGCGGAGGCACGAGGCGCATTCGCGCGCGTCTGGTCGGCGTGCTGGTCACGGCTGCAGCCCTCGTCGCCGCACCGGCGTCGGCGCAGGCGATAACGGTCTCGGGGACCGCGGCCCCCACCGACACCACCGCCGGCGCCCACAGCGACTTCAACATCCACATGGCGTTCAGCGGAGGCCAGATCCACGATCTGACCGTCGGACTGCCCCCCGGGCTGGTGGGCGACCCGACCGCGACCCCGCTCTGCACGGTCGCCGAGCTCCATAGCTCGCCGTCTGCCTGTCCCGCCGACACGCAGGTGGGGGAGGTGACCGCGGTCGCCAACCTACTCAACGTGTCGCTGCCGATCACCGTTGCCGGCAAGCTCTTCAATCTCACTCCGCAGCCGGGTGAGCCGGCTCGATTCGGGATCGTGCTCTCTCCCCCGGCCGCAAGCCAGATCGTCCTCGAGTCCGCGGTCCAGCTGCGCTCCGACTTCGGCCTCAACTCGGTCATCAATGGAATCCCCAACACGACCGTGTTCGACGGCGATACGACCATCGTCTCGCAAGATCTGACGCTCTATGGGAGTCGGCCGTGGATGAGCAAGCCGTTCATGCGAAACCCGACCTCATGCAACGAAAAGACGACGACGATCTCCGCCACCCCCTACTCGGGAGACGACGGAAGCGCGCAGGCGAGCTTCACGCCCACCGACTGCGGCGCCTTGGATTTCTCCCCGTCCTTCAGCGCGAACATCGGTGGAGCGGTGGGCACACAGAAGACCCGCGTGACCACGTCGATCGACCAGGGTCCGACCGAAGCCGGCCTGCTCAATGCCACGGTCGTCATCCCGCCGGACCTGAATCCCGACGTCAACCTGCTCGGCAACCGCTGCTCGCCCGCCGCCTTCCAGGCGAGCGCTTGCCCGCCGAACACGGTGATGGGCTCTGCGATTGCCACCTCCCCGCTGCTCACCCAGCCCCTCGCCGGCAACGTGATCTTCGTCGACACGGGCGGCGTCCCCGACATCGGCCTTGATCTACAAGGACAGCTGCACCTCTTGCTCCGGGGCTCCCTCGGAGTCGACAAGGTGGTCAAGTTCAACGGGCTCCCGGACATCCCGATCGCCCATTTCGCCCTCACCTTCCCGACCTCCCCGGGCCTGCTGACCGCGAGCCGCAACCTCTGCGTGCCGCCGGCGCCGAACTTCCACGCCGAATTCCAGGGCTACAACGGAGCGAACACCGTCCTCGACGTGCCGGCCACGGTGGAGGGCAGCTGTCATCCGCTGGCCAAGAAGTGCAAGAAGGCCAAGAAGAAGAAGCACAAGCATCGCTCCGCCTCCGAGAGCAAGAAGAAGCACAAGAAGAAGTCCTGCAAGAAGAAGCGGAAGCACAAGAAGCGGCACTAGCGCCGCTTGCGGCTAGAGCCTCTTTCCCGAGGCGAAGAGCAGGACGCCGGCGGCCAGGGCCACCGCGCCGGTGACCCAGAACACCACGCCGCCCGACGCGAAGGCCGCGGCGATCAGCGCGATGCCCACCACGACCAGGGGTAGGCCGAAGGAGATCGGCACGCTGACGTTGAGGCCCGGGCCGAAGTCGGGCGCGCGCCGCTTCGGCGCCCGCTCACGCGAGGGATAGACCTCCCGCCGCCCTTCGGGCAGGCGGGTCATCGGCCGCTCGCCAGCGCCGCGCTCGCCACCAGCTCCGCATAGACCTCGGCGGTGCGCTCCGCGACGTCGCCCCAGTCGAAGCGCCGCAGGTGCTCGAACGCCTCGGCGGTGAGACGGCGGCAGAGCTTGGCGTCGTCCAGGACCCGAACCGTCATCTCGGCGAGCGAGACGGGATCGCGGGCCCGGAAGCGGAGTCCGACCTCGTCGTGAGGGACGACCTCGCGGAGCCCGCCGGTGTCGGCGACGATGCAGGGGCAGCTCGACGCCATCGCCTCGAGCGCCACCAGCCCGAAGGGCTCGTAGATCGACGGGACCACGCAGACGTCGGCGATCGCGTAGAGCGAGTGCAGGACGTCGTCGCCGATCCAGCCCACGAAGGTGCCGTGACTCATCAGGCCGAGGTCCTCCGCCTGGCGGCGGAGCTCCTCCTCGTGGGTCCCCGAGCCCGCGACGACGAAGCGGGTGTTCGGCAGGCGCTCGATCACCTCCGGCAGCGCCTCGAGCGCGACCTGGAAGCCCTTCTCGTAGACCAGGCGGCCGACCAGCAGGACCAGTGACTCATCCGGTTGGGCGAACTCGGCCCGGAGGCGGCGCAGCTCGTCGTCGTGGTGCGGCTGCAGGTCCTCGGGGTCGATCCCGTTCGGGATCACCTCGATCGAGGACTCGGGCACTCCGAAGACGTCGACGATCTGCTCTCGCATGAACGTCGAGCAGGCGATCACTCGCTCGGAGCGGTTGGTGATCCAGCGCTCGACGCCGTGGATGTAGGACTGTGGGTGCTTCTCGACCCAGCCCTGGTGGCGGCCGTGCTCGGTGGCGTGGATCGTCGTGACGAGCGGCGATTCGAAGCGGTGGGCGAGGTGGCCGCAGGCGTTAGCGACGAGCCAGTCGTGACCGTGAACGACGTCGAAGTCGTAGCGGTCGCCGAGCTCCACTCCCGCGGCCAGCATGTCGGAGTTCATCCGCTCCACCCAGGCGACGAACTCGTTGAGCTCGGCGGGGCGCGTCGGCTCCATCACGCGGTGGACGTGGACGCCCGCCTTCAACTCCTCGGGGGGCGACTCCTCGCCCCCGCGGGTGAGGACGTGAACCTCGGTGTCGCGCTCGACCAGCGCCTCGGAGAGCTTGCGGACGTGGCGCGCCAGGCCGCCCTCGATGAGCGGCGGGTACTCCCAGGACAAGATCAGGATTCGGGTCATCTCCGACACTACGGCTCGAGCAGCGGCGCCAGACTGAGGTCGGGGGCGAGATTGCGCACGCTCGGGTCGACCGCCTCGGGGGAGTCTATGGCCTCCAGCAGGGCCTCCGCGTGGGCCGTCGCGCGCGAGTAGGGGTAATCGCCGGCCTGGCCGCGATGATCCATGAAGGCCCAGTCGCTCGACTGGAGGGCGAGCAGCTCGCGGGCGGCCCGTGTGGCCGCCGCACCCTCGATCGAGTGCGCCCCGAGCGCCCTGAGCAGGCGCAGCTCACTGCGCCGCGTGGCCCAGACCAGGTCCGAGACCGAGGGCGAGTCCCAGGTCTCGAGGCTCTTGCCCTCTCCCCAGCTGGCCTCGCGTGCCGGTCGCTCCTCCGGCTCGTGCTCGCCCAGCGCCTGGGGCAGGGTGAGCAGACGCACACCGTCGAGCTCGGCCCCCTTGATCACTTCGCGCAACCAGATCGGGCCCTCCGCCCACCAGTGCCCGAGCAACTCGGTGTCGATCGCGAAGACGCAGAGCCCACGGCGCCCGGTCTCGGAGCGGTGGCGCTCGAGACGGTCCCGCACCGCCGCCAGGAAGGAGGCGGCGTGCTCCGTCGCCCGCTTGGCGGCCGCCGTCGGGTCGTAGGGAGTACCTGAGATCGACCAGAGCCGCATCCCGTTCGGCGAGAGGCGGTGGTACTCGAGGTAGGCGCCGTCGGAGGGGTAGCCCTGATCCGACCAGACCAGGCGAACCGTCGTCCAGTCGATCGTGAAGCCGACCGTGCCGCCCGGCAGCCGGATCGGGGTCAGGGCGGTGGTGCCGCGCTCGTGGGAGCTCTGGTCGAGGCAGGTGTAGGCGATCCCGCGCTCGGCCAGTACCGTCTCCAGTCCTGGCACGTAGGCGCACTCGGGAAGCCAGAAGCCGTCCGGCTCGGTGAAGCGTCGCTCGTGCGAGCGAAGCCCGGCGTCGACCTGCAGGCGCCGGCCCGCCGCGGTGGCCAGCTTGGGCAGGACGGCGTGGGTCGCGGCGGACGGCATCAGCGCGATCCGGCCCTTGCGGTGCGCCTCCTGGAAGGCGCGCAGCGGGCTGCGGCGCAGCCGGCCCAGCTGCCTCATCGCCCGCGTGTAGTGATCCGCCTCGGCCTTCGCCGCCGGCCGCAGCGCGGCCCCGGCGTCGGCGACGTCGCGGTCCGCCGCGTCGACCCGGTGGCGGCGCAGGAAGGTGAGCATCCTGTCCCCCACCCCGTCCGCCTCGAGCTGGTCGGCGAGCACCGGTGTCACGGTCATGGTCAGCCGGTCCGCGACGTCCAGGACCGGCAGGTGGGAGCGGGCGAAGGCGTCGAACAGCCACTCCTCGCCGAAGGGGTAGGTGCCGTACCCCTCGACGTAGGGCATGTGGGAGTGGAGGACGATGGCGAGATCGCCGCGGGTGCGCTCGGCCATCTTCAGGTCCGGCAGATCGCCACGAAGTCGAGCGCGCGGTCGAGGTCGCCGGTGCGGAGGCGGAAATCGCTCGCGCTGATCGCGGGGATGAAGCGCTCGTAGAACGGCTTGGTGAGGCGGAGGGCCGGATGGACCCGGTCCCACCCCAGCCGAATGGCGAGCTCGTGCGCTCGCAGTTTGCGGGCGTGGTGAAGCCCGAGGACCTCGACCCGGGCGAAATGAGGCTCGAGCAGCTCTCGGTACTGCGCGGCGTCGTACTCCCGCAGGTGCCAGGGGTTGTCCGACTTCTCGGCACCCGGCGGCGCCAAGGTGAGCCGGTTCGGGGTGGAGATGTAGCCGAGCGGCGCGATCTCGGCGATCCGCGTGAGCAGCCGGTCGGGCTCGTGGATGTGCTCGATGGTCTGGAGGAAGACCACCGCGTCGACCGGCTCGTCGAAGTCCTCGACCAGCTCGCGCCGGAAGCTCAGGTTGGGGCGCCGGTAGCGGGCGCTGGCGTGGGCGTGGGCCTCCGGATTGGCGTCCACCCCGATCACCTCGGCGGCGCGGCCGGCCAGTAGGTCGGATCCGTAGCCCTCGCCGCAGGCGAGATCTGCCACGCGCAGACCGGCACAGCGCTCGGCGATCCACTCGTAGACGGCGACGTGGCGCCGGTACCAGTAGTTCTCCTCGGGAACGTCAGGCAGCGTGCGCTCGCCGGTGAGCTCGAGCGGCGGCACACCGTCCGGCTGGTTCTCCTGGAGGTAGGTCGGCTGGGACTCGCTCACGGCCCAGAAGTTAGGGACAGAGGTGCCTTCACCGTCTGGAGACGGCCGAGGTCGGCGGATTCGTAGAGTGAGCGGGTGGCCCCTGCGATCGAGGCGCGCGACCTGAGCCGGACCTTCAAGGGCGGCATCGAGGCCGTGCGCGATGTCGACCTGAACATCCCCGAGGGCGAGGTCTTTGGCTTCCTCGGGCCGAACGGCGCGGGCAAGTCCACCACCGTGAGGATGCTCTGTACGCTCCTCCCCCCTTCCGGCGGCTCCGCCTCGGTCGCCGGGCATGACGTGGTCGCCGACGGCGACGCGGTCCGCCACAGCATCGGGGTGGCCCTCCAGGAGATCGGCCTCGACCCGGTGCAGACGGGTCGCGAGCTGCTCGAGCTGCAGTGCGGGCTCTACGGCATCACCGGCTCGGCCGCCCGCGAGCGCGCCGGAGAGCTGCTCGAGCTGGTCGGGCTGACCGAGGCGGCCGATCGGCGCACCAAGACCTACTCCGGCGGCATGAAGCGGCGCCTCGATCTGGCGAGCGCGCTCGTCCACCGGCCGCGGGTGCTGTTCCTCGATGAGCCGACGACTGGTCTCGACCCCGCGTCGCGGCTCACGGTCTGGGACGAGGTCCGCCGCATCAACGCGGACGGGACCACGATCTTCCTCACCACCCAGTACCTGGAGGAGGCCGACGAGCTCTGCGAGCGGCTCGCGATCATCGATCACGGCGAGCTGGTCGCGCAGGGAACGCCCGAGGACCTGAAGGCCGAGATTGGCAAGGACGTGGTGTCGGTGGAGCTGCACGGGGCCGACGCGGAGCGGACTCAGGAGGTGATCGGCGAGCTGCCCGGCCTCGATCGCGTGATCGCGGAGCAGGATGCTCTGGCGCTCTTCGTCGACGACGGCGCGACATCGATCGCGCAGATCGTCCGCCGCCTCGACGCTGCCGACGTGGAGGTCGGCGCGATCGCGGTCTCCCGGCCGTCGCTCGATGACGTCTTCCTGGAGGCGACCGGCCGCCGGCTGGAGGGCGCCCAGCAGGAGCAGGAGCACGCCGATGAATCCGCGGAGGAGGACGAGGCGGCCGCGAAGGCGGTGGCGCCATGACCGAGGTCCTGCTGCTCGGCCGCCGCTCGGTCCGGGAGGTTCTGCGGTACCCGGAGGCCACCATCCCGACGCTGTTCATCCCGCTCTTCTTCCTCGCCGTCAACATCGGCCAGGTCCAGAAGACGTTCCCGGCCGACAGCACCCCGTTCCTGCACGGCCAGAGCTACGTCGCCTTTCAGATGCCGGTGTCGTTGATGTTCGCCGTCGCGACCGCGACCACCGGGCTGGCGCTGGTCACCGAGATCGACAGCGGCTACTTCGACAAGCTCCTGGTCGCTCCCATCCGGCGGACCTCCCTGATCATGGGCAGGCTCGCCGCCGACCTCGTCCGCGGGCTCGCCGCCTCGGTCGTCGTTCTGCTGGTCGGCATCGTGATCTTCGGCATGCATGTCGAGGCGGGCCCGGCCGGCGCGATCCTGGTCGTCGTGCTCGCTGCGGCGTTCGGCGTCGCGTACGCCGGCTTCGGCATCCTCGTCGCCCTCCACACGCGCAACGTCCAGGCGACCAACACCAGCTTCCTGCTCTTCTTCCCGCTGCTCTTCCTGACGCCGAACTTCGTCCCGTTCGACCGGCTCTCGCCGGTGATGGAGACGCTGGCGCGGATCAACCCGGTGAGCTACGTGATCGTCGGCCTGCGCTCGCTGATCATCGACGGCTGGGTGGTGGACAAGATCCTCGTCTGCCTCGGGGTGATCGTCGCGATGGGCATCGTGCTGATCGGGCTCTCGCTGAGGGCGATCAAGACGTACGACAGGTAGCCGGCCGGCACGAACCCGGTGACGGTCTCGCTCAACGTCGCACCAGCCAGCCGGCCAGAAGGCCGACAACCAGACCGCCCTCGGGCGCAAGGGGCAGATCGGTGGCCACGGCAATCAGGACCCCGATCACGAGGCCAACTCCCCCACCGACGGCGATCGCGGCGCCGGTGCTCATCGCGGCCACCCTACATGGCGCTCGGGCCGGAGGTCGCTGCGTAACATCCGCGCCCGTGCCGAGCCCCGAGAGGATCAAGGAGGTCAACGAGCGCTACCACGACGTGGCGGCGGCGTCGTACGACTCCAAGTGGGGCATCGACTTCGGGGAGGTCGGGCAGGTCCAGGTGACCGGCAAGCTGCGCAAGGCGCTCGGGACCTGGCCGGATCGGCCGTTCGGCGACGCGCTCGAGATCGGTGCGGGCACCGGGTACTTCTCGCTCAACCTGATGCAGGTCGGGATGATCGAGCGGGCGACCGCGACCGACATCTCGCCCGGGATGCTGGCGACGCTTGAGGAGAACGCCGGGCGTCTGGGCCTCGACGTCAAGACCGCCGCGGCCGAGGCCGAGACGCTGCCGTTTCCCGACGAGAGCTTCGACCTCGTCTTCGGGCACGCCGTCCTCCACCACATCCCGGACCTCGAGCGGGCCTTCTCCGAGTTCGCGCGGGTGCTGCGACCGGGTGGCACGCTTGCGTTCTGCGGCGAGCCCTCGCGGTACGGCGACTTTCTGGCCGCGATCCCGAAGCGGACGGCCCTGCTC
>JBKPND010000126.1:0-28952 GCA_046732465.1 Actinomycetota bacterium
CGGCCAGGGGGAGAAGGAAACCGGCCGCCCTATCCGCCCGCCTGCGCCGAGGCTGAAACCCGGCGGAGGCGAGGCATCTGAATATGTGGGCGGGCGCCGGAGTAGGGGGTCTCCGAACGCCCGCCCGCTGCCTCGACTCAGGACAGAGAGTACCCCTCTGGGAACGCGGGTAAACGCACGTTCCAGAAAAGCGCCCTATCAGCGGCTTTTTGCCGCTACCGCTCGTTGCAGCTGGCTCTTGTTCATGCTCGAGCGGCCATCGATGCGGAGTCGCTTCGCCTGGTTGTAGAGCTGCTCCTTGGTCTGACCCTTGGGCCGGTTGGTGCCCGAGCGCTGCCCGCCGCGCCGCTGCGGGGAGGCCCCACGGGTGGAGCTGCGCGATCTGGTTCGCGACTCACCGGAGCGCGCGCGGTTCTTGTTGACCGTCCGGGCCGCCATCTCCCGGGCTCGTGAAGCCGAGGCGCCGCGGCTGCGCGCGGAGCGCTTGACCTTCTCGTACTGCCTGGCACGCTTGGTGCCCTTCTTGACGCCGCGGGGTGGCATGAGACATCACTCCTTGCGTTTGATGCTGTTCACGCCTGCGCTACCCGCGCGCCGATCGCGCAAACCGCGGTTTGGGCCACCATTGATCCTGGGTAGTTACGCTGGGTGGGCTGGCCGATCCTCGGGCCCCCAGGGGCGAGAAGCCACGGCCGTGAGGAGCTGACCCATCAACGGACTTGCCTTGGCTGACAGCCAAATGAATCAAACGCCTTCTCCCGGCCCAGGCGAGCAGCTGGCGGACGAGCGACGGCTGCTGGAGCGATTCGCCGAAGGCCACTCACCCGTCGTGCGTGAGGAGCTGGTGGACCGATTCATGCCGCTCGCCAGGCGCCTGGCGGCGCGGTACGCCGGCGGCGCCGAGCCGTTCGACGACCTGGTCCAGGTGGCGAGCGTCGGCCTGGTCAAGGCGATCGACCGGTTCGACCCCGCGCGGGGGACCGCGTTCTCGACCTTCGCTGTGCCCACGATCCTCGGTGAGCTCAAGCGCCACTTTCGCGATCGTGGCTGGTCCGTGCACGTCCCGCGCGATGTGCAGGAGCGCATCCTCAAGGTGGAGCGGGCGATGGCGGAGCTGCCCGCCAAGCTCGGCCACTCGCCGACCGTGCAGGAGATCGCGACGCGCATCGAGGCGACCGACGAGGAGGTCCTGGAGGCCATGCATGCCGCGCAGGGCCACCACGCCGTCTCTCTCGACGCGACCTCGACGACCGGTGACGGGGACGAACCCGGGCCGTTGCGCGACCGGATCGGCGAGGAGGACCTCTCCTTCGAGACCGTCGAGTACGGCGAGGCGATCGGCCCGGTGCTGGACGAGATCTCCGACCGCGATCGCAAGGTGCTCCACCTGCGCTTCGTCGAGGACATGACCCAGAGCGAGATCGCCGAGCGGGTCGGGGTCTCGCAGATGCACGTCTCGCGCATCCTGCGCGCGACCATCGAGAAGCTGCGGCAGCGGATCCCCGAAGAGGACCGCTAGCTAGCTGGTCACCTCGAAGTCGAGGAACTCCGCCGCCTCGCCCTCCGCGGTCTCGCCCTTGGTGACTTCCATCCTGCTGGCCAGGGAGGCCAGCGAGCCGGCGCCCGGCAGATCCATCTCGCTGATCAGCTTCTCGCCGGCGCCCTCCACCAGGGGACCGACCCGCACGTTCAGGGTGCCGTCGCCGTCCTTGATCGCGACGCCCACCCGGCCTTCCGCGAAGTCACCTCCGGTCGACGAGGACACCACGTCGCCGAGCAGCACCGTGTCCGCGAGCCGGTCGACGGAGAACTCGGCCCGGGCCGCGAGCGCGCCGATCACCCGGGCGAGAACCGGCTTGACCAGCTCGCCGGGGGTGATCGCCATCTCGAGCTCCTCCGAGACCCCGTTCGGAGTGCCGTTGTTGCTGAAGTCGGGCGGCGTGTAGCCGAAGCGGATCGTCGTCCGGCTGCCCTTGCCGGGGCCGCCGCTGATCTCGAAGCTGTCGGAGAGGGCCGCGATCAGGGGAAGGCCGAGGCCGAGGGACTCGTCGCCCGAATGAGCGCGCGGCCTGAAGCCCCTGCCTTTGTCGGCCACCTGGACCTCGAGCTCGCCGGAGCGGGGCTCGGCGGTGACCACGAGCGGCCCGGGCTCGCCCTCGTAGGCGTGCAGCACGACGTTGTTGCACGCCTCGCCGATCACCGTCTTCAGATCCGCGATCCGGGAACCGGGGAGGCCGATCGCCTCTCCGAGTCCGGCGACGGCCTGACGGACGACGATCACGTTCTCGGCCGTCGCGGGGAGTGTCAGGCGGAGCTCGCCGGCCGTCACGGCGGCGGCTTTCCCGAGTTGCCCGAGGCCGCCAGGATGGCCTCCTCCCGTCGGGCGTGCACGGGAAGCTCGTCGCGCAGGCCGGTCACTTCGAGGACGCGATCGACCGCCTCCGAGCCGCTCGCGCGCGCGACCGCGAAGCCGATCTGGGCCTCCGCCGCCCGTCGGCGGCCGTCCAGGATCACGCCCAGGATGGACGAGTCGATGAAGGTTGCCGGGGAGAGGTCCACGACCGTCGCGACGCCCTCATCCAGGAGACCGTCGATCCGGCGCCTGAGATTAGATGCCGTGCTGAGGTCGTGCTCGCCTGAGATAGTAAGCACTGCAGGTCCTTGGTCGTTCCGCTCGAGCGCGAGCTCCCCCGTTCGCACACCGGCGAAATACCTCGATCGGAGGTGACTCAAACCTCCTGCTCAGGGCGTACAGAAGCCAGCCGCTCGGCGCGGCGCTGCTGCCACACCGTGAACACCATCGCGATCAGGGTGACGGCGAACAGCATGGTGGCGATGATGTAGACCTGCACCGGGATGCCGCGCTGGGCTGCTCCGAAGATGTAGAGGGGGAAGGTCACGTCGGTCCCGGCCGTGAAGTTGGAGACGACGAAGTCGTCGATCGAGAGGGCGAAGGCGAGCAGGGCGCCCGCGATGATCCCGGGCCAGATCAAGGGCAGCGTGACCTTCCGGAAGGTCGTGAACGGGTCGGCCCCGAGGTCCTGGGCCGCCTCCTCGAGGCTGCGATCGAAGCCGATCAGGCGTGAGCGAACGACGATCACCACGAAGCTGATGCAGAACATCACGTGGGCGATGAGCAGCGTGGTGAAGCCGAGCGAGAGCCCGTAGATCAGGAACAGCGAGAGCAGCGAGGCCCCGAGCACGACCTCGGGCGTGGCCGTCGGGATGACGATCAGGTAGTTCGAGGCGCGCCGGCCGAAGAAGTCGTAGCGGACGAGCGCTAGGGCGATCATGGTCCCGAGGATCGTCGAGATCAGCGTCGCCAGGGCCGCCAGCCGCAGGCTGAGCATGAGGGCGTCCGTCAGCTCCGAGATCTCGAAGGGGTGCGCCCAGTGCGAGAGGGTGAAGCCCTGCCAGGTGAAGTTGAACTTGCCCGCCGGGTCGTTGAAGGAGAAGACGACGATCAGCCCGATCGGGATCAGCATGTAGATGATCGCGAGTACGCCGTAGATCACGATCGCGTTCTCGCGCAGCCACTTCCACACCCGGGACGCGACCGAGAGCCGCCGTTGCGTGGGGAGGCTTGCGGCGTGCGCCTCCATCAGCGGTTCTCCACCTCCTCTCCCATCAGCGCCTCGGTCCCGGCGAAGCGGATGTAGATGAAGACGATGAGCAGCATCGCCGCCATCAGGATGAAGGCCAGTGCCGCAGCCGCCGGATAGTCGGTCTGCTTCAGATAGAGCGACTGGATGACGTTGCCGATCATCGCGTTCTGGGCGCCGCCGAGGAACTGGGCGTTGATGTAGTCACCGGTCGCGGGGATGAAGGTGAGCAGCGTGCCGGCGACCACGCCCGGCATCGAGAGCGGCAGCGTCACCTTCAGGAACGCCTTGCGGGACGAGGCGTAGAGGTCCTTGCCCGCCTCGATCAGGCTGGTGTCCATCCGCTCGAGACTGGCGTAGATCGGCAGGATCATGAAGGGCAGGAAGTTGTACGTGAGGCCGGCAATCACGGCGGGCGCTGTGGCGAGCAGGCGCCCGTCGTTTGACACCAGGCCCAGGGTCTGCAGCGTGTTGACCACGAAGCCGTTGTCGCTGAGGATCGTCTCCCAGGCGAGCGTCCGGATCAGATACGTGGTGAAGAAGGGGGCGATCACCGCCAGCAACATCGCGTTCTTCCAGCGCCCGCCCCGGAAGGCGATCGCGTAGGCGAGTGGATAGGCGATCACCAGGCCGATGATCGTCGCCGCCGCCGAGTACTGGAACGCGCGGAAGAACTGCGTGTCGTAAGCGCTCAGCACGTCGCTGTAGTTGGAGAAGTTCCAGTCGAACTGGAACTGGGGGAAGATCCCTGACTCCAGCGAGAGCCTGCCCATGAAGTACATGGGCACGACGAAGAACAGGATCAGCCAGAGGATCCCTGGGCCGAGCAGCCCGTAGGGGATGAGGCGGCGGCGGAGAGCGACGAGGCGCTCGTTACGCATCAGCCGTCTCCGCCGCCATTACCCATCCGATTTTTCGACCGCTAGCCGTTCAGGACGCCCTCGAACGCCCGGGTCACGGTCTGCTCCTCCTGGCCCGTTAGGTTGGGCTGGGTCGAGCAGTTCTTGGTGAACTCCTCCGTCGGGAAGATCAGCGGATCGTTCACCAGGTCCGGGTTGGTCGTCTTGAACAGCTCCCGGACCCCGTCCACCGGGGTGACGTAGCTGTTGTACGCGGCGATCGGCGCCTGGTTCTTCGGGTCGTAGACGTAGTTCATGAACGCCTCGGCCGCCGTCGGGTTGGGCGCGCCGACCGGGATCTCCATGTTGTCCGACCAGAGGATGCAGCCCTCGGTGGGCATCCGGAACTCGATGTTCGGGTTGTCCGCCTGCAGCTGCACCGCGTCACCCGACCAGCCGATGATCGCCGCGACGTCGCCGTTGGCCATGTCGCGGGTGTAGTCGTTGCCGGTGAAGCGCCGGATCTGCCCGGACGACACGGCCTGCTTGAGCTTGTCGATCGTGTCGAGCCACTGCTGCTCCGTGGCCTGGTTCGGATCGATGCCGTCCGCCTTCATCACCAGCGGCACGGTGTCGCGCAGCTCGGTGAGCATCTCGACCTTGCCCTTGTACTGCGGGTCGAACAGGTCGTTGATCGAGTGCACGTTCGGGGCCAGCTGGGTGTTGACGATCAGCCCCGTCATGCCGCTCTGCCACGGAATCGAGTACTTGCGCCCCGGGTCGAAATCCGGATTGCGCAGATCCTCGCGCAGATTCGCCTCGACGTTCGGGATCCCGGCCGGGTCCAGGTTCTGGACGTAGCCGAGGTCGTGCATCTTCTGGGCCATCCAGTCGGTCACGACGATCAGGCTCCGCCCGCCCGACTGCCCCTTGGAGAGCAGGGGCTGCATCTTGGCGAAGAACTCCTGGTTGTCGTTGACGTCCTCGATGTACTTGGTGTTGACACCGGTCGCCTTGTCGAAGTTGGCCACCGTGTTCTTGTCGATGTAGAGCGGCCAGTTCGAGATCGTCAGGTCACCCGAGGGGGGTGGCTGGTATTTGACCGTCTGGACGTCCTCCGAGCCGCCGCCGCCTTCGATTCCGTTCCCGCCGCCGCACGCCGCCAGCGCAATCGCAGCGCCGAGGGCGACGACTCCCAGTCCCAGGGCCTTCGCCCTCTGCGTAAGTCTCACTTCGAGTTCCTCCTCATTGTCATGTTGCTGCCGGTTCGCCCGCCTCCGCGGCGGGCACCGCTCCGTTCGTCGTGGACTCCCTCACCACGTGCATGTGCTCGGGAGCCCAGGAAAGCTGGACCTTCGCACCACCTCCAGGAAGCCTCTGGCGCTCGGCCTCGTCCGTGTTCGGGACGAGCACCGTCATGCGCACGTCGCCGGGTAGCAGGACGATCAGCTGGGTCGAGGTGCCGAGATAGAGCGAGCTCTCGACCAGGCCCTCGACGCTCGGCTCGTTTCCGTTCCCCGAGCCGATCGTGAGCTTCTCCGGGCGCACCACCGCGTGGCAGCGATCGCCGGGGCTGAGGTTGTCGATGTCGGCGCGGACCTGAACGCCGCTGTCGAGCTCGACCTCTCCATTGTCTCCGCTCTTGCGAACGGTGCCGGGCATCAGGTTGGAGACGCCGATGAAGCCGGCGACGAACGTGGTCGTCGGGCGGTCGTAGACCTCCTCCGGATCTCCGATCTGCTCGATGCGGCCCTGGTTCATGACCGCGATCCGGTCGGACATCGTCAACGCCTCCTCCTGATCATGGGTGACGTAGACGAAGGTGATCCCGACCTCGCGCTGGATCTTCTTGAGCTCGACCTGCAGGCCCTTGCGCAGCTTCAGGTCGAGCGCCCCGAGCGGCTCGTCGAGCAAAAGCACCCGCGGCAGGTTGACCAGGGCGCGGGCGAGCGCGACGCGCTGCTGCATGCCGCCGGAGAGCTGCGAGGGCCGGCGGTTCGCCTCCGCGGCGAGCCCGACCCGCTCGAGCTCCTCGCGAACGCGCCGGTCGATCTCGCGCCTGTCCACTCCCTTGCGGCGCAGGCCGAAGGCGACGTTCTCCCTGACCGAGAGGTGGGGGAAGAGGGCGTAGCTCTGAAAGACCGTGTTGGTGGGTCGCTTGTGCGGCGGGGTACCCAGCATGTCGACGTCGTCGATGGCCAGCCGGCCGTCCGTGACTTCCTCGAAGCCGGCGATCATCCGCAGAGTCGTCGTCTTGCCGCAGCCGCTCGGGCCGAGCATGGTGAAGAACTCGCCCTCCGCGATGTCGAGGTCGATTGCGTCCACCGCGGTCAGGTCGCCGAACCGCTTGGTGACGGACTCGAGGACGACGCAGGGTGCTCTATTCGAGGCCGTCTCCATCAAGCAGGCACCATCCTGGCAGAGCGGGCCCGGTGCGCTGCGATCGTGCCGCTATCCAAATCTGTCTCCTTCCCGCTCCAGCCGACCTGGCGGAGTCGACTGGCCACGCCGGCCCGGATTGGCCGTCGCGGATGCCCGAGCGTAAGAACCCCGACGAATCGTCGCAAGGGGCGAAAGCCCTAAAAGTCGTTGGCCCTCTTGTCCATACTGTACAAGCGGTTCAAAGCGGATTTCACACAATTCCGCTTGTGGGGCCGACGGCCTCGGGGTAGCTTTTGTACGGGGAGGCAGAGAGAACGGAGGAGACGGATGGCAGCACCGACCAGCGCCCCGGGAACGGCCCAGGTTGACTCAACGGCGCTCCAGGAGCAGGCGCAACGGAACCTGTGGATGCACTTCACGCGGATGGGCTCATTCGGCCCCGAGCATGAGGTACCGATCATCGTCCGTGGCGACGGTTGTTACGTCTGGGATGACCACGGCAATCGCTACCTCGACGGCCTCTCGGCGCTCTTCTGCGTCAACTCGGGGCATGGACGGACGGAGCTCGGCGACGCGATGGCGGCGCAGGTGCGCGAGCTCGACTTCATCACCGTCTGGAGCTACGCGCACCCGCGGGCGATCGAGCTCGCCTCCCGGATCGCGTCCCTGACCCCGGGTGACCTGAACCACGTCTTCTTCACCAACAGCGGCTCCGAAGCGGTCGAGTCGGCCATCAAGCTCGCCCGTGCCTATCACCGGGCGAGGGGCAACGGCCAGAAGACCAAGCTGATCGCGCGCGAGATCGCGTACCACGGGACCACACTGGGAGCCCTCTCGGCGACGGGGATCCCGGCGCTGCGGACGGCCTTCGAGCCGCTCGCTCCCGGCGGCATCCATGTGCCCAACACGCTCAGCTATCGCTGGCCCGCCGACCGGGACCCGCTCTGGGCGGCCGACCAGATCGAGGAGGCGATCGAGTTCGAGGGACCGGAGACCGTCGCCGCTGTGATCCTGGAGCCGCTGCAGAACGCCGGCGGCTGCATCCCGCCGCAGGAGGGCTACTTCCAGCGGGTCAGGGAGATCTGCGACCGCCACGACGTCCTGCTGATCTCCGACGAGGTGATCTGCGCCTGGGGGCGGCTCGGCGAGTGGTTCGGCTGCCAGCGCTACGGCTTCCAGCCCGACGTGATCACGGTGGCCAAGGCGCTCACCAATGCGAACATCCCGATGGGAGGGATGATCGCCACGGACAAGGTCTACGAGCCATTCGCCGAGGACAAGGCGATGTTCGCCCACGGCTCGACCTTCGCCGGGCATCCGGTCGCGGCCGCCGCCGCGATGGCGAACCTCGACATCTTCGAGCGCGAGGACCTTCCCGGGCACGTCCGCGCCAAGGAGGATGAGTTCAGGGCGGCGCTGGAGTCGCTCTACGACATCCCGATCGTCGGCGACGTGCGCGGGGACGGCTACTTCTATGCGATCGAGCTGGTCAAGGACCAGGAGACGAAGGAGTCATTCGATCACGAGGAGTCCGAGAGCCTGCTGCGGGGATTCCTCTCGGGCGAGCTCTACCGCCGCGGATTGATCTGCCGCGCCGACGACCGGGGTGATCCGGTCGTCCAGCTCTCGCCGCCGCTGATCGCCGACACGGAGCAGTTCGAGGAGATCGTGGATGTCCTGCGTCCCACCCTCGAGGAAGCGGCCCGGCGCGTAGGTGGGGGCAGCGCCGAATCGCGCGCACAGCCTGGTGCCCGCCTAGGTCACTGATGCTCACCATCGAGAGCCTCACCTCCGAGCTCGACCTCAAGGTCTCGGCCGGGGAGGAGGCTATGGGCCAGCGGGAGATCCGCTGGGTGCACATCACCGAGCTGCTCGACCCGACGCCCTGGCTCTCCGGCGGCGAGCTGCTGATGACCACGGGGATCCGCCTCGAGAACGCCGACAAGCAGCGGAAGTTCATCCGCCTGCTGGCGGACGCGGGGGTCGCCGGCCTCGGCTTCGGCACCGGCTTCGACCACGACAAGATCCCGAAGGCGCTGCTGAACGAGGCCGACAGCCGGGCTTTCCCGGTGTTCGAGGTCCCCTACGAGACGCCGTTCATCGCGATCACGGAGGCGGCCTTCAGCCGGCTGGTCAACGAGCAGTACGACGTGCTGTCCCGCGGCATCGCGGTCAACGAGCGGCTCGAGCGGCTGGTCCTGCAGGGCGGCGGGCTCGACGAGATCGCGCGTGAGATCGCCGCCGCCGTCGGCGGCAGCTCGGTCGTGCTCGATGCGCGGGGCGAGGTCCTGGCGACCGGCGGGCGCAAGCTGCCCGAGTACCTGCTCGACCCGATCAGGGAGGAGGTGCAGCCCCGCGGAAGCGCGGCGGCCCCCTTCGTACCGAGCCAGACCGACCTGCGAGGCAGGGCCCTGGCGCATCCGGTCTCACCGCGGGCGGGAGCAGCCGAGGCCTGGCTGGTCGTGGTGCGGCGCTCCGGGGAGCTGGGGGACTTCGAGCGACTCTGCGTCCAGCAGGCCGCCATCGTCGTCGCGCTGGAGCTGATGCGGGAGCGGGTTGCCAGGGAGACGGAGCGCCGGCTCTCGGGCGAGGTGCTCGCGGCGACCCTCTCCGGCCGCCTCGCCGCGGACGACGTCCGGGACCGTTTGGCGCCCTTCGGGATCGGCGAGCGGGCCGTCGTCCTGGCCTTCGAGCTCGGCGACGCCGCGGCCGGCGAGGGGACGCTCGGCGAGTTCCTCTCCAGCCAGAACCGCTCGGCCGTGGTCGCGCCTCACGCCGCCGGTCGCCGCGAGCTGCTCTGCGCGGTCGTCGACGGCGGCAAGGGTGATCCGCTCGAGCTCGCCAGTCAGGCCCGCACCGCACTCGAGACCGCGCACGGGCCGACCCGCGCCGCGACCAGCCGCTCGCTGCCGACGGAGCGCGTTCGCCACTCCTTCCACGAGGCTCGCTGCGCGCTCGAGGCCACCGGCTTCTCGAATGGGGCCGCGCCCGAGGTTGCCTCCCACCGGGACCTGGGTGCCTTCACCCTGCTGCTCTCCGTGCAGGACACCGAAGCGCTTCGGCTGTACTGCGAGAGCGTGCTCGGGCCGATCGAGGACTCCGACGAGCGCTATGCGGGCGAGCTCCTGCGCTCGCTGGAGGCCTACATAGACCGCAACGGGCATTGGGAGAGGGCGGCGGGCGACTGCTACTGCCACCGCCACACCCTGCGCTACCGGATCAAGCGCATCGAGGAGCTCACCGGCCGCGACCTGAGCCGTGCCAACGACCGCGTCGAACTCTGGCTCGCTCTGCGCGCGAAGGAGCTGATCGCATGAGGGTGGCGGTCCTCGGTGCCGGCGGCACCATCGCCCCGGCGATCGTCCGTGACCTGGCCGAGTCCGAGGAGGTCACCGCGCTGCGGCTCCTCGACCTCGACCTGCGCCGCGCCGAGGAGGTGGCGATGGAGCACGGTGCGGGCAAGGCGCAGGCCCGTCGCGCCGACGCGACCAAGGATCTCGCCGAGCAGCTGGCCGGAATGGAGGTGCTCGTCAACTCGGCCGCCTACCGGATCAACCTGGCGGCGATGGGCGCCTGCCTCGAGGCGGGCTGCCACTACATCGACCTTGGCGGGCTCTACCACGTCACGGCTGAGCAGTTCGCCCTGTCGGAGCGGTTCGAGGGGGCCGGGCTGCTGGCCCTGCTCGGGATGGGCTCGGCGCCCGGCAAGACCAACCTCCTGGCGGCTCGGGCCGTACGGGAGCTGCAGGGCAGCCCGGCGTCGATCTCGGTCCTGGCGGCCGGCCGGGACCTCGATCCGCCCGAGGGGCTCAGCTTTCCCTACGCCCTCAGGACCCTGCTCGACGAGATCACGATGCCGCCGATGGCGCTGGTCAATGGCAGGGCGCGCGAGCTCAAGCCGTTGCAGGCCGGTCCCACGGCCGACTTCGGCGAGCCGATCGGCGAGGGGGACACGATCTTCACCCTCCACTCGGAGGTGCTCACCTTCGGCGACAGCTTCGGCTGCCCTAACGTGACCTTTGCGCTCTCGCTGTCACCGAAGGTGCTCGAGAGCCTGGAGACGCTGCGGGGGGCGAGCGAGGAGCGGATTGCCGATGTTGCACGTTCCGCATCGCCCCCTTCAGCAAAGACCGTCTCGGTCCACATCGCCGAGGTGACCGGCCCGGACACGGTCGTCCGCGCTCGCAGCGTCACCCCGCCGCACGAGGCCTGGGGACTGGGGGGCGGGATCGTGTCGACCGCCACGCCGGCGGCGGCCGCGGTCAGGCTGCTGGCTCGGGGATCGATCGAGCGGCGCGGGGCGCTGCCGCCCGAGAGCTGCATCGATCCCGAGGAGATGTTCGGCGAGCTCGAGGCTCGCGGCATCCGCTTCGACTTCAGCACCTCTCCGGCCGAACGCGCCGAGCCGCTGGAGAGCAAGGTGGCGAGATGAGAGTCGGCGTTCCCACCGAGATCAAGGAGGACGAGTACCGCGTGGCGCTCACCCCCGCGGGAGCCCGGGAGCTGCGCGAGCACGGCCACGAGGTACTGATGCAGGCCGGTGCGGGGGAGGGCAGCGCGATCCCGGATGAGGCCTACTCCAGCCAGGGGGCGCAGATCCTCCCCGATGCCGACGCGGTCTTCGAGCAGTCGGAGATGGTCCTCGGCGTCAAGGAGCCGCAGCCGAACGAGGTCGAGATGCTCCGCTCGGACCAGACCCTGTTCACCTACCTCCACCTCGCCCCGGCCCCGGAGCTGACGAAGGCCCTGCAGGCGAGCGGGGCGATCTGCGTCGCCTACGAGACGGTCGAGGATTCCCAGGGTCGGCTGCCGCTGCTCGCCCCGATGAGCGAGGTCGCGGGCAAGATCGCGACGCAGGCGGGCGCCTTCTTCCTCGAGAAGCCGCTCGGTGGCCGGGGCATCCTGCTCGGCGGCGTGCCGGGTGTGGCGCCGGCGAACGTGATGATCATCGGCGGCGGAGCGGTCGGGATGCACGCGGCCTTCATCGCGATCGGGATGGAGGCGGACGTCTTCGTGTTCGACGTGAACATCGACAAGCTCCGCGAGCTCGACATCGCCTTCGGCGGTCGGGCCTCCACCGTCTTCTCGTCGACCCTGGCGATCGAGGAGATGCTGCCCCGAGCCGATCTGGTGATCGGCGCCGTCCTCGTCCACGGCGCCAAGGCGCCGTATGTCGTGCGCCGCGAGCAGCTCAAGCTGATGAAGCGCAATGCTGTGTTGGTGGACGTCGCGATCGATCAGGGTGGATGTTTCGAGACATCGCACCCCACCACCCACCGCGACCCCGTCTTCGAGGTCGATGGGATCACCCACTACTGCGTCGCGAACATGCCCGGCGCGGTGCCGATCACCTCGACCTACGCACTCACCAACGCCACGCTGCCCTATGTGCTGGCGCTGGCCGATCACGGCGTGGCCGAGGCCGCGCGGCGAGACCCGGGCCTGAGGCTCGGGATCAACGTCGCGGCGGGCGCTGTCACGCATCCCGCCGTCGCCGAAGCCGTCGGCTTGGAGCACACGCCCGTCGAGGATGTCCTCGGCAGCAAGCAGAAAGTCTGACCAAGGAGGAGCAATGGAATCCGCCACCGCGGAGAAGCAACAGAAGGATGCGACCGAGGTCATCGACCTGAAGAACATGATCGGCGGCGAGTTCGTTGACCCCGCCGAGGGCAGGACCGAGGACGTGGTCAACCCCGCGACCGGCGAGGTGATCGCACACTCACCCCTGTCCACCGAGGAGGACGTCGATCGGGCCGTGAAGGCGGCGCGGGGGGCCTTCGAGACCTGGCAGTACACGACGCCGACCGAGCGGCAGCAGCTGCTGCTCAAGCTCGCCGACGCGTTCCAGGAGCGGGCCGACGAGATCACCGACTGGGAGACCAGGGACGCCGGCAAGCCGCGCCAGGCGATGTTCGACGAGGAGATCCCGCCGATGGTGGATCAGCTCCGCTTCTTCGCCGGAGCCGCCCGGACGCTCGAAGGTCGCGCCGCTGGCGAGTACATGGAGGACCACACCTCGTACATCCGCCGCGAGCCGGCCGGCGTGGTGGGCCAGATCACCCCCTGGAACTACCCGCTGATGATGGCCGTCTGGAAGATCGGTCCCGCGCTCGCGACCGGATGCACCCTCGTCCTGAAGCCGGCCGAGACCACCCCGGTGACGACGCTCAAGATCCTGGCCGAGCTGGCCGCCGAGATCTACCCGCCCGGAGTCATGAACTTCATCGGCGGTCATGGCGATCCCGCGGGCGAATCGCTGGTCACCCATCCCGAGGTCGACATGGTCTCGTTGACGGGCTCACCGGAGACCGGCAAGTGGATCGCCGAGCACGCGGCGCCCTCGCTGAAGAGGGTCCACCTCGAGCTCGGCGGCAAGGCGCCGGTGATCGTCTTCGACGACGCCGACATGGAGCTGGCCATGGAGACGATCGCGGGGACCGGCTACTTCAACGCCGGCCAGGACTGCACCGCGGCGACGCGGGTGCTCGCCACCAAGGCCGTCTACGACGACGTCGTCTCGGGTCTCGCCGAGCAGGCAAAGGACTACAAGACCGGCGACACGTTCGATCCCGACACGGTGCTGGGCCCGGTCAACTCCGAGCGCCAGCGCGATCGTGTCGAGGGGTTCCTCAAGGATGCGAACGGCGCCGAGATCGTCACCGGAGGGAACCGGCCGGACCTGCCCGGCTACTTCCTCGAGGCGACGGTGGTCGCGGGTCCGAACCAGGACGACCGGATGATCCAGGACGAGATCTTCGGTCCGGTGATCACGGTCCAGTCCGTCGACGACGAGGCGAAGGCGATCGAGTGGGCCAACGGAGTCCGCTACGGCCTGGCCTCATCGGTGTGGACCAAGGACGTCGGGCGCGCGATGCGCGTCTCGAAGGCGCTCAAGTTCGGCTGCGTCTGGGTCAACGACCACATCCCGATCGTGGCCGAGATGCCGCACGGCGGCTACAAGCAGTCCGGTTACGGCAAGGATCTGTCGGTCTATGCCTGCGAGGACTACACGCACATCAAGCACGTGATGGTGAATCACGCGTAGCGCCGGGGCTGTCGAGTTCCGAGCGACGCGTAGCGACGGGGCTGTCCGGACTTTGGGGCCATATAGGCCCACAAGTCCGGACAGGCCCTCGACGCAAAGCGCCGCTTCTCGTCCAAAGCAGCTATTCGCCGATCGGGCTAACCGGTGTCGCCGGCGCGCCACTCTTTCAGCCAGGCATCCAGAGTGTCGCTCAAGCTCTTCAGTTCTCCTGCGGTTGCTTTGTGTCCGGCGACCCGGGGAACGTCGCTGTCGAAGGCTGCGGCTGCGGTGTCAGAGGTCTCGTCGTCAAGCCTCGATACGACGCCGATCAACCTGTTGACGACATCTGCGAGGCCGGCGACGCGCTCCTCGAGTGCGCCCGGGTCAGGAACTGGATCCGCCATCTTGCGATTCTTTCACGCGTCCTTCGGTGTTGCTTCTCGTCCAAAGCGGTAGAGACCGCACCCGCGGCGCGTTTTCGGCGCGTTTGAAACGGTGCGGACTACCGCAGGCGGGCTTAGTCTCGCACCGAACATATGTTTGAACGGGGTCTTGGCGGGTAACTCAGTACTGCAAGGAAGCGAGGCAGCTTTGTTTCGCTAGACGCGAAGCAACCTGCCACACCCCGGCCTGGGAGCAAATGGGCGAGCGTGACTGTGGTCACCTTGCACGGCCCAGGCAGGAGACCCAAAGACTGGAGACAACTGTGGAAGCCGCCACCAAGACCAGGGACGCGAAGGTCGTGCAGCTGCTCAATGAGGCATATGGCAAGGAGCGCCATCTAGAGCTCTCACTCGAGTCGCATATGGCGATGACGACGCGGGCCGACTACGAGAAACGCCTGCGGCAGCATCTGAAGGAGACAAAGTCCCACGCATCGGCCGTAGCCAAGCGAATCAAGCAACTTGGGGGGACCGCCGAGACGGTTTCGCTGCCTGGTCCCGACGCAGCGACCAAGGCTGCGCAGAGCCTGCAGGGCGCGGTCGGTAAGGCGAAGGCCGCGGTGCAGGGCCCGCTCCACTTGGCAAAGGGCTCAGGCGAGCAGGGGAAGATGCTTCACAACGCTCGCGCGGAATACCGCGAGGAGGCCGAGGAGATCGCCACCTACACCGTGATCGACGCGCTCGCCACGTCGGTGGGGGACAAGCAGACGGCAAAAATCGCCCGCGACATCCTCAGTGAGGAGCAGCGGATGGCTGAGTATCTAGGCGAGCTGCTTCCGCAGTTGGCCACCGACGTCGCTCACGACGAGATCCCCGTGTCGGAGATCAAGGGGGACGCTGATCGGCGGAGGTCGACGTCCTCCGGGGCCACCAGCCGTACGCCAAGGAAGAAGGCATCCGGCAACTCAATGAAGAGCAAGTCAAGGAAGTAGACAGGCGGCGCGGAGCGCACCTGACTGCACCAGAGCACCTGCTCTGACTGCACCAGACCTAAGGAGAGAGATGGCGCAATCCACCAAGACAAAGAGTTCAAATAGTCGCAGCGATACCCGGCAGAAAGCTCGCAGCGCCAACCGGCAGAAAGCCACAGGCTCGAGTCGGCGCACCAGTGCGAAACGATCCAACTCGACGAATTCGAGCCGAAGAAGCTCGAACGGAAGTCGGGCGAAGGGCGCAAGCGCCTCCCGGTCGAGGTCGCGCGCACAGAGCCGGAGCGCACAGAACCGCAATGGTGACGGCTCGATCGCCCACACGGCTATCGATCAGGCGAAGACATCAGGTCGCGCGGTCGCCGATGCGGCAGCCAAGGCAAAGACCCCTCTCATCGCTGGTGCCACTGCGCTGGTCGCAGCCGCCGGGGGCGCGGTGATCAAATCTCGTCTAGGGGCCGGCAACAGCAAGAAAAGCCCGCTCAAGCGGCTGGGCGGCTCCAAGCACATGGCGAAGCTCGATCTGGGCAAGCTTGACCTCGACACTGTGAAGACGCTTGCTACTCAGATGAAGCTCTATGGCCAGCAGGCTTCCGATATCGCTGACGCGGTCGAAAAGACGCGGAAAAAGAACTGACGCTCACGCCGAAGCTCAAGGTGAGATCGAGGGAGCTCGCTATAAGCGGAGCGGAGTGACGCCAAACAGATCGTGGTGGCCGCTCGCTGGGTGCAGCGGCTACTTCGCCCCCTGGCAGTAGCCGTAGGCGGTGAGGTTCGCCGGGCCGAAGTAGCCGAACGCCGTCGCCGTCGTGGTGTCGCCTCCGTTGATCGAGTTGCCCGTGTAGAAGGCGTTGCCGGAGTCGAGCGCGAAGCCGGTGGTGGTCAGCCGCAACTTGCCGGGGCAGCTCGGCGTGGTCACCGATGCGTTCATGCCCTGCGCGACGGGTACCGGGGCCGAGTTGACCTCGGTGAGGATTCGCTTTGTGCTCCTGGCGCAGTAGACGATCGCGGTGAGCTCGCCGCCGCCGGTGGTGCCGCTCCCGATGAAGGCGCTGCCCGTCACCTTCCAGGCGTTGGACCCGACGGCTCGAGACTCCGTGACGTAGTCGCCGCCGTCGCTGCCGAAGTTGGTGCGCTGGAAGCCGCCGGTGATCAGCTTCTGCCCGCTCGGGCAGCGGGCGATCGCCGACTTCGTCTGGCCGGGCAGGATGAACACGGTCTTGTGCGGCGTCGGGTTCTGCGGGATCTGGCGGCGGGCGCAGACCGCCTGGACCGTGATGTTGCGCGGTGTCGTCGAGGTCCAGTCGGGGTCGTAGAGGACCTCCGAGATATGGAAGCCCCGCTGGGCGCCGAGCCGCTCGTAGGAGTGCGGGTAGACGCCCTCACCGTCCGGGCCGGACGGCTCGTTGACCGTCATCCCGCCGCCGATCGGGTACCTGCCGCCCGGGCAGAGCACCTCGAGCCTGGTGAGTTGGTCCGGGGCGGACATCTTGAAGGTCTGCTCGACCATCCTCAGGCTGCGGGGCGGGCCCGGAATGCCGGGGACGACCCTCGGACCGCGACGACCGTGGACGCGGATCGTGCCCTGAGCGGAATTGAGGACGTAGAGCCCCGAGGACGCGCGGAGCGCCATCATCACCTTGTTGCAGTTCGACCCGTGCCTGAGCACGAAGACGATGTTCCGTCGCTTGACGCCTCCGAGCCCGTTCGCCACTTGGACCTTGAGGCCGCGCTTGGTCTCGCCGATCTTCGTCGCCAGAGGCCTCGCCGGCGGGTAGCAGCCGTCGGTGCTCACCGAACGGACGTAGAGCGCGATCTTGAAGGCGTCCTCGAGCTTCTTCGTCGGGTCGTTGTGGCCGGCGCCGCCGCGGGCAACCGCGCCCGGCGAGCAGGCGAGGGCAGCCACCAGCACGGCGACCGCCGGGGCGAGTCGAAGCAGGGTCCGGCGCACGGTCAGGATTTAACACGCCGTCGCAGCAGAAAGAGCGCTGGGGCGATGACCGCCAACCCGCCCAGTGCGAACGGCCACCAGGGGGTGCCGCCACCGCTTCCCGATCCCTCCTTCGCCTCGGTAGGCGCGCCGCCGGGCAGCACCTGAGCCAGAAAGTTGCCGTAGGCGTGCGCTCCGGTGAAGTTCGGGTGGAAGAGGTCCGGCAGGAACCACGCGCCGGGCGCCGGCTCGACCTTGTGGTGGGGCAGGCTGTACTTGACCCAGTCGAGCAGCTTGATCTGGTCGGGGTGGTCCTTGGCTGCCTGGACGAAGACGTCCGTGTCGGGCGCGGGCGGGTGACCCGTGTCGGCGTCGTAGGCGGTGACCAGCACCAGGGTCCGCTTCGTGCCGATCACCTTGAGGGCGAACTTGATTAGGTCGTTGTTTACCCCTCCATTGCCGTACGAGTTGATCAGGATGAGCTTCGGGAGGACCCCGCGGTTGCGCATGTCGCGAGCCACCCAGACGGCCTGCTTGAAGCCACGGCAGCCCTTGGCGTTGACGTCGAAGCCGACCCGGGTCAGATCGGGAATCGGGAGCAGCATGGTCGAGTCCCCGATCGCGATCGGCGGTGGCCCATCGTTCGGCCCATAGGGATTGCGCTGGGCCTCGGCGGTGTGGACGTGGCCACAGCCGAATGCGGGCTCGCCGGCCGCCGGCGCCGCGCTCGGCTGCCAGAGGGCCAAGAGGGCGATCGCCGCCCCGATCATCCCGCCGACCGACCGGTACATCTAGAAGTTCTGCGTGTAGGCGCTCTTGATCTCCGCGTCGCCCTTGCGGCAGTCTGCTGTCGCGTTGAACTGGACCCCGGGCACGGACTGGCGCGGCCCCTCCGTGCAGGTGAACCCCATCACGGCCGTGTCGCAGGTTCCACCGGCTCCGCCGTTCTGCCGGCGGCAGGCGTGGTAGGCGACGACGACCTTCTCGGCCTGGGCGCAGCTCACCTTCGCCACCTCGATCGTGGTGACGTAGGAGGCGCCGAGGTTCTGCTGTTTGCCGTTGATGTTGCAGCTGCTCAGGGCCGCGGTGGCGGTGCTGCCCGAGGACTCATCGTCGCCGCCACCGCAGCCGGTGACGGCCGCGGTGAGGGCGATTGCGAGCAGGAGCATGGGGAGGGGCCGCTTCAACGCGCGCCAGTGTATTCGCGTGTTTGCACGACGGCCATGAGCGGTAGGATCGCGCCAACTTGAGGCGGATCCTGACAGGGGTAATCGCCGCGGCTGGGCTGATGGCCGTCCTGCTCGCGCAGACGGGCAGCGCATCGCCGACCGCCCACGCCGCCAGCTTCTCGCCCTGCAACATCAGCGGCAAGCAGCAACAGCTGGGCGCCTCCTACGTCACCTCGCTGAAGGTGCAGGGTGTGAGCTGCACGAAGGGCGAGAAGGTGATCAAGGCCTACCACCGCTGCCGCCACGAGAACGGCGGTGCGGCGGGCACCTGCGGGGCGACGCTGCTCGGCTTCAAGTGCAAGGACGGCAAGCGCACCGGCGTGCCGAACGTGCAGTACAACGCCACCGCCAAGTGCCACAAGGTCTCGAACGCGTCCAAGCGCGTGAAGAGTCGCTACACGCAGAACACCTAGACCCGTCGCGCCCGACGAGGAGCGTGGCCGGCGCGGCTGAGCAGCGCAAAGACCGCGGCGCCCGGATGCGGAATGTTGAGGTTCCTGGCCCTCGGCTGCCGCGCATCGCGAGCCTGGGCGGCGAGCCGGTGGAGCTCCGCTCGACGCTGTAGCTCGGCCGAGTGGTCCTGTGCGTGCCGTTGAGTGAGACCGGAATCCATTTCCTTCTCCCCTCAGTTGCTCTGATCCGACCCTACGAGGGTGCACCGCTCCCTGACCGTGACTTCCGGCACAAACGTGCGGGAAGCACACAACGCCCGGTGGCGGCTAGTAGTCGAAGTCGCGGTCTACGGCTTCGAGCACCAGGTCGGCCGCCACCGACGAGCCCTCCTCGTTCAGGTGGATGCCGTCGGACTCGCGGACGATGGTCTGCTTGCCGTCGACGTCGATCGAGTCCCGGTATGAGTCGCCGGGCGTGAAGGTCGGCCGCAGGTCGACGACCCGGACGGCTGCGCCTCGCTCGGCGGCCGCCTGCTCGACCGCGTTGTTGACGGCGTCCGCGATCGGCTTGCGCGCCGGGTCGCGCTGGGTGGGGATCGTGAGCCAATAGACGCGCTGGGCCCCCCCGCGCAGGTAGTTGTCCATCATCTGGCCGACTCGCGAGCGGAAGACCGCCTCCCATTGCGGGCCGCAGCAGCTCACCTGGGCGCCGTTCGGCCCGGGCATCGGATAGCCCTCGTTGGCGCCGATGAAGAGCACGACCGCGTCGGGGTCGTCGTTCGCCGCCTGGGTCGACGACAGCTGGCCCCAGTCGACGAGTCCCGAGTTCGAGATTCCGGTGGCCAGATGGGGGTCGCGCGTCACCTGCACCCCCGCGCCCTGGTCGGCGAGCTTGCGGGCGATCTCGATGTCCAGTGGCGTCGACAGCGAGTCCCCGGTGACGAGCAGCTTGTCGAGCGGCTGGGGAGTGGTCGGCGCCGGAGCGGGGATCGGAGACGCGCGTCCCTGGCTGGTACCTGCGGCGGTGAAGCTCCGCCCGGTGAGCTGCTCATCGGGAGAGAGCCACGAGGTGAGGTCGCGGCGGGTGTCCGCGAGCGGCAGGCGATCCGATACCCAGCCGGCCGGACCCCCGACCGCCTTGATGATGTCCCGCCCGAGCCCCGGATCGAGCTCGTCGGCGGCCTTGCGAACGGAGCCGCCGGCGAAGACCAGGAGCAGGATCGTGGTCAGCGTGACCGCCTTGACCGCGTCCCAGGCGCTGAACCGGCGCAGGTCCCAGCGGTCGAAGCGCTGCATCAGGCTGTCGTCGCCGTGCACCTCGCCCTCGCGTCCGGCGCGCGCCTCGGCCTCCATCTCGGCGATGGACTCGAAGTCCTCCGGCACGAGGACCGACTCAACACGGGTCGCGCCGTCGCGCGCCCTCGCCTCTTCTTCTTCGCGTGAACGCGCCATCAGAAGCGGAAGTAGATGAACGGGGGGACGCCCTGGCTCGGTACGGTCGCCCCGACCACCAGCACGACCAGGGCCAGCGTGGCTCCCAGGAGCAGGGGCTGGAGGCGGCCGATCCGCAGCTCGATCCCCTCCATCGGCCGTTCGGGCAGCAGCTGCAGGCCGATCACGAGCGCGATCGCCCCGACCACCGGGACCGAGTAGAGGGTCGCGGGACCGGAGCGGACGAGCGCGGACATGTAGTCGCCGAAGACGGTCAGATCAGTCGACCGAAAGAGGATCCAGCCGACCACGATGAGGTTGAAGGTGACGAACCAGCGCAGCCAGCCGGGGAAGATCCGCCCGAGCCGCCCCTTCAGCGCGTGCTCGGCGGACAGGCCGGTCCCCTGGTAGGCGCCCCAGGCGACGAAGTTCCAGGCGGCCCCGTGCCAGAGGCCCCCCAGGGTCATGGTCGCCATCAGATTGATGTAGGTGCGGACCTTCCCCTTACGGTTTCCGCCCAGGGGGATGTAGAGGTAGTCGCGCAGGAAGCGCGACAGGGTCATGTGCCAGCGCCGCCAGAAGTCGCGGAAGCCGGTCGCCCGGTAGGGGCTGTTGAAGTTCTGCGGGAAGACGAACCCCATCAGCAGCGCAAGGCCGATCGCCATGTCTGTGTAGCCGGAGAAGTCGCAGAAGATCTGGGCGGCGTAGGCGTAGGCGGCCAGGATCGCGTCAGGGGCGCTGTAGGCCTGCGGGACCGCGAACACGGGGTCCACCACCTCGCGCGCCAGGTAGTCGGCGATCATCACCTTCTTGATCAGGCCAAGGGCTACCAGCGTCAGGCCCGCGCTCACGGCCACTCGGTTGGGGTTGCGGGGCTCCTTGAGCTGCGGGAGGAACTCGCTGGCGCGGACGATCGGGCCGGCCACCAGGTGGGGGAAGAAGCTCAGGTAGATCGCCGCGTCGAGGAGGTTCGCGGGCTCGGTCTGCCGGCGCTTCACGTCGACGACGTAGGTGACCGCCTGGAAGCTGAAGAAGCTCACCCCGACCGGCAGCGCGATCGTCACCAGCGGCAGCGGCGACCCCAGACCGATCGAGTCGAGGACGTCGGAGACGTCGGTGACGAAGAAGCCGTAGTACTTGAAGACGGCCAGGATCCCGAGGTCGAAGACCACGCCGCCGGCCGTGAACCACTTGCGCAGGCGTTCGTCCTCGGTGCGGTGGATCGCCACCACGGCGAGCTGGCTGACCAGCGTGATCGAGGCGAGCAGCAGGCAGAAGCGCGGGTCCGCCGCGGCGTAGAAGACGTAGCTCGCGACGACGATGAACGGCTTCCAGAGCGGCTGCCTCGACATCAAAGCCCAGGAGAGGGCGAGGACGATCGGGAAGAAGATCGCGAATTCGACTGTCGGGAAGAGCACCTGCCGTCCGCCTCCGTCTCAGGGCCCCGCACGGCGCGCGGGCCGGGCGATGCTAGAGAATTAGGTCGGATGAACGGAGGCGTCGCCCTGGCACGGATTGCGGCCGCGATCGCCCTCGCCGGCGTGCTCCTGGCGGTCTGGACGCCGGGCGCAGGCGCCGGCTGCGGCGGGGTCGAGACGGCGACTCCGAAGCACAAGGTCGCGCCCCGGCCGCCCCTCGCGATCGGGGACTCGTCGATGCTGCTCGCCCTGCCGGCCCTCGCGCGCGTCGGCTACAAGGTGAACGCGCGCGGCTGCCGCGCCTATCCGGAGGGCCTCCGGCTGATCCGCGACGAGGCCCGGCACCATCGGCTGCCGCACCTCGTTGTGATCGCCCTCGGCTCCGACCAGGCCGTGACGGCCGCCGATATCAGCCATGCGCTCAAGGTCCTCGGGCCGCATCGCAAGCTCGGCCTCGTCACCCCGCGCGAGACGGGCGGCGGGGAGTCGAATGACGCGACCGTGATCCGCAACGCCGGCGCCCGGAACCCGCAGCGCATCAAGGTGCTCGACTGGGTCCACTACAGCGCCGGGCACTCGAGCTGGTTTCAGCCCGACGGACTGCATCTGACCTTCAGCGGCGCGAAGGCCTTCGCCCGCCTGCTCAAGAAGCTGATCCCGCTGGCCCGGCCGCACCCGAAGCCGAAGCAGCCCAAGCAGCCCTAGGGAAAGCTGCCCTGCCGCGCCATCGGCAGCGCCTGCGCCAGGAACTGGGCGAAGGCATCGGCGCCGGTGAAGTTGGGGTGGAAGAGGTCGGGGAGGAACCACGCCCCGGCCTTCGGCTCGGCCGTGTGATGGGGGCGGCTGTACGCCACCCAGTCGAGGACGAAGATCCGGCGCGGATACTGCCTCGCCGACTTGAAGAGGATGTCCGTGTCGGGGGCGGGGGGCTTCCCGGTGTCGGCGTTGTAGGCGGTGATCAGCCCGAGCACCCGCTTCTTCCCGAGCACCTTGAGCGCCTCGGTGATCAGCCGCGGGTTCACCCCGCCGTTCCCGTACGCGTTGATCATCACGAGGTGCGGCAGCTTGTGCTTGCGCTTCAGGCGGGCGGCGATGTTGATCGACTCGCGGAACCCGCGGCAGCCACGCGCATTCACCGAATAGCCGACCGCGTCGAGGTTGGGGATCGGCAGGATCATGGTCGAGTCGCCGATAGCGACCGGCGGCAGGCCCTTCGGGTTCGGGTTGACGCTCGCCTCGCCACGATGGATCTTCTTGCATCCGTAGACGGGCTCGCCGGCGCCATGGGCCGAGGCCGCCAATCCACCCGCCAGGTACATCGCCCCGATCGCTATCGCTACCCGCCGCGCGCGCATGGTCCCTTCAACACTAGAGCGGAGCCGCGGATGCGGGTCATCAGATCGCGGCCACAAGCGGCCGCCCCACATAACCGCTCGGGGCTTCGCCCCTCACTCATGGTGGTGCGGCCTGGTGGCCGCTACGGAACCGCCGTGCTCTCGGCGATCGCGCCGGCGCCGCCCGCCCGCGCGGTGACCCCCTCCTCGCGCGTCAGCCGGTGAGCGAGGTAGACGGGGATGATCGAGATCAGGACGACGAGGACCGCGACCACGTTCACGATCGGCAGGTTGTGCGGGCGGAAGAGGTTGCTGAAGATCCAGATCGGCAGGGTCTGCTCCCCCGCACCGATGGTGAAGTTGGTGACGATGATCTCGTCGAAGGAGAGCGCGAAGGCGAGCAGGCCGCCCGCGACCAGCGCCGTCTGGATGCTCGGCAGCGTGACGAAGCGGAACGTCTGCCAGGTGTGAGCGCCGAGATCCGCGGAGGCCTCCTCCAGATTGCCCGACACCCTCCGCAGCCGCGCGATCACGTTGTTGTAGACGACGACTATGCAGAAGGTGGCGTGGCCGGCGATCACGGTCAGGAGGCTGAGGTCGACGCCGAGCACCTGCGTGAAGGTGTTGCTGAGGGCGACCCCGGTGACCACGCCGGGCAGCGCGATCGGCAGGACCACGAGAAAGGAAATGGTCTCGCGCCCGAAGAACCGGAAGCGGGCCACCGCGAACGAGGCCAGGCTGCCCAGGAGCAGGGCTATCCCGGTGGCGACGGCGCCCACCTTGAGTGACGTCCAGAGAGCATCCCGGGCGCCCGTGTTGTCGATCGCCTGGCCGAACCACTCGGTGGTCAGGTGGGGCGGCGGCCACTCCAGCGTCGTCCCGCCGTTGAACGCGTAGATCGTGATCACGATCAGCGGGATGTAGATGAAGGCGAGCGTGATGAAGACGCCGCCTCGCAGCAGGTTGCGTGTCGCCGCGGAAAGCCTCATAGATGCTCGAACGCTCCCAGGCGCCTGGCGATCACCAGGTAGGCGATCATCACCACGATCGGCACGACCGCGAACGCCGACGCCAGCGGCAGGTTGTTGGTGTGCTGCGAGAAGACGACGTTGCCGATGAACTGCGTGTCGGGGGAGACCAGGCTCGGCGTGATGTAGTCGCCCAGGGTCAGCGAGAAGGTGAAGATCGAACCGGCCACGATGGCCGGGAAGGCGAGGGGGAAGACCACGCTGCGGAAGGTCCTCCACGGATTCGCCCCGAGGTCCTCTGAGGCGGAGATCATCGAGTTCGGGATCCGCTCGAGCCCCGCGTAGATCGGCAGGATCATGTACGGGAGCCACAGGTAGCTCTCCACGAGCCAGACCGCGGTCGACCCGTACCCCGGTCCGTTCAGCCCGACCGGGTCGAGCGCCCAGTTGACGACGCCGTCTGAGGAGAGCATCGTCTGCCAGGCGTAGACCTTCACCAGGTAGAAGGACCAGAGGGGCATCAGGATCGCCACCACGAGCAGGCCCTTCACCCGCGGGCTGGCGACCTTCGCCATGTAGAACGCGATCGGGAAGGCGAGCAGAGCGTCGGTCACGGTCGCCGCCGCCGCGATCCCCACCGTCCGGACGGCCACGTCCTTGTAGACCGACTGGTCGAGGAGCTCCTTGTAGTTGTCGAAGCTGAACCCCTTGATCAGCTCGCCGCTGACCGCGTTCACGGACCAGAACGACGCGATCAGCAGGACGGCCAGCGACCCGAGATACCCGATCACCAGCCAGGCGATCGGGCCGCTCAAGAGCGACCCGATCTGGAGGCGGGGGCGGCCGTGGAAGAGGTCGGCGAGCCTGCGGCCCACCGACCTCTTCTCCGCGCCGGCTGTTACGCCGGCGGCTTCCACGGCCTCTGAATCACCCCTTGATCTCGGTCCAGGCCGAGACCCAGTCGTTGTAGTCCTTGCAGACGTCACCGCGGTCGTCGCCGCAGTCCGCAAGGGGCGTGTTCCAGAAGTAGACCCGGTTCCAGAACTCCGGATCGGCTGCGTGGTACTCCTCGCAGAACTTCGGATCCGGCGGCAGGTCGAGCTTCTGGCCGGCGGCCGTCACCACGTTGGCGGGACACGCGCCGCTCTGCGCGGGCGCCTCGCCGAACCACTGCATGATCTGAGCCTGAACCTCCGGGCTCGTGACGTAGTTCATCCACTTGTACATGCAGTTCGGATGCGCCGCGTCCTTGGCGATCATCCAGGTGTCCGACCAGCCGGTCGCGCCCTCGGTGGGCACGAACCCGGTGTCCGGACCGGGCGCCGCGACGGGCTGATCGTCGGCGAGCAACGTGAAGTACTGGTACTGCCACGTCGTGCCGACCACGTCGTCACCGCTGGTGAACAGGTTGATCTGCTTCAGGTAGCTGGACCAGTAGTCGCCCACGTTCGGATGCTGCTGCTTGAGCAGATCCACGGCGGCGTTGAACTGGTCGTCGTCCAGCTCGTACGGGTTGTCGATCCCGAGGTCCGGCTGGTGGGCCTTCAGGTACATCGCCGCGTCCGCGATGTAGATCGGGTCGTCGTAGACACTGATGTGGCCCTTGTACTTCTGGGCCTCGTTCGGATCCAGGATCACCGACCAGGAGGTCGGGGAGGGCTGGACCTTGTCCGTCCTCCACATCAGCAGGTTCGCCCCGCGTCCGTGCGGGATCCCGTAGTTGACCCCGTCGAACGTGTTGTACGGCTGGTCCTTCAGGTCCGGGAAAATCGTCTTGTAGTTCGGGACGAGATCCGTGTTCACGGGCGCCACGTCACCGCCTTCGACGAGACGAGCGGTCGCGTTGCCCGAGGCGGAGACCCCGTCGTACTGGCCCGTCCGCATCAGATCGACCATCTGGTCGGACGTGTCGCCGACCTTGACGTTCGTCTGGCAGCCGGTCTGCTGCTCGAACGGCGTCACCCAGTCGATGCCCTTGGTGACGCTGCCGTCCTCGCAGTAGCCCGCCCAGCAGATGAGGTTGAGCTCCCCCTCACCCGCGCCGACGGACTTGGCCGCCTCACCGTTGTCACCACCATTGTCGTCCCCACCGCCGCAACCGGCGATCACCAGCATGATCGCGGCAAGCCCAGCGACGATCGCCGCGGGCATCCAGGTGGGGTGAGCTCTCAGTCGGCTCACTTTCCTTCCTCCTCTCCCTTAACGGCGACGGTCTGATCCGCTCGCCATCCGATTTTCACTTTCCGGCCGCGCTGCTCCTGGACCTCGGCTGAGGTGGTCTCCAGGTTCTGGCGGACGACTTGAAGCTCTCCTCCTGCCTCAAGGTCGACGAGATAGCGGGTCACCATGCCCGCGTAGGAGACGTCCCTGATCGTCCCCTCCTCGACGTGCAGGCCGCTCGGGGCCGTGCCGTTCTCGACGATAAAGATCTTCTCCGGGCGGACCGTGAAGCGCCGCCCGTCCCGCTCCAGCAGGTTCGAGACGCCGACAAACCCGGCGACGAACGCGTTGTCGGGACGCTCGTAGATCTCGGTGGGCGCGCCGATCTGCTCGACGTGGCCGTCGTTGAAGACGGCGATCCGGTCGGACATCGTCAGGGCCTCCTCCTGGTCGTGGGTCACGTAGATGAACGTGATCCCCACCTCGGCCTGAATCGTGTTGAGCTCGACCTGCATCTGCTCCCGCAGCTTCAGGTCGAGGGCGCCGAGGGGCTCGTCCAGCAGCAGCACCCTGGGCTCGTTGACGATCGCCCGCGCCAGCGCGACGCGCTGCTGCTGGCCGCCGGAGAGCTGGTTGGGCTTGCGCTGCTCGTATCCCGCCAGGCGGACGGTGGCGAGGGCGTCCGAGGCCCGCCGGCGCCGCTCCTCCCGGCCGACCTTCTTCACCCGCAGGCCGTACTCGACGTTCTCGCCGACGGTCATGTGCGGGAAGAGGGCGTAGTCCTGGAAGACCGTGTTGACCGAGCGGTCGTAGGGCGGCAGCCCGGTGACGTCGCGACCGGCGAGCTCGACGCGGCCGCCGTCCGGCTCCTCGAAGCCGGCGATCATCCGCAGCGTGGTGGTCTTGCCCGAGCCCGACGGCCCGAGCAGGGTGAAGAACTCGCCCCGCTTCACCTCCAGGTCCAGCGAGTCGACCGCGACGACGTCCCCGTAGTGCTTGCTCACTCCGACCAGGCGTACGTCCGACGGCTCGGCGCTCGATCCAGTGCCGGGCTCTGCCTCACTGCTTGCGGACGTCGCGGCTACCGCCGCCTCCTTGTGGTGAGTCCATCAGCGGGTCGGATGTGCGCACCGTATAACGACGGTCGGTGCCGCCCTAGGTATATCCGAGCGTCACCCCGCCTCGCCAGGCCAGGGTGGCCAATCTTTGCCGCACGGCTTGTACTTCCCGCCTGCGACTGATGGGAGCATTAGGCGGCTTCGCCATCAGATCGCGGCCACAAGCGGCCGCCCTACATAACCGCTCGGGGCTTCGCCCCTCGCTCAGAGGCGGGCGGCCTGGTGGCCGCTAGAAGCCGGGGAAGTACTTGCCTGTGAAGCCGACCGGCTTGCGCTTCTTCTTGCGCCAGCGCGGGCCGGAGCCCTGGTTCCAGCGGTCGCCGCCGGAGGAGGTGTCGAAACGCTTGCCCGCGATGATCATGTAGACGTGGCTCGCGTTGCCGTAGACCGTGATCCAGCGGCCCTTGCCGGCCACGCCCCAGCTCTGCGCCAGGCCGCCCGAGGTCATCGGGCTGGCCAGCATGCCCGCCGCGTGGAGCACGTAGCTCACCGCGCCGGAGCAGTCGTAACCGGAGTCGAAGAAGGTCCGGTGGCCGCCACCCCAGACGTAGGGGAGGGTGTGGATCGCGTTGGCCGCGGCGATCGCCGACTGGATCGCGGGTGGCGCGTCCGCGGGAGCGACGGCCGTGCCGTCCTTGCGGATCTTCGCCTTGCCGGGAGGCCCGACGGGAGCGGGCGCCGGCGACGTGGTCGTCGTCGAGGTCGTGCCACCGGGCGGGCCCGACCCACCGGTCTGGGCGGCCGCCGGGACGGCGAACGCGAGCACGCACAGAGTTGTTGCCCCCGCGAGTGCTAGGCGACGCTTGCGGCTAAGTGTCTTGCGCATCCAACAGTTCTCCTTTGCGGGCCTGCGGGGTTAGCTGTCGGGCTAGCGCTGAAGGAGCCTGCGCCCCCACCCTCGCTTCCGGTGGGTTCGCCCCTGTATCTGGTTCCCCCGCTCCCACCACCTTGTGGTGATGGGACTCGGCGTAACTGGCGCGGGACCTTACCAAACGTGAATGAACCCTTGCAATCGATAACCGTTCGTTAGTGCTGACCCGCACGATCTCTTGGGATTCGACGCCAGCGCAGCGCTCCCTGCCGCGCCTGCCGGACCGCTTCGAGCTCCCCTCTCCCCATCGGGGCATGCGGCGACGCGACCCGGGGAGAAGGAATCGGGCCGCGTCGCGCGCGGGGATGGGAGGAGAGGAGGCCTCCCGGCCGCCCCTCGGGCGGCTAGAAGCCGGGGAAGAACCGAGCGGAGTAACCGGCGCCGGAGCGCATGCTCGCCCGCCAACGGGGGCCGGAGCCCTGGTTGAGAGACTCGCCCACCGCGGAGGTGTCGAACCGCAGGCCCGCCACGGTCATCCAGGCGTGGCCGCTGTTCGCGTAAACGGTGATCCAGGAGCCGATCCCCGGAGAGCCCCAGGTCATCAGGGGACCCGATGCGAGGGGGCTGCGGAGCAGCCCGGCCGCGTGCAGCACGTAGCTGACCGCGCCGGAGCAGTCATAGCCGCCCGACTTGAAGCTTCGGTGGCCTCCGCCCCAGATGTACGGCTTCTTGTGGATCCGGTTGCCCGCCTTGATCGCCTTGCGAATCTGGCGCGGCGCGTTCGCCGGCGGCAGTGCCTTGCCGTTCGGCTGCAGCTGGGCCGTGCCGGCGGGGGCGGTCGGAGTCGTCGTTGTCGTAGTCGTGGTGGTGGTACCGGGAGGCGCCGCCCCACCGGTCTGCGCCATCGCCGGGACCGCTCCGGCCAGCGACGCGACCAACAGC
>JBKPND010000127.1:0-14072 GCA_046732465.1 Actinomycetota bacterium
GGGCAGAAGGCCCAGGAGGACTCCCGCCTCGGCCAGTCCTCGATCTTCGACCTGGGGGGCGGGGCGGAGGCGTCCGGCCCCTCGCGACAGCACCATGCGCCGATCAGGGCCGAGGAGTTCGACCAGCGCGAGCTGCTTCGCCTGGAGAAGGAGACGCTGGGGACGTTCCTGTCCTCGCATCCGCTCGCCGAGGTGAAGGAGGCGCTCCGCACGCGAGTGGACTGCTCGCTATCGAGTCTCGCCGACAAGCCCGATGGCTCCTGGGTGACCGTCGGCGGGATCGTCACCGAGTTCAAGCGGCACACGTCGAAGAACGGATCGAAGATGGCGTTCGCGACGCTCGACGACGTCGAGGGGCAGGTGGAGATGCTCGTCATGGGCAAGGCCTACGAGGAATCCCACGAGTTCCTCGCGGCCGACGCGATCCTCGTCGTGCGGGGCAGGCTCGACCACAAGGGGCGCGGCGACACCAAGCTGGTCGCCCAGGAGCTCGAGCTCTTCCAGCCGACCGAGGACGAGGTGGCGAAGGCGCGCGCCGCGCGGGACAGGGACAGCGGCCCACTGCGGTTGCACATCGACGCGTCCGCGTTCGGCGTGTCTGTGATCGAGGAGCTGAAGACCGTTCTGGGCCACTTCCCGGGTGACTCCCAGGTCCTCCTGATGATGGAGACGCGCCAGGGGACTCGCGAGCTGCAGCTCGGCCGCGAGTACCGCGTTCGACGCTCGGCGGCACTGGACGCCGAGATCGACGCACTGCTGGGAGGGGCTGCCCGAGCGGCTTAGAATCCGACGGCTCCGTCCGGGCGGAGTTCCATGGGGAGAGGAACTCAGCAAAGACCGATTGGCGATGGCCCACAGGGCTTTCAAGCCGAGAGCTGGACAACCCGCCAGCTGGCCGAATTCCTCTCCGTCGTCTCCTCTTTCACCGAGGAACGCGATGCCCTCCAGGGATGCGTCCAGCGCGCGGCCGCCGCGATCGGCACCGACGTCGCCGCCCTGATCCAGGAGGGGAAGGTGGCCGCTTCGATCGGCTTCCCGTCGGACGCAGTTCCGGTCACCGACCTGGTGGAGGCCTCCGGCGATCTGCGCTTCGAACGCGAGCTCGGGGAGCTCGGGATCTGCACTGGGATGTGCTCGCTGGTCGGTGAGGAGGGAACGCTCCTCGTCGCGCGAACCGGCCGCGTCGACTTCAGCAAGGACGAGCTGGACCTGCTCCGCGGCATGGGCCGCGTGCTCGCTCTCGCGCTGCGGAGCATCCGGCTGATCGGTGAGCTTCGCGAGCGGCAGACCCTGCTCGAGCGGTTGACCCTGCTGCAGCGATCGATCGCGAGCCGCGCGGACATCGAGGACGTCTTGCACGCGATCGTCACCGGCGCCAGCGAGCTGCTCGGTGACGAGCTGGTGGATCTCAGCCTGCTCGATCCCGATGACCCGTCGGTGCTCGAGGTGGTGGCCTCGGTCGGCTACCCGCCGCAGCTGCTCGAGCACATCCGCCGCACGCCGGTGGATGTCGGCATAGCCGGACACGCGGTCGCCGAGCAACGGCCGATCGTCGTTGAGGACTACGGCAGGGACCCCCGGCGGATGCCCGATGTGGTGGTCGACGGTCTGCGGGCTGTGATCTCCGCGCCGGTCTATCAGCGAGGCGAGCTCGTCGGGGCCCTCTCCCTCGGAACGCGGCGCCCCGGCCGCCGCTACAGCGAGATCGAGCGCGACGCGGTGCTCGCCTTCGCCGAGCACGCGGGACTGGCGCTGAACGACGCGAAGGCCGCCGAGGAGACCGCTCACCAGGCGTTCCACGACCCGCTGACCGGGCTCGCGAACCGCGCCCTGTTCGTCGACCGCCTCGCGCAGGCGCGCACCCGCGCGTCCGCCGCGGGCGACTCCGTCGGCGTGCTGTTCGCCGACCTCGACGGCTTCAAGACGGTGAACGACAGCCTCGGCCACGCCGCCGGCGACCAGCTGCTGATCATCGTCGGCCAGCGGCTCGCCTCGGTGGTCGGGCCGACCGACACGGTCGCCCGCTTCGGGGGTGACGAGTTCGCCATCCTGGTCGAGGACGTCCGCGAGCCGATCGAGATCGCGCGGATGGCGCGGCTCGCGCTGGACGGCCTCGAGCGGGTGATCGAGGTCGAGGGTCGCGAAGTCTTCATCACCGGCAGCATCGGGATCGCGGTCGGGCTGGACGAGCCCGACGACCTGCTTCGCAACGCCGACCTGGCGATGTACGAGGCGAAGGGGCAGGGGAAGGGCCGCTACGAGATCTTCCAGCGCCACATGCACGAGGCGCTCGCCCAGAGGCTCGAGCTGGAGCTCGATCTGAAGCACGCGGCCGACCGCGACCAGTTCGTCCTCCACTTCCAGCCGATCGTCGAGATGGAGTCCTCGACCGCGGTCGGCGTGGAGGCGCTGATTCGCTGGAGGCATCCCACCCAGGGCCTGATCCTCCCCGACCGCTTCATCCCGATCGCCGAGGAGAGCGGACAGATCCACGCCCTCGGCCGCTGGGTCCTCTGGGAGGCCTGCCGGCGGGTCGTCGAGTGGGAGGACGCCTACGGCAGGCTCGGCCTGAACGTCAACATCTCGGGCGCGCAGCTCCGCCAGGCGAGCCTGGTGCGGGAGGTCGCCGAGATCCTTGAGGCCACCGGGCTGGAGCCGGACCGCCTCACCCTGGAGATCACCGAGTCGGTGCTGATGGAGGTCTCGAGCAGCAATACCGAGCGGCTGGACGCGCTCAAGAAGCTCGGGGTCCAACTCGCGGTCGACGACTTCGGCACCGGTTACTCGTCGCTCCAGTACCTGAAGCGCTTCCCCTTCGACTGGCTGAAGATCGCCAAGCCCTTCGTGGACGGGGTGGAGGGCTCGGACTCCCAGGCGCGGATCGCGCGGGCGATCATCGACCTCGCCCACAGTCTCGAGATCGAGGTGATCGCCGAGGGGGTCGAATCGAGGAGGCAGGCGGTGGTACTCGGGGAGATCGGCTGCCTGAACGGCCAGGGCTTCCACTTCTCACCGCCGCGCCCGGCCGAGGAGATCGCCGCCTTCATGGCCGCCGGCTCGTCCGCGCGCTAGCAGATCCACCCCCATTTGCGCAAGGGCTGAACCCTCTCCGAGATTTCCATCCGTCCGCCGACGCGTCCTAGACTGAACTCGTCGTGTCAGGGCAGACCAAGCAACAGCGCAACGCCGTCGGCGAGTGTCGCCAGTGCAGCTCGTTCTGCGACAAGCTCGTCAACCCGGCCGGCTGCATGGAGATGGGCTGCAAGTTCCTCTACTCCTACGAGGACGCGCGCACCGGAGCCCGCTACATGGGCTGCATGAACAAGGTGTTCAGCGCGGAGATCGACTTCGACATGTTCCTGCTGGCCGAGCGGACACGCGAGGGCTTCGGCGGGATCAAGATGACCGGCGACCCGCTGCCGCACTGCCAGTTCTCGGTCGAGCGCGCCTACGAGGGTGACGGGCCGGCGTATGAGTGCGTCAACCGCCGTTTCTTCGACGCGCCGGACGAGCACCCGGACTCGATCCGCGCCTTCGACCTCCGCAACTCCCTGACCTGAGGCTCGCTCAGCCGAGCCGCCCCTCGAGCTTCTCGAAGCTCTCGCTCCAGCCGCCGTCGTGCAGGTCGAGTCGCTCCTGCGTGGCGAACTCGCCCTGAGTGAGCTTCACCTCGGTGGACTCTTCGTGGTCGGTGAGTGACAGGGTGACGAGCGTCTCCCGGTCGTCGGGGTTCGGCGGATCCCAGATGAAGGTGTAGGAGAGGCGCGAGAGGGGATCCACCTCGCGGAACTCGCCGTGGAGATGGAAGAGCTCACCCTCGGGCGGCTGCATCGCGATCCGGTAGGTCCTCCCGGCCTGTGGATGGAACTCGACGTGGGGTGTGGTGAAACCTTTCGGGCCCCACCACCTGGCGAGCTCGTCGGCTTCGGTCATCGCGCGCCACACCTTCGGGCGCGGGACGGGAAGGATCCGAGTCATCCGCAGCCACAGACCGTCGCTCATCACGCTCACCTCCGGGGAGTGAGCCCATCCTAGGCCCGGACTCGCTATCAGTGCAGGGGATGGGCGGGACGATTCGCACGCTCGCAGTGGCCTGGATCGCCGGGACGGCCGCGGCGATCGCTCTGATCGGCTGTGGCGATGCCACGGCGACCTCCCCACACGGGCTGGCCGGTCAGATCAGCCAGAACGACACCGAGCTTCGCCAGGCCATCGACACCTGGCGTGGGGCGGGCGACCCGCCGGCCGGTCCTCCCCCGAGCGACGTGCTGGATCGGTCGGCCGAGCTCCAGGACGAGATCGCGCGACTCGGCGACCATCCCAACCTCGCGACCCGCGTGATCCCGCTGCTGAGTGGGACGCTCCGCGGCGAGATCAATCGGCTGTACGCGGCTCGGCGATCACTGCTGCGTCTATCCGCCGGCTCGAAGCACAAGAAGCTGAAACTGGGACAGCGACCCCCGCTCGCGGACCTCGTCTCCTTCTACGACGAGGCGGAGCGGCGCTTCGGAATCGGCGGCAACTACCTCGCCGCGATCCATCTGGTCGAGACCAAGTTCGGACGGGTGATCAGCAACAGCGTCGCCGGCGCGCAGGGCCCGATGCAGTTCATCCCCTCCACCTGGAGGATCTACGGGCACGGCGGGAACATCCGCAACCCCCACGACGCGATCCTCGCCGCCGCCCGCCTCCTCCGCGCGAACGGGGCGCCCGGGCGCTATGGCCCGGCGCTGCGCGCCTACAACCCGTCGGGCCTCTACGTCAACGCGGTTACGCGCTACGCGAGGGAGATCGACAAGGACCCCTACGCGGTCTACTACCTCTACTGCTGGGAGCCGTAGCCGCGTAGGTACGCCCGACCCCGCGGTGATAGCCGGTAGCCGACGGGCAGGCTCTCGGTCAGCCCGAGCTCCTTCAGCTTGCGGACATCGCGCTTGAAGGGCGCCTTCTCCATTCCGACTGAGGCGGCTAGGTCCGCGGCCAGGGTCTCGGGCCGCTCCGCGATCAGCTCGAGCACCCTCCGCGTCCAGGGCGCCTCTCGCGCACGGTCCATCCGCGCGAGTCGCTCGTCCAGCTCGGCTCGCTCGGCCGCGCCGATGCGGGCCTTCCGGCGGAGGGCGACGCGCGGGTCATCGCCGATCCGGTGCAGCTCGATTCGGTAGAGCCGTCCCTCCGGGCGCAGGGAGGCCAGGAGCTCGCGCCGGGAGCTGAAGCCGGCTCTCCGGGCATCCTCGCCTGTGATCCGGCGTTCGCTGATGGGCTCTACCCGGTCGATCGCGAGCACTCCGATCCGCGTGCGGAGCGTCCCTCCGGCCTTGACCGTCGGGCGCTTCCAGCGCCGGAAGGCGAGATCGATCTCGCCGGCCTCGATCCCGTCGAGCGCCCGGCGATTGAGCAGCATCAGCTGCTCTTCCGGGTGGCCTCCCGCCAGAGCCGGCGGATGAGCTGCACGTCCTTCTTCTCGACGTTGTGCCCGTCGATGCCCGGTCCCTCCAGGACCGCCGGGATGCCCTGAAGGCGGCGCTCGCCCAGGAAGGCGCGGAAGCCCTTGCGGCCGATCTCTCCCTTGCCGATCGGCGCGTGACGGTCGCGATTGGAGCCCAGCGGGTCAGTGGCGTCATTGACGTGCAGCAGCTTGAGCTGCTTCAGTCCCACCTTCGCGTCGATCTCACCCACGAGGTCCCGCACCCCCTCCTTCGTCGCGATGTCGTAGCCGGTCGCGTAGAGATGACAGGAGTCGATGCAGAGGCCGAGGCGCTTCGGCCCTCCCGTCTTGTCGATCAGCTCGGCCGTCTCATCGAAGTCGCGGCCCAGGAGCTGAGGTGAGCCGGCGGTGTTCTCGTAGATGATCGGGCAACTCTCGGAGCGGGCCAGGGCCTCCTTGATCAGGTCGATCGCGCGCTTGCGGGCGTTCGTCCGGGTGTCGTCCTTGAGCGCGCCGGGATGGACGACGACGCCCAACGCCCCGATCTCGTCGCCGACGCGCAGAGCGTGGGTGAGCGACTCCAGGCTCTTCTTCCGCATCTCGCGGTCCTTCGCCGCCGGGTTGATCAGGTAGATCATGTGGATGGCGACCACCTCGACCCGGGAGGCCTGCATGGCCTCGCGGAACTCGGCGAAGTCGTCTTCGGAATAGCGAGTCGGGCGCCACATCCGCGGGCTCTGGTTGAAGATCTGGATCGCGTCGCAGGTGCGCTCCTGGGCGCGCTCGATCGCGTTGGAAAGGCCACCCCCTGTGGAAACATGGGCGCCGATCAGCATGATGAGCTCAGATCAAGCCTCAGATCCATCCGTACCGGTCCGCGTGCGCTTCGCCCCGTCGCCGACGGGGGCCCTGCACATCGGCGGAGCGAGGACGGCACTGTACAACTGGCTCTTCGCGCGGGGACGCGGGGGAGGGCTGGTCCTGCGGATCGAAGACACCGACCGCGAGCGCTCCACGCCCGAGAACGTCGAGCAGATCCTGGACGCGCTGGGCTGGCTCGAGCTCGACTGGGACGAGGGCCCGCTCAGCCAGTACGAGCGCGCCGGCCGGCATCGTGAGGCTCTGGAGCAGCTGCTGGAGTCGGGAGCGGCCTACCGCGACGCGGCGACCGGCGACGACGTGGCGGCCTGGAAGAAGGAGCACGGCAACCGGGGCTACCGGGGCGAGCCGACGGACGATTCCGGTGCCGCCGTCCGCCTGCGCGTGCCGGAGTCCGGTGACACCGTGGTCGCCGACGAGATCCGCGGCGACGTGCGCTTCCCGAACGAGGCCCAGGATGACTTCGTGATCGCCAGGGGCGACGGTTCGCTCCTCTACAACTTCGCGGTCGCGGTTGACGACGCCGACATGGCGATCACCCACGTGATTCGCGGCGACGACCACCTCTCCAACACGCCCAAGCAGCTGCAGGTCATGGAGGCGCTAGGGGTCGCGCCGCCCCGCTACGCGCACCTGCCGCTGCTCCACGGTCCGGATGGCAAGAAGCTCTCCAAGCGCCACGGCGCGGCCAGCGTGCAGGAGCTGCGCGAGGCCGGCTACCTCCCGGCCGCCGTGCGCAACTACCTCGCGCTGCTGGGCTGGGGGACGCAGGACGACACGACGATCATGAGCACCGAGGAGCTGGTCGAGCGCTTCGACCTCTCGGGCGTGGGGCGCGCCAGCGCCATCTTCGACGAGCAGAAGCTGCGCTGGCTGAACGGGCGGTTCATGCGGGAGGTGGACCTCGACGCCTACACGGAGGCCGTGGCACGCTACGTCGGCCGAGAGCCCGACGATCGCCTCAGGGCCGCCTGCGCGATCGCCCAGGAGAAGGCGCAGACCCTGAATGAGGTCTGGCCGCTGATCGGGTTCCTCTTCGAGGAGCCCGAGACCGACGAGAAGGCGTGGCGGAAGGTGATGAAGGACGGGGCCCTGCCGCTGCTTCAGGAGGCGCTCGAGGCGCTGCGCGGGACCGACTCATTCGAGCCCGCCCAGCTCGAAACCGCGCTCGGGCGGATCCTCGCCGAGCACGACGTCAAGCCGGGCAGGCTCTACCAGCCGATTCGGGTGGCGATCACCGGCACTTCGGTCTCCCCGGGGATCTTCGAGTCGCTGTCCGTATTGGGCAAAAACCGCTCTGTAGAGCGGATTGAGCGGGCCGTCGAGCGGCTTTCTACGGAGGCCGCTGACGGAAACCGTTCGTAGTCGACACATGGGCTAAACAATCGACCAGGTGGTGCCGATGAGTACCGCATGGCAACCGCCACAACCACGACTCGTGGCGCTCAGAACGGAACCCGAGGCGAGGGCCGCGGGCGCGTTCTAGCGGCGGCCTTCGACGAGGCGGAGCGCCAGCCGGCGCTCCAGGAGGGTCGCGACCAGGCGCTCGAGCAGGTCAACCGCGGCGCCCCGCCTCACGAGGTGGCGGGTGTCGTCGAGTCCGACGTCGGCCTGACCTGCGCGATCGTCCGCGCCGCCGGCCAGCTGCAGGGCGGTGGGCGCATCCGCAGCGTCGCCGACGGCATCGAGCGCCTCGGCCCGGGGGCCGTCGAGGCGATCCTTCGCTCGGCTCCCTCCTACGACATCTTCAACGGCGACGGCCGCCTGGCCCTCGCACCCGACCGCTTCCGCCTGCACGCCCTCGATGTACAGCGCGCGGCTGACCGGATCGCCGAGCTCAGCGGGATCGGAGATCGCGACGAGATCGCTCTCGCCGCCATCCTCCACGACATCGGCAGGCCGGTCCTGGCGCGCCTGCACCCGGGCTACGCGGAGCGGTTCGACCGTCGCAGCGCGACCCCCGACGAACGGATCGCCGCCGAGCGCCGCGAGCTGGGCATCGATCACGCCCTCGTCGGCGGCGTCCTCACCCGGCGCTGGGGCGTTCACGCGCGCATCGCCGAGGCCATCGAGCGCCACCACACCCATCAGGCGGAGGGGACGGGCGCCGTGCTCCGCTTCGCCGACATGGTCGCCGCCCACCTCGAGGACTGCCCGGTTTCGACTCAGGATCTGATCGAGTCCGCCGAGCATTGCGGTCTCGACGAGCGGGCGGTCCGCATGGTCCTCTACGAGCTTCCCCAGGGCAAGGGCACGCGCCGCCGCGCGACCGGCCCGTGCCCGCTCTCCAGCCGGGAGCTGGACGTCCTCCGCCGACTCGCGGAGGGCAAGGTCTACAAGCAGATCGCCGCGGAGCTGGACCTGTCCGCGAGCACGGTCCGCAGCCACCTGCACAACGTGTACGGCAAGCTCGGCGCCCTCGACCGCGCTCAGGCGGTCCTCATGGCGACCGAGCAGGGCTGGATCTAGGCGCACCGACCCCTTCTGTGTCGATACGCGTCCGAGGGGCGGACGCTTTGCGACGCAGAACGATGAGCAGCGCCGCGATCGCCATCCCGATCGAGTCGATTCCGACGTCCACGGGGGTACCGGTCCGGCCGGAGACGAAGCTCTGGTGGAACTCGTCGGTGCAGGCGTAGGCGAAAGCGATGGTCACCGCGATCAGCAGCGGCCTGGCCGTCACGCCGCGCAGCGCCCACCACCAGAGCGCGGTCAGGAGCGCGTACCCGGTGACGTGGCCGAGCTTGCGGAAGATCACCTCCCACCACGGGTGCTCGCCTGAGGATGTCTGTGCCGAGAAGTAGAAGATCAGCCCCATCAGCAACAGCGGAGCGATCGCCCGCAGCAGGGCCCGGTTGCGTCGGTTCATCGCCACGCCGCCCCGCACGGTAAAAGGGTTGTCGTGATCTCGGTCACCTCGAAATCACGTTACGCAGTGGTGGCGCTCGCCGAGCTGGCGCGGGCCGGCGACAGCCCGATGCCGATCGGCCAGGTCGCCGAGCGTCGCGGCATCCCCGTGCAGTTCCTCGAGCAGCTCTTCTCGACGCTGCGGCGCGCCGGCATCCTGGTCAGCCACCGTGGTGCCAAGGGCGGCTACACGCTCGCCCGTCCCGCAGACCAGATCACTGTCCTCGAGGTCGTCCAGGCGCTCGACGGAGTCGTCGGCCAGGAGGGCAAGGAGGCCGGCGGGATCTGGGAGGAGGGGGTGGAGGCGCTGCGCGCCACCTTCCGCTCCACCTCGATTGCGGACATCGCCCGGCGCGAGGCCGAGTCGGCCGGGGCCGGGATGTACCACATCTAGAAAGCAGGGACGACCCGGAGCGGATTTGGCTTGAGCCCCTGTCCTCACGCGAGATACTGGGCGAGCGGTGTCGCAGGACAACGTTGAGGAGGTATCGCCCATGGCCATCAGCTTCAGGACCGACATCGTGCCGCTGTTCACGAGCGTGGACATAGAGCACATGAGCCGACTCGAGGTTCCACTGGACGATCACGGGTACATGAGCCAGCCCGATAACGCGGCCGCTGTCTACCGCCAAGTCTCCAACGGGACCATGCCGCCAAGCGCCAGCGGTGAGCAACCCTGGTCAGAAGACAAGGTGCAGCTGTTCAAGCAGTGGATGGACGGCGGCTACGCGCCGTAGCCGGGACCGTCGAATCGCCGATTGCGGGTAGGTTCAGCCGATCAGGTCGTTTTGAGGAAGGAAGGCGCTATGACCGAGATCGTGTATGCCGCTCTCATCGTGCATGGGAAGGAGGACCTCTATCGCCAAACCTGGGAGGAGCTGGAGGGCGCTCGCCGGGATGAATATGCGGCCGCGCAGAAGGAGGCTGGGGTCACACGCCAAGCCGTCTGGCATCAGCAGACGGCCGAGGGCCGCACCCTCGCCATCGTCTACATCGAGGCAACCGATCCCGAGGCCCCGCAGCGCTTTGTCTCGTCTGATGCGGACATCAGCCGGTGGTTCGTGCAGAGGATGCAGGAAATCTATGGACGCGATGTCACGCACCCGCCTCTCCCGGTCGAGCTGGACCACGACTTCCGCGTCTAACGGCTGAGCATGTCCGGCCTTGGGCGTCGCGACCTACTCGGATTAGGTCGTGTAACGACGTGGCAAAAGGGATGTGAATGGCCGAGAGCCAAGGGACGCAGGACGAGGATCGGATGGAGCGCGTCAGCCGTGAGCTGATCGAGTTGCTCAATGAGCTGCGGGTGGCGCTGCCCGGGGTACAGGTGCTGTTTGCCTTCCTGCTCGCCGTGCCCTTCGCGCAGGGCTTCACGCGGGTCACCGACTTCCAGCGAGCGCTCTACTTCACGGTGATTGCGCTCACGGCAGTCTCGCTAGCGCTGCTGATCGCGCCCTCGGCCTGGCATCGGCTGCGCTTCCGCCAGCAGGACAAGGAGCGCATACTCCGCGCGTCGAACAAGATGTCGATTGCCGGTCTCGGCTTCCTGGCGCTGGCGATGACCGGGGCGGTGATGCTGATCGCGGACTTCATCTACAGCCCGACCCTGACGATCATCAGCGGAATCGCCGCGGCCGTCGTCTACGGGGTCCTCTGGTACGTGCTGCCGCTGGCGGGCCCGCGAGGGCCACGGCCCGACGAAGCGCAGGGGTAGCCAACTCGAGCAGGAATCCCCGGAAACCTGACCCGGTTCCGCTAGTTTGTCCCGATGGCTGCGACCAACGGGACCGCCACCACCCTCCGCGTCGGGGCTGAGAGCTCCGCCGTCGTCGGCCACACGCCCCTCGTGGCGCTGCCGCGGCTGGGCGCCGACCTGCCCGGCGAGGTGGTCGCCAAACTCGAGTTCTTCAACCCCGGCGGCTCCGTCAAGGACCGGATCGGGGTGGCGATGATCGATGCCGCGGAGCGCGACGGCCTGATCGAGCGCGGCCGCTCGGTGATCGTCGAGCCGACCAGCGGCAACACCGGCATCGCGCTGGCGCTCGTCGCCGCCGCGCGTGACTACCGGCTGATCCTCACGCTGCCCGAGGGGATGAGCCGCGAGCGCACGGCGTTGCTTCGCACCTATGGCGCGGAGGTCCACGAGACGCCGTCGCTGGGAGGCATGACCGAGGCGGTCGACCTGGCGAACCGGCTCGCCGAGGAGCACGACGCCTTCATCCCGCAGCAGTTCTCGAACCCCGCCAACCCGGAGATCCACAGGCGCACCACCGCCGAGGAGATCTGGCGCGATCTCGACGGAGAGGTCGACGCCTTCGTGGCGGGGGTCGGCACCGGCGGCACAATCACCGGCGTCGGACAGGTGCTCAAGGAGCGTCGGCCCGGGGTTCAGATCGTCGCGGTGGAGCCGGCCTCATCGCCGGTGCTCTCCGGCGGCCAGGCCGGCCCGCACAAGATCCAAGGGATCGGCGCCGGGTTCGTGCCCGATGTCCTCGACCGCGACGTGATCGACGAGATCGTCGGCGTGAGTGACGAGGACGCGCTCGACACAGCTCGAGCGGCCGCCCAGCGTGAGGGTCTGCTGATCGGGATTTCCGCCGGAGCCGCCGTGCGCGCTGCCCTCGACCTCGCCGCCCGTGAGGAGATGGCAGGCAAGCGAATCGTCGTGATCGTGCCGGATTCGGGCGAGCGCTACATGTCGCTGCCGTTCTTCGCCCCGTCCTGAACGCCGTCGCTCCCTAAGCTTCGGAGCGTGTTCGGACTGGGCACGCTCAGGCGTGTGGCGAAGGAGGTCTCGGCGGACGTCGCATCCGCCCGCGAGCGCGATCCCGCGGCTCGCGGCATCGGCACCCTCGAGATCCTGACCGGCTGGGCCGGCGTCCAGGCACTGCTCGTCCATCGCGTCGCGCACGCGCTCTGGGAGGCGGATGTTCCGCTGGTACCGCGGACGCTCGCGTACACGAGCCGCTCCGTGACCGGGATCGAGATTCATCCGGCGGCGAGGATCGGCTCGGACTTCTTCATCGACCACGGCTCCGGCGTCGTGATCGGCGAGACCGCTGAGATCGGCGATCGGGTAACGCTCTACCAGGGCGTAACCCTGGGCGGCACGGGCTTCGCGCGCGGCAAGCGCCATCCGACGCTCGAGGACGACGTCACCGTCGGCTCGGGCGCCAAGCTGCTCGGGCCCGTGACGGTGGGGAACAACGCCAAGGTCGGCGCGAACACAGTGGTCATCGAGGATGTTCCCGATCACACCACGGTCGTTGGCAACCCCGGGCATCCCGTGCGGGTCGAGGGGAGGAAGGTCGAGGGACCCGACACCGACTGGATCCACCTGCCGGACCCGATCGCCGAAGCGATGAAGGAGCTCTCCGAGCGGATCGCGACGGTCGAGCGGCGCCTGGCGAAGCTGAACGGCGAAGAGGAGTCCGAGGCCGCCGAGGTCACCGAGCTGCGACCGAAGCAGGGGCCGAGCTCAGCGGGCGGGTAGCCCGCAAACGGCTGTTCCAGCGCTCCGTCGGGGCCGCTGGGCGCGAGCCTATGCTTGGCTCGTGGCCCAACCCAGAGAGGAAGTGAAGGTCGCCCCGGAGGAGGCGGCCGACCATGCGGCCGGCGCGCCGATCGAGGCCGGCGCCGATCAGATCGAGCGGCTGCTCGCCGATCTCAACGGCCCGCAGCGCGAGGCGGTCACCTTCGGCGAGGGGCCGCTGCTGATCCTCGCCGGCGCGGGATCGGGCAAGACCCGCGCGCTGACGCACCGCATCGCCTGGCTGCTCGCGACGGGCCTGGCGCACCCGAACCAGATCCTGGCGATCACCTTCACCAACAAGGCGGCCGACGAGATGCGCGAGCGGGTCTCCTCGCTGGTCGGCGGGGTCTCTCGCCGGATGTGGGTGATGACCTTCCACGCCGCCTGCGCGCGCCTCTTGCGGATGGAGGCCGAGCGGCTGGGCTACACGCCCCGCTTCACGATCTACGACGAGGCCGACTCGCTGCGGATGCTGAAGCGCTGCCTCGAGGAGCTCGAGGTGGACACCAAGCGCTACCCGCCGCGAGCGGTCCGCGCCCGGATCTCGGACGCGAAGAACCAGCTGATCGACGCCGAGACCTACCAGGAGACGGGCGGGGGCCCGTTCGAGGACATGGTCGGCCAGGCCTACCGCCTCTACGAGCGCCGCATGCTCGAGGCGAACTCGATGGACTTCGACGACCTGCTGATGCGCACCGTGAACGTGCTCGAGCTCTTCGAGGACGTCCGCCGCCGCTACCGCGAGCGCTTCCGCTGGGTGCTGGTCGACGAGTACCAGGACACGAACCACGCGCAGTACCGCCTGCTGCAGCTGCTCGCCGGCGAGGACGGGAATCTGACCGTCGTCGGCGATGAGGATCAGTCGATCTACGGCTTCCGCGGGGCCGAGGTCCGGAACATCCTGGAGTTCACGGTCGACTTCAAGGACGCGGACGTCGTGAAGCTCGAGCAGAACTACCGCTCGACCGAGACGATTCTCGACGCCGCCAACGCGGTGATCACGCACAACACCGGGCGCCTCGGCAAGAACCTCTGGTCCAACCTCGGCGAGGGCGAGAAGATCCACGTCGCCGAGCTCGAGGACGAGCACGCGGAAGCCCGGTTCGTCGCCGGAGAGATCGAGGAGCTGATCGACCAGGGCGGGCTGAGCCGCGACGAGATCGCAGTCTTCTACCGGACCAACGCCCACAGCCGGGTGCTCGAGGACATCCTGGTCCGCTACGAGCTGCCCTACCAGGTGATCGGCGGGACGAAGTTCTACGAGCGCGCCGAGATCAAGGACGCGATCGCCTACCTGCAGCTGATGGTCAACCCGGCGGACGAGGTGAG
>JBKPND010000128.1:0-35390 GCA_046732465.1 Actinomycetota bacterium
CCAGGCCGCCCAGCCGGCGGAGGAGAGCAGCCAGGGGACCGGGGCGTAGTCGCCCTGGGGGATGCCGCCGTCCTCGAGGAACTCGGGCGGGCAGTCGGGGCCGGTGTAGCGACGGTCGGCGCCCAGCCGGACGCAGCGGCCGCGCTGATCGAAGTCGAGCCCGTGGCGTGCCCCCAGCCCGGTCACTCGCTCGCGATCCAGCAGAGGCCAGCCGGCGCCGAGGCGCAGCCAGCCCTCCCCCCCGGGATCGACGGTGATCAGCAGCCGGTCGGAGGCCGGGGAGGAGACCTCGACGTCCTCATCGCCGAGCGTGACGGGCTCGCTCCGTTCCTCGTGTACCAGCACCCCCTCGGTCAGGGTGATCAGCTGGTCACGGGCCGTGCCGCGGCACGCCCACGGACGCAGGTTCGCCAGCAGCCTGGCGGCGACCGCCTCTCCGCTCCACAGCGCCCCCTCGGGGGCTCCCCTCTCGAACGCGACGCCCAACGGAGCGCAAGTGTGGCAGCGCCTCCGTTCACGACCTCTTTACGTAGCGACAACCACCTCGTAACGGGATTTTCCCTGCATACGAGGACCCTTCCAGTGAACGAGAGAGCAATCAGAAAGGGTCAACGATGAACCCGATTTCCACCACGAGGGTGGACCTGCACTGTCACTCGACTGCCTCGGAGATCTCGAAGCTCGGGATCCAGCGGAGCCTCGGACTGCCGGAGTGCGCCACTCCGCCGCAGGAGGTCTATGAGCTCGCCAAGCGGCGCGGCATGGACTTCGTGACGATCACCGACCACGACACGATCGACGGCTGCCTGGAGATCGCCGATCGCGACGACGTCTTCATCTCGGAGGAGCTGACCGCCTGGTTTCGCGGCGAGCCTCAGGCGGTCCACGTCCTCTGCTTCGGGCTGACGCCGGACGACCACGCCCGGCTCCAGGAGTGGAACCGCGATCTCGAGGCCTGCGCCGAGTACCTCCACTCGCACCGGATCGCCTGCTCCCTGGCCCATCCCTTCTACGCGGTCGAAGCGCCACTCTCTCCGGCGCATCGCAGACAGCTCGCGCAGCTGTTCCCGGTCTGGGAGACCCGCAACGGCTCCCGCGCGCGCGAGCTCAACATGCCGGCCGCGATCTACATCGAGACCCACGGTGGAACCGGCACCGGCGGCTCCGATGACCATGCCGGCGTGGACATCGGGAGGACGTTCACCGAGACGCCCCCCGCGGCCACGCCGGAAGAGTTTCTGAGTCATATCCGGGAGGGGCGCGCCGAGGCCCGCGGCGAGCAGGGCAGCGCCGCCAAGTGGGCGCACGCCGCAATGGCGCTCGGCACACGTGCCCTCCTGCTCAAGGAAGAGGCGGCCCGTCAGAACGGCCGCCGCATGCCCGGAAGCGAAGCTGAGGACATGCGGCCGGATGCAGTCCTGAAGATCGCTGAGCGCGTGATGAGCGAAGGAGACACCAGACGGGGCGAAGTCACTAGCGACCTCGGCCCGGAGGATGCGCGGGCGCTGCTGGACGCCTTCGTCGCCTCAGTCGGGGTGGAGCCCGGTCGCGCCCTGATCGACCACATGCAGGCCGACGACTTCAGCCACGCGGAGCTGGCGCGGCGGGCACGGCGTGTCCACGAGCGCCGGCTGCGCCTGGTCGTCGGCGAGACCCTCCAGAAGCTCGAGAGCGGGGTGGAGCCCTCGGAGCTCGCCGCCCACGCGATCGCGACCGGCCGGAACCTGTTCCAGGCGGCGATCCCGGCGATCCCGTACGCGCCCGCGGCCGCCTTCCTGGGCAAGGAGAAGGCGAAGCTCAACCCGAGCGAGGGCCCGAAGCGCGTCGCCCTGATCGCTGACGCGATCGGCGGCGTCCACGGGGTCACCCGGACGATCGAGCGGATCCGCGAGCTCGGCGTCCCCGGCTACGACGTCGAGGTGATCGGGACGGACCGCGAGGTGGACCGCCGCCTCCCGGCGGTGGCCGAGGTGGACGTCCCCTTCTACGCCGGCCTCGAGGTCGGAATGCCCAGTCTGCCCGCGATGGTCGAGGCGCTCGCCGAGGGCCACTTCGACGCGGTGCACCTGACCGCGCCGGGGCCGGCCGGCGTCACGGCCGCCCTGATCGCGCGGATCATGGAGCTCCCGGTGCTGGGCAGCTGGCATACCGAGCTGGGCGCTTACGCCGGGCTGCGCTCGGCCTCCGGTGAGCTCGAACGAGGTGTGGACGCCGCGCTCTCGGCCTTCTACCGCCAGTGCGAGTGGGTTCTCTCCCCGAGCCCGGCCAGCGACGAGTCGCTCGCCAGGCTCAGTATCGAGCGGTCGCTGATCGGGCGCTGGGGGAGGGGCGTCGACGTCTCGCGATTCGACCCCGCCCTGCGCGACGCGGATCGCTACCCCGGCGAGGTCAAGGTGCTCTACGCGGGTCGCCTGACCAAGGAGAAGGGCGCCGAGCTGCTGGTCGACTCCTTCCTCCGCGCCTACGCGACGGACCCGCGGCTGCACCTGCTGCTGGCCGGCGGGGGCCCGGAGGAGGAGATGCTCCGGGAGCGTCTCGGGGAGCAGGCGACGTTCCTCGGCTGGCTCGAGGGCGAAGAGCTGGCTCGCGCCTACGCGAGCGCCGACGTCTTCCTCTTCTGCAGCCGCACCGACACCTTCGGGCAGGTCCTGGTGGAGGCGGGGGCGAGCGGGCTCCCCGTGGTCGCGGTCGACGAGGGCGGACCGTCCTCGATCGTGGCCGACGGCGAGACCGGCCGGCTCTGCGAGCCCGACGCGGCCATGCTGGCGGCGGCGATCCTCCAGCTCGCGGACTCGCCAGCCTGGCGCGCCAAGCTCGGCCGCCAGGCACGGGAGGCGGCGCGCGCCCGCACCTGGGAAGCCTCGCTGCTGCAGCTCGCGGACGGCTACGACCGGGTCACCCAGCCGGTCGAGGAGCCCCGCATCAAGCTCGTCAGAGCGGCTTAGACACCCCCGCTAAGGTGGGGGCGTGACCGACGAGCTAGCCCAGCAGGTAACGGAATCCAGTGGGCCGGCCGCGGAAGGAGGAGCAACGGTCGCCCCCGAGGCCGTCCGCACGACTGCGGAGCCCGATCTCACCGACCCGTCCCTCTACTTCAACCGCGAGCTCTCCTGGCTGGACTTCAACGACCGGGTGCTGCAGCTCGCCGAGGACCCGCGGGTGCCGCTGCTCGAGCGGGTCAACTTCTGCGCGATCTACGAGGACAACCTCGACGAGTTCTTCATGGTCCGCGTCGCGGGCCTGCACGAGAAGGTCGAGGGGAAGATCGACGCCCGGGGGGCCGACGCGCTGGCGCCCGCGGACGTGATCGGGCTGATCCGCCAGCGGGCGATCGAGCTGCGCGAGCGCCTGACCCGCTGCTTCGAGGAGGAGATCCAGCCGGCGCTCACCGAGCACGGCATCCGGATCATCTCGCTGTCCGATGCGAACGCGGCGGAGCGGGAGGAGGTGGAGCACCTCTTCACCAGCCAGGTCTTCCCAGCCCTGACCCCGCTCGTGATCGGCCGTGGCAGGCCCTTCCCTTACATCTCGAACATGTCACTAAGCCTCGGCGTGCTGCTCCGCAGCCCCGAGAAGGGGGAGGAGGTCGCCGCGCGGGTCAAGGTGCCGAAGGAGCTGCTGCGCCGCTTCCTCGCGATCGGCGAGGGCGGGCTGACCTTCGTGCCGCTCGAGGAGGTGATCGCCGCCAACCTCGACGACCTCTTCCCGGGCATGGAGATCCTTCACCACTCGCTCTTCCGGGTGACCAGGGACACCGACTACGACGTCTCCGACGAGGCCGACGACCTGCTGCTTGCGGTCGAGGAGGAGGTCCGCCGGCGCCGCTTCGGGGAGGTCGTCCGGCTCGAGATCTCGCCGGACATGGAGCCGAGGCTCCTCGACCAGCTGGTCGAGGCGATGCACATCGAGGACCAGCAGGTCTTCGAGGCCCCGGGGCTGATCGGCCTCGACGACCTCACCGACGTCTACGCGGTGCAGGGCTTCCGCGAGCTCCGCTACCCGGCCTGGAAGGGGGTGACCCCGCCCGAGCTCCAGCAGGGCAGCCGCACCCATCGGGAGGTCGACGTCTTCGCCGCGATGCGGCAGGGCGGCATCCTCGTCCACCATCCCTTTGACTCCTTCGCCAGCTCGGTCGAGCGCTTCGTCCGCAAGGCGGTCGAGGACCCGAACGTGCTCGCGATCAAGCAGACGGTCTACCGGACGAGCGCCGACTCGCCCCTGGTGCCCGCCTTGATCGAGGCCTCGGAGCGCGGCAAGCAGGCGGTCTGCCTGGTGGAGCTGAAGGCGCGCTTCGACGAGAGCGCCAACATCCGCTGGGCGAGGGCGCTGGAGGAGGCGGGCGTGCACGTCGTCTACGGCATCCCGGGGCTGAAGACGCACGTCAAGTGCATCCTGATCGCCCGCCGCGAGGGAGACGGGGTGCGCAACTACGTCCACATCGGGACCGGCAACTACAACCCGAAGACCGCCCGGCTCTACACCGACTTCGGCCTCTTCACGTCGGATCAGGAGATCGGCGACGACATCGCCGAGATGTTCAACTACCTGACCGGCTACGCCCGCCCGAGCGGCTATCGCAAGGTGCTGGTCGCGCCGTTCAACCTCAAGGACGGCATCGTCGGCGAGATCGAGCGGGCGATCGAGGCGCACACCCCCGAGCAACCCTCCCGGATCAGGATGAAGATGAACTCCCTGCTCGAGCCGGTGTGCATCCAAGCGCTCTATCGCGCCTCGCAGGCGGGCGTCGAGGTCGATCTCAACGTCCGCGGCATCTGCGCGCTGCGGCCGGGGGTTCCGGGCGTATCGGAGAACATCCGGGTGGTCTCGATCGTCGGTCGCTTCCTCGAGCACTCGCGGATCTTCTCCTTCGAGCGGTCCGGTGAGACCCGCATCTACATCGGCTCCGCTGACCTCATGCCCCGCAACCTCTACAACCGGGTCGAGTTGCTTTCGCCCGTCGAGATCGAGGCAAATCGCGAGCAGCTCGTCGACGTCCTCGACCGGTCGTTCGCCGACAACACCAACTCCTGGGAGCTCGGCAGCGACGGGGTCTGGTCCCGCCTGACGACCAACGGCGACCCCCCGCGCAATCTCCAGTCGGAGCTGATCGAGCTCCACGCCGAGCGCGCCAAGGAGGTCACGAGCACCATCTGAGGGGCTTTCCGGCCCCCCGGCTGCCTGCTAGGTTCACCGACCCGTGACCCGGTTCTCACTCGTTCCAAAGGACCGCGTCTTCTTCGATCTCTTCGCCGAGGGGGGACAGAACACGCTCCGGACGGCCAAGCTGCTCCGCGACATGCTGGAGAAGTGGCCCGACGACGAGGGGCTGGCGCTCGACATCCTGAAGGCCGAGCAGGAGGGCGACCGGATCACCCACGACATCATCCAGCGCCTCAACACGACCTTCGTCACGCCCATCGACCGCGAGGACATTCACACCCTCGCCACGCAGATGGACGACATCGTCGACTACATGGAGGAGGTCGCCGACTTCATGGGGCTGTACAGCATCGAGGCGCCGATGGACCAGGCGCAGGCGCTGGCCGGAGTCCTGGTCAAGTGCTGCGAGCAGCTCTATGGACTGCTGCAGAACCTGCGCGGCTTCAAGGACCTCGACCACTACTGGATCGAGATCCACCGCCTGGAGAACGACGGTGACCGGATCTACCGCGACGCCGTGGCCTCGCTGTTCGCGGACAGGATCGACCCCATGGTCGTGATCCGCTGGCGGGACATCTTTCTGAGGCTGGAGCGGGCGATCGACGCCACCGAGACGTCCGCCTCCATCGTCGAGGGCATCGTCATCAAGAACGCGTGAGCAGCGACGTCGTACTCGTCATCGTCGTCGCCACCGCGCTGGCCTTCGACTTCACCAACGGGTTCCACGACACGGCGAACGTCGTCGCGACTTCGATCTCCACCCACGCGATGCCGCCACGGCTGGCCGTTGCATATGCGGCGATCTTCAACTTCGCCGGCGCCTTCATCTCTCTCGCGGTGGCGGCGACGGTCGCCAAGGACGTAGTCGATGCCGGCGTGATCACGCCGACGGTCGTCTTCGCCGGGCTGGTCGGGGCGATCGCCTGGAATCTCGCGACCTGGTACTTCGGCCTGCCCTCGAGCTCGTCGCACGCGCTGATCGGCGGGGTGGTGGGGTCGGCCTTCGTCGCCGACGGAGCGAGCGCCGTGCTCGGAGACGGGGTGCTCGGCAAGGTGCTGATTCCGGCGGTGATCGCCCCGGTGCTTGCCTTCGTGATCGGGGTGGTCGCGATCAACCTCGTCTACGGCATCGTCGGCCGGGAGCGGCCCGGGCCGGTCAACCGCGGCTTCCGGTACGGGCAGGTGATCTCGGGCGGCCTGCTGGCGCTCGCCCACGGGACGAACGACGCCCAGAAGACGATGGGCGTGATCACCCTGGCCCTGATTGCGAACGGGAACCTGTCAGCGGACTCGGATGTGCCCACCTGGGTGGTGATCTGCGCCGCCAGCGCGATCTCGCTCGGCACCTACGTCGGCGGGTGGAGGATCATCCGCACGATGGGCACGCGCATCATCAAGATGGATGCCGCGCAGGGATTCTCGGCGCAGGGCGCGGGCGCGGCCGTGATCCTGGCCTCCTCGCACTACGGGTTTCCGCTCTCGACGACGCAGGTGATCAGCGGGGGCGTGATGGGCGCGGGCGCCGGCAAGAAGCTCTCCGCTGTCCGCTGGGGTGTCGCGGGCAACATCGTCGTCGCCTGGCTGCTCACTCTCCCGGCCGCCGCCGCGATCGGGGGCGCGACCTACGGGTTCAGCCAGCTGTTCGGCGATGGCGCGGCGGGCCCGGTGATCATCTCGCTGCTCGGAATCGCCGTGGCCGGGCTCGCCTTCGCGCGGCGCGTGCGGCAGCAGGAGCCGCTTCCGGCCTGATCCGCTGAACCGATGCTCGCGACGGTCATAGAGACGAAGGAGCTTCTCGACACGGTCCTCGCGTCGCTGGTGGCGGGCATCGGCGTCACGGTCGCCTTCGCGATCCTGATCTTCGGCGTGACCCGATCCGCCGACATGGTGCGCGGGGACCGGCCGCTGGCCGCCGCGGCGGCGGGCGGACTGGCCGTCGTGGCCTTCGCGGCCGTGACCAGCGCGATCGTCCTCGGCATCGTCGTGATGACCCAGAAGTAGCGATGGCGGACGAATCCGGCAGCTCCTACCGGCCGCACCTCCGCGAGAGCGGCCGCGCGGAGAGCGAGGAGGAGCGCGCCGACCGCAACCTCTCGGACCTGCTGCAGGAGCTGCGCGTGGCGCTGCCCGGCGTCCAGGTGCTGTTCGCCTTCTTGCTCACGGTGCCGTTCTCGCAACGCTTCAGCGACCTCAGCGGCTTCGAGGAGAAGCTCTACTTCGGAGTGCTGATCTCCACGGCACTCGCCACCGTCCTGCTCACGGCCCCGACCGTCGGGCATCGGATCCTCTTCCGGCGCCAGCAGAAGGAGTACCTCGTCACGGTCGCCAACAACCTCGCCCTGGTCGGCCTGCTGCTGCTGGCGTTGGCGATTTCGGGAGCGATCGCCCTGATCAGCAGCTTCCTCTTCGGAACGACGACCGCGATCGTCAGCACGGCCGTGTTGGTGATCGCCTTCGCCGGCTTCTGGTACCTGGGGCCGATCATGCGCCGGGCGCAGCTGCCGCCGCGCTAGTGCCCTGTTGAAGGTCCTGATCCTCAGCGCGTCGATCGGGGAGGGGCACGACCTCCCCGCGCGGGTACTGGCCGAGGGAATCCAGCGCGAGGCCGCCGGGGCCGAGATCGAGATCGTGGACTCGCTGGCGCTGGTCAACCCGCTGGTGCGCCGCCTGGTCCTCGACAGCTCCCGCTTTCACTCCAGATGGGGAAACAGGATCTTCGACCTCTCCTACCGGCTGATCACCGATGTGCCGCCGACCCGATGGTTCGGCGCCAAGCTGACCCAGTGGCTGGCCGCCAGGCCGATCCGCCGGGCCGTGCTGGAGCGGGATCCCGACGTGGTGATCTCCACCTACCCGGGTGCGACGGAGGTGCTCGGCGCCCTCCGCCGAGCTCAAAAGATCGACGCTCCGGTCGTCTCCGCGATCACCGATCTCGCCGCGCTTCGCTACTGGGCGCACCCGGGGGTCGACCTCCACCTGATCACCCATCCGGAATCGGAGGGGGAAGTGCGCGAAATCGCCCCGGCGAGCGAGATCGCCTGCGTTCGCGGCCTGACCGACGAGAGCTTTTACGAGCCCCGTGATCCTGTGCAGGCGCGGCGGGAGCTCGGGCTCCCGGCGGGAGGACCGGTGGTGCTGGTCTCGGGCGGCGGCTGGGCCGTGGGTGACCTGGAGGGCGCCGCCGAGGAGGCTCTCGCGATGGAGGACTCGGCGGTCGTCTGCCTGTGCGGCCGGAACGAAGATCTGCGCACCGCCCTGGCGGACCACTTCGGGAGCGAGCCGCGCGTCGTGGTCGAGGGATTCACGGAGCGCATGCCGGACTGGATCGCGGCCGCCGACCTGCTGGTCCACTCGACGGCCGGGCTGACCGTGCTCGAGGCGATCATGAGCGGCTGCGGCGTTGTCTCCTATGGCTGGGGGATGGGCCACGTCCGCGTCAACAACGAGGCCTTCGTGCGCTTCGGGCTCGCCGAGGTGGCCCGGTCGCGCGCTGAGCTGGGCGCCGCGATGAGGCGAGCCCTCGCCGCCAAGCCGGCTCCGGATGACTCCTTCGCCCGGCTGCCGACGGCGGCCTCAGCGATTCTCGGCCACCACCTCTCCGACCTCAGCCTCGCCGACGGCGAGCTCCGCGACCGCGGGCGAGCTCGCCAGCAGGCCGGCACCTAGCGCCACCGCCGCCAGCGCGGCGCCGAGCACGGCGCCGCCGAGGGGAGTTCCGCTCCAGCCCTCACCACCGACCAGGGGCGCCAGGACCACCGGGATCACGATCTGCATCACCAGCACGGTGGGGGCGACGCGGGTCGCCGCGAAGCTCTGCAGCGCCGTCGACTCGCTGACCAGGCCGATGATCACGACCGCCGCCACCAGCGCCGCCCAGAGAAGAACTGCGACCAGCGCCCCATCGGTCGCGTCCTGGGCGACGATCTTTGCCACGAAGGCCGCCAGCCCGTCGGCGGCGCCGGCGCTCGCCACCAGCAGCAGCATCGGGTAGCGGTGCTCTCTCACCAGCGCGATCGCGTAGGGAGCGAGGGTCACGACGATAAGGATCGCCAGGGCCACGACGAGCCCCGCGCCCCGCTCGACGTCGCCCGTGTCGCGGGGGGCGGCCCAGGCGAAGACTGCGACCGAGCCGATGATCAGGACGACGGCGACCAACTCCCTCGCGCCGACGTGCTCCCCGAGGAGGCGCACACCGAGCACGAGCAGAAGCAGCAGCCCCAGGGCCAGGGTCGGCTGCACGAGCGTCAGCGGAGCCTGCGACAGGGCAGCGATCTGCAGCGGCCAGCCGAGCAGCGACAGGGCGGTCGCGCCGACCCAGATCGGCCGACCGACCAGGTGGCTGATCAGGGACGGCCGTAGAGCGCGCTCGGCCGGCGCGCGCCGGGCCTCGAAAGCCTGGAGTGCGTAGCCGGTCTCGTAGCAGCAGGCCGCGGCGAGCGCCAGGGCGAAGCCGAGAGCGAGCTCCCCGTCCATCGGTGGCAGCATCCTGTCATTCGCAAGTCGCTTCTAATCGGCTCGGCCGCCGCGGCGGCCGCCTGGTGGACACCGGCGTTGGCCCCGATCGCCCCCGGGGTGGCGCAGCAGCTCGGTCTCCCGCGCCGGATCGACCGGCCCGATGCGGTCGCCCTCACGTTCGACGATGGGCCGCATCCGCAGGGCACGCCCGCGGTGTTGGAGGCGCTTCGCGACCGGGGCGCGAGCGCGATCTTCTTCCTCTGCGGCGAGCAGGTGGAGCGAGAGCCGGCCCTGGCCGCGGAGATCATCGCCGCCGGGCACACGGTCGCCGTGCACGGCCACCGGCACCGCAACATGCTCCGTCTCGCCCCGCAGACCTTCGTTGACGACCTCGAGCGAGCGATTGCGACGATCGAGGACGCGACCGGCATCCGGCCGGGCCTCTTTCGGCCGCCGTACGGGATCTTCAGCTTCCCGGGGATCGTCGAGGTCAGGGCGCGCGGGCTCGAGCCGCTGCTCTGGTCGCGCTGGGGGCACGACTGGCGAGCGGACAGGGCGCCCGAGGCGATCGCCTCAGAGGCGACCGAGGACCTGCGGGGCGGAGACGTGCTGCTGCTCCACGACGCCGACCACTACAGCGAGCCGGAGTGCTGGCGCGGCACGGTGGCGGCGCTGCCGGCGATCCTCGACCGAATCGAGTCCGCAGGGCTGGCGACGGTTACGTAACGGTGTCGGTCGCGGCCTCTTCGTCGTCGCGCCATCTGATCGCGGCGGTGGCGACCAGGAGCGCGATCGCGAGACCCATCGCGACGAGGGCGACCGTGCCCTTGTGCGGCACCCCGAGGTGGAGCACGTGGCGCGTCCAGGGCAGCGTCTCGAGCAGTACCCAGCCCGCGAGGAGCCACCCCGCAAGCGCGGCCCCTCCGGAGGGACGGCGGCCGCCGGCGCCCAGCGGCAGCAGGCTGAACGCGGCCAGGATCGCGATCAGGCAGGTGATCGCCACGTAGCCGGCCTGCCCGGTCCCGAAGTCGTCGCTGCCGAAGGCGAGCATGGAGGGGATCACGGTGCCGGCGGCGCAGGCCAGCGCGACCACCCAGGGGCTCGGCCAGGCGGTGTCCTCGACGCGCTCCGGGAGCGATACCGGTTGAGGCACGGGCTCCGGCTCGGGCTCGAGCCACTCGACGTAGCGGCTGACGCCCTCGCGCAGCGTCGTGGAGGCGCGCCAGCCGAGCTCCTCGGCCGCGCGCTCGCTCGAGATCACCGCGCCCCCGAAGTCGCCGCTGCGCCCGGGGGTATGAACGATCTCGGTGCCGCCGACCAGATCCGAGACCGTGTCGGCCAGCTCGCGGATCGTCACCGTCTCGTCGCCGGCGAGGTTGTAGACGCGGCCCTCGGCGCCGCGCTCGACGGCGGCGACGACGCCATCGGCCAGGTCCTCGACGTAGATGAAGCGCCGGGTCTGCAGGCCGTCCCCGGCGATCGTCAGCGGCTCGCCATTGAGCGCCTTGGAGACGAAGATCGGGATCACGGCCGAGGGCCGCGCGCGGGGCCCGTACGGGATGCCGAAGCGCAGGATCGTGCACGGCACGTCGTAGAGCTCCGCGTAGGAGGTGCAGTACATCTCGCCGGCGAGCTTGCTCGCCGTGTAGAGGTGGTCCGGGAGCCCGATCGGGGAGTCCTCGTCGATCACGCCGTCGCCGGAGGCGCCGTAGACCCAGATCGTGCTGCCGTAGACGACGCGGGCGCCGGTCGCCCGAGCGGCCTCCAGCACCGCCAGGGTCCCGCGCGAGTTGCACTCCTCGGCCTCGACGGGCTGCTCGGCGACGACGCCGACGTCGGCGTAGGCCGCGAGATGGACGACCGCATCGCAAAACTCCATGGCGGCGCGCAGGGCCTCCTCGTCGAAGAGGTCGCCGACGACGGTGTCGACGGTGCCCGGCTCGTGGTGCGGTGAGGGGCGCAGGTCGTAGATCCGCGGCTCGAAGCCCGCCTCGGCGAGCTTGTCGACGACGTGGCTGCCGATGAAGCCGGAGCCACCCGTCACGAGGATGCGAGTCATCGTGCGGCGCCTCCGTTGACTGGCTTCGCCATCTCACGGGTTGCCCTCGGCTCCGCCTCGGGCACCCTCGCATGAAAGTACAGCGGCACGCACCAGTGGTTGTCGGCGACCCAGTCGGTGTTGGGGAGGTCGTCGCCGGTCCCCATGATCCGGTGGCAGGGCTCCTCGTAGACCTTGCCCGTGGAGCGCTCGATGGGCTCGAAGACGACGTACTTGTAGAGGCCCGAGGTCATCCCGTCCGGGAGCTCGAGGCGCGTGCGGTAGGCGGGATCGAGTCGCTCCCGGGCGATCTCGTTCTTGCGCGCGACGATCTCATCGAGCCGCTCGGTCTGGACGATGCCGATCGCGGCGGTGAACTCGCTCATCCGCAGGTTCAGCCCCTCGACCCCGTGGTCGGGCTTGCCGTAGTTGCGGAAGGCTCGGGCGTGCTCGAGGAGCTCCTCACGGCTCGAGACGAGCATGCCGCCCTCGCCCGTCGAGATCGTCTTGGTGGCGTAGAAGGAGTAGGCGCCGGCATCGCCCCACGAGCCGGCGCGGCGCTCGCCCCAGCGCGCGCCGTGCGCGTGGGCGCAGTCCTCGAGCAGGAAGATGCCCTCGGAGTGGCAGTAGTCCGCGATCCGCTCGACGTCGAAGGCGATGTGCCCGCCGATGTGGACGAGCACGGCGGCTCGCGGCCGGTGCCGCTCCGCCTTGCGCTTGAAGTCGTCGAACGACATGCAGAGGTCATCGCGGTTGCAGTCGACGAAGACGGGCTCGGCCCCGGAGTGGATGATCGAGAGCGGGGTGGCCATGAACGTGTTGGAGGGGCAGAGCACCTTCCCGCCGCGGACCCCGGCGAAGTCGAGGGCGGCGAGCGCGGCGCCGCTCCAGCCCCCGGTAGCGACCGAGCCCAGCCCGTGCAGATCGGACCAGGCGGCCTCGAAGCGGGCGGTCATCTCTCCCTCCGACCAGCGCTCGGCGAGCACGATCTCGTCCCAGAGCTCGTGGAGCCGGGGCAGGGCACGGCGATCGAAGCCGATCGCAAACTGGCTGTGGTCGGCGGGAATCAGGGTCGGACGGCGGAGTTGAGCGGGCAGCGCGCCGCAGCGCCGCCGGGACCATATTCAGTCAGCCGGACTTTTGGGTCCGCTAAATCCCGCTAGATCCGCTGACCGGCCGGCTCAGCCGGGCTGACCGTCGGTGCGCAGAGCGTCGAGCTCGGACTGGATCTCGTCCAGGAACGGCGTCCCCGCATCGGCATCGTGGAGCTCCTCGAGATCCTCGCTCCAGAGCTGGAGACGCTCCTCGAGCGTGGTGCCCAGGCGCTCGCCGACGGCGGGCCGATCCTCCGGTGCGACCCTGCGCCAGTCGCGCATGTTGGCGACGCGATCCGCGGCGTAGATGATGACCGGATCCCCGCCCGAGTCGAGGATGCGCTTGCGCAGGGCGCGCTTGCGGGCCGCGTACCCGTCGATCTCGGGGTCCTCACTGAGACAGTCCACGAGGCCGGCGACGGCGGGCCCGAACCGCGCGTTGATCTCGTCGAGTTCGACGTCGGTCTTCTCGACGACGTCGTGCAGATAGGCGGCTGAGATCAGCGGCCCGTCGTAGCCCGACTCGATGAGCAGCTGGGCCACCGCGATCGGATGCTCGACGAATTGCTCACCGGTCTGCTTGCGGTGCTGTCCGAGATGGACCCGCCGGGCGAAGCGAAGCGCGGCGTCGGGCAGCTCGGAGCGTACGCCGGGCTTCGGGCGAGTGGAGACCTCAGACATCCGATGAAACGCTAACGACGAGGTTGGAGATTCTCAATTTGCGCTCTGTGGATTTCCGCAAACTCGGAGAAAAGCGGTTGACAGTTCTTTCACATATCGAATTCAGTTGCAATCGCAAATTTTCCGGGGCGCTCCGGCGGGGGGCTCGCGGCTCGAACTAGAATCGCCACAGTGCCCCAGACGCTCCGAAACGTGGCGATCATCCTCGCCCTGGCGGCGGTGGTCGACTTCCTGCCCGGCGGCGGGGCGGCGGCGGACACGGTGATGGCCGCGCTGACGATGATCTTCCTCGCCGCGATCGCCTGGTTCGTGTACAGGCTCTACCGAGAGCAGCAGCTCACCCTGTCGACGCTGACCGACCCCCAGAAGGCCGGCCTCTTCGGAGCGGTGGGCGGGATCGCCCTGCTGGTGGTCGCCTATGACGAGTTCAGGTCCTGGACCGGTGGTCTGCTGCTCTGGATCGCGCTGATGGCCGGCTGCGTCGCGGCGATCTTCCTGATCTGGCGAAGCGCGACCTCCTACTCATAGCCCAGCCGTAGCTCGACGCCGAGTCGGCGCCGATTCGTGACTCCTCCGTATCTCCCGGCGCGCATCGCGCGAGCGGGCCGCTCCTAGCTTCGCCGCCATGGCGGCGGTGGCAATCAATCGAAGGGAGGCGCGTTCGGGCCAGGCATCCGTCGAGTTCGTGGCGGTGCTGCCGGCCCTGGCGGTGTGCCTGGTCCTCGCCGGTCAGGCGCTGGCCGCCGGCTGGGCGCTGTGGTCGGCGGGCGTCGCAGCTCGGGCGGGGGCACGAGCGGCGCACATCGGAGGGAACGCGGAGGCGGCGGCTCGCCGCGCCCTTCCGGGGCCCCTCCGCGGTGACGCGGTGATCCGCTCGGACGGCGGCGTCCGGGTCAGGGTGCGAGTGCCGGCGCTTGTGCCCGGCGTCGAGCTGCCATCGGTCGCGGCCTCCTCGACTCTCGATGTCTCGACCGGCTGAGCGATCGCGGGCCCGCGGGCAGGCGTCGATCGAGCTTCTCGCGGCTCTCCCGGCGCTCCTTCTGGCCGCCGTGATCGCGGTGCAGCTGCTGCTGGTCGGCTACTCGCTCTCGGTCGCGGACGGGGCCGCCGAGGCGGGCGCGCTGGCCGGCACCGCAGGGCGCGATGCGAAGGAGGCCGCCCGAGACGCACTGCCGGGCTGGGCGCGGACCCGCTCGCGGGTGACCGCGGAGGACGGCAAGGTTCGGGTGGAGCTCCGCCCGCCGGCGCCGCTGGCGGCCGTCGCGAGCGCCCTCACCGTCAGCTCCGAGGCGTGGTCGCGCCAGCCGATCGGGGGGAGCGGGTGACCGCGGTGCTGCTCGTCAGCGGCACGGACCGCCGGGCCAGCCTGGGTATGGCAGCGGCGGTTGCAGTCGAGGGAGCCCGCCTGACCGGCGCCGCAACGCTGCTCGTCGAGCTGGGGGAGGGCTCCCATCGCCGTGGCCCGACGCTGCTGGCCGCCGTCGGCGCCCGCCAGGTCGAGGAGTCGCTCCGGGGGGACGGCCTGCGCGCCGCGGCGCGCGGTCATCTCTGTCATCTGGCTCTCCCGGATTCCTCCGAGGGACTCGAGGCGGCCGCGGCGTCGATCGGGGCCGCCGAGGCTGAGCTCGTCGTGATCCACCTGCCGGCGGTCCTCTGGGTGCCGGCGCTCGATTCGGATCTGCGGACCGATGGGGGCTGCTTGCTGGTCTCCCTGCCGCGCGAACGATCGCTCGCCGCGCTGGCGGTGGAGGAGATGGAGCGACGCGGGCTCCCGGTTCGGATCACGAGCGGCGCTCCAGGTCCGCTGGCCGCCCGCCGCGCGCTCGCCGGCTCGAGGCCCGGCGGCGGTCTCTCGGACTCCGCGAGCGGCATCGCCAAGAGGCTGCTCGGGCTCCGGCGACGGAGCCATGCCGGGTCCGAACGCGGACGGGCCGGGCAGGCTCTGCCTGCCCTGCTCGGCGCGGGCCTGATGCTGATCCTGGGCGCCCTGGCTCTCACGGCCATCGTGGGCGCCGCGACGGGTCGCGGCAGGGTGCAGCGCGCGGCGGACCTGGCCGCGCTCTCGGCGGTGCGCAGCATGCGCGACGACGTGCCCAGGCTGCTGGCCCCGGCGAGGCTGCCGGATGGCTCCCCGAACCCGCGGCACATCTCACGGGGCCAGTACCTCGGCCGCGCCCGTCTCGCCGCGATCGATGCCGCTCGGCGAAATCGCGTCGATCCCGCTCGCGTGCAGATCGCCTTCCCCGACGCCGCGGCCAACCCGCCACTGCGTGCACGCGCCACCGTCGTCGGCACCGTCGATCCGTCGCGGCTCCCGGGCGGAGAGCGCCTCTCCGATCCGGCGCCGATCAGGGTGGTCGCCGAGGCCGTCGCCGAGGCCTCGGCGCCGGTGAGCTCGTGGACTGGGATGCCGCAGATGGCCGAAGGGGGCGGGTACTCCGGCCCGCTCGTCTACCGCGATGGGGAGGGCATGAGGCCCGATGTCGCCGTCGCCTTCGATCGGATGCGCACGGCCGCGAGGGGAGCAGGAGTCGACCTGGTGGTGGTCTCCGGCTTCCGCTCGGACGCCGAGCAGGCGGAGCTCTTCGCCCGGCACCCGGACCCTCGCTGGGTCGCGCCGCCCGGCCACTCGCTGCACCGCTGCGCGACCGAGCTCGATCTCGGGCCGTCCTCGGCGTACGGCTGGCTCGCGGCGCACGCCCGCCGCTTCGGTTTCCTGCAGCGGTACAGCTGGGAGGCCTGGCACTTCGGCTTCATCGCCGGGCCGCCGCCCTGCTCCGACGCCGCGAACGCGCTCGGGCCGGACGGCGAGGCGGGCGCCGCGAGCGGCACGGCTCTGCCGGACTTCGTGCCCCTTCAGTACCGCGCCCTGCTCCTGCGCTCGGCGTCGCGCTGGAACGTCTCGCCCGGGCTGCTCGCCGCCCAGCTGATGGCCGAGTCCGGCTTCAACCCGCGGGCCGTCTCGCCGGCGGGGGCGCTCGGCATCGCCCAGTTCATGCCCGGGACCGCACGGTCGTACGGGCTGCGCGACCCGTTCGACCCGGTCGCCTCGATCGATGCGCAGGCCCACCTGATGTCCGACCTGCTGCGCCAGTTCCACTCGGTCCCGCTGGCCCTGGCCGCCTACAACGCGGGCTCGGCCGCCGTCGCGGCCTGCAACTGCATCCCGCCCTATCCGGAGACGCGCGCCTACGTCGCTCGCATCCTGGCTCTGGCCGACGGGGCGGGCGTGCTGCTCTCGCCGCCGCTCGAGGTTCGCTTAGTGCAATGACAGGTCGCAGCGGCAAGCGAGCCCACATGACCACTCGGGGCCCCGCCCCTCGCTCAGAGTCGAGCGACCCGGCCGCGCTAGTGCGGTCACGCGCGCGAGTGCCACGGGTCGAACTCGGTCGTCGCATCCGGGTGCTCGATGCGAACCCGGCGCAGTGCCTCAGGACTTTCATCATCAGCCAGCCGAAGTTCGAACACGTCGCTTCCACCGGCGAGCTGCAGATCTCCGTTGGAATCGAGGCAAAGGCCTGCAATGAAGGTGCTAGCGCTGAAGTCCGGTCCTGTCCTATCCATGGGCGCTCTCCGTGTCCGGTATCTCGATCGGCCAGGGAAACTCTGACGCCCCTGCCGGACCTACTAACGGCCACCGCCACTGCAGTCCGGATCAACCAGCCTTTGATTGCCGGCGACTGGTAAGCCCCTCAAGGACGACCTCGATGGCCGATTTGGACTTGCGGGGCGCACCGCCCTCGCCGATCGCTTCGCTTGCGACGCGTACCTGTTGGGCAACTTTCCCGGTCCGCTCGGCGAGCAGCCCGATGTTTCTGGCCGCCTCGCCGAGACCCTTCGTTGTTGCGCGCCGAGTACCGCGACTGGGCAAGTGGATGCCGGAGATCCCCTTGTTCTTCTTCCGAGTGAGGGCAACCCCCGTAGCGACTCCCGCAAGCGCCGTTCCCGTGGCGATCAGCGGAGTCTTGAGCTTTTTCGCGGCGGAGGTGACCGCGTCACCGGCGGCGTTTGCGCCCTTTGTCGTTGCATCTTTGGCCGCATCGAGGGCGCCCTTCTGATCCGACGAACTCGCCTTGCGCTTGGGCGTTCTTGCGCTCTGCGAGCGGCTCGCCCTAGAGCGCGACTTGGCAGCCGTGCGCCCGTTCGCCGACTTGCCCGTGCGTGACCGGCCTCCCGAACTTGCACTCGACTTGCTCTTGGTTTGCTGAGCCATATGGAGATCCTTCCCCTCTGGGTTTTCGAGGCCCCTCTTGGGCTTTCAAGGAAATGGCTACCCCCTTTCAAGATGATCATTCGCAAATTGCGAAGATCAGTGGCAAGGTCAGCTGAGACGGTTCACGACTGGGCTGGTTGGCCGGCGTAGCCCTTCATCGTCCGCCAGGACTGCCAGGTGATCCTGATGATCACCGCCGTGATCGCCAGGCCGATCAGTGGGTCGAGAATCTGGGCGCCGAGGGCGAGCGCCGCGGCACTGGCGACCACGGCCAGGCTGACGTAAGCATCGGCCCGAGCATGATTGCCGTCGGCGATCAGGGCCGGGCTCTTCAGCCGCTCGCCGGCCCGTGTTCGCACCTGGGCGGCAAGCCGGTTGCCGAGGTAGCCGATCAGGCCAGCCCCAGCGAGGGCTCCGAGGTGGCTGACGTGATGCGGGTCGATCAAGCGATCGATCGCTTCAAAGCCGGCCACGCACCCGCTGATCAAGATCGCAAAGACAACAAAAAGGCCAGCGATGCGCTCGGCTGTGACCGATCTCATCGCAAAGGCAACTCCCAGTGGCAGCGCTGTCGCAGCGTCGCCGGCGTTGTGGACCAGATCGGCGAGCAGGGCGACGCTGTGGGTCAGGGCGAAGAGCAAAGCCTGGGCCGCCGCGGCCAGCCCCAGGATCACCAGCGAGAAGACGACGGCGCGGATGCCCTGGCGCGAGCGTCTGATCGTCGGATCGATCAGGCCGTGGCTGTGGTCATGGCCATCGTGGTGATGGTCGTGCCCGCCGTCGTGATCATGTGGCCCAGTGTGCGGATGGGAGTGGGTCAGCCCACCTCGGTGACGATGAAGGTCGCCATCGATCCGCTCGTAGGTCGTCGCGGTCACTCCGGCCAGGCTAGCCCGAGGAGCGCAGCCGGCATCCCCTATGGGGTCGCGGGGTTCGGCTTCTCGACCGGGACCTCGCCCACGACGTTCAGGGTCCCTGACACGTACTGGAAGACGTCGAAGACGCCCCTGGTCGGGTTCCCCTGGACGTCCATGTCGATCGGGCCCGAGGCGCCGGTGTAGTCGATGTCCTCGCCGTCCTCGAGCGCCTTGATCGCATCGGGGAGCTGCTGCCAGGAGTACTCGGTGCCGCCCGGGGCGGTGATGTCGATCAGCTCGTCCGCCATCTCCTGCCCGTCGGTCGAGCCGGCGGCGACCGCTGCGAGGTAGCAGAGGATGGTCGCGTCGAACTGCTGGGCTGCGTACGGCGCGGGCTTGACGCCGCGCGGCAACGCCGCCTCGAAATCCCGCAGGAAGGCCGAGGAGGGCTCCTCGCTCTCCGGTGCCCCGGGAGCAAGCGCTCGCATGCTCTCGATCGGGGCTGAGCCGACCTCGGCGGGCAGGCCGGGCGAGACGAGCTGGTCGCTGCCCCAGGTCGTCGCCGGATCCCAGGCGGCGCTCGTCGACAGGATGGGGACGAGCTGGCCGAAGCTCGTCGGATCGTCGACCAGAAGGACCGCGTCCGGGTTGTTGCCCGTGATCTGGGATGCCAGCGCGGAGTTGAACAGCGGTGGCGAGGCGAGGGCGACCTGGGCGCCGACGGTCCCGTCGCGTCCCTGCCAGGAGTCGGTGAAGTCCTGGGTGATCGTGGTGGCGTCGTCGGTGGGGCCGGCCGCCACGTTGACCGTGTGGCCCTGCGCTCCACCCACGTCGCCTTCGATCGCCTTGGCGAGGGCGTCGCCCTCGAGCGAGACGGGCAGGGCGGTGCTCACGACCAGGTCGTGGTCCGAGAGCTCGGCGACGTCGGGGCCCGTCGCCACCGGCGAGATCTGGAGCACCTTGGCCGGAATCGCGACGTCGTTCGCCGTCAGCTTCACTGCCAAGGACGACCAGGGGCCGGTCAGGCAGCTCGCGTTGTCGGCGTCGACCAGCTTCTTGGCTGATGCAACCGCCGTGTCCGTGTCGCCGCCCTGGTCGTCGTTGACGATGCGGACCGTGTGGTCGGCATCCGCGGAGTCGATCGCGTCCTTGATCCGGTCGAGCGCGAGCTTCGAGGCCTTCCGGCCCGACTCGCCGAGCGCCTTGGAGCTGCCACTAAGCGGCAGCGAGTTGCCGATCACCAGATGGAGCTCGGTCGATCCCGGCCCGTTACCGGCTCCGCCTCCGCAGGCGGCCACGCCCAAAACCAGCGCCACCGCAGCCGACGCCGCGACCGCACGGCGAGTGTCGATCATGCCCCTCAGAGTCGCATTCATACCCGGTGCGCGGTCGGTAGGGTGGGACCATGGCGACGGTTCAGGTCCAGGGAATCGAGGGGTTGCAGGCGCTGCTTGGCAAGCAGATCGGTCCGAGCGAGTGGCGCGAGGTCACGCAGGAGGACATCAACACGTTCGCCGACCTGAGCGGCGACCACCAGTGGATTCACGTGGACGTCGAGCGGGCGGCGAAGGAGAGCCCGTTCGGCACCACCGTCGCCCACGGCAACCTCACCCTCTCGATGATCGACGGCATGCGCCTCGAGCTGCTCAGCTCGAGCGGGTTCAAGCTCGGCGTCAACTACGGCTGGAACAAGGTGCGGTTCCCCGCCCCGGTGCCGGCGGGCGCCCGCGTCCGGGGCACCGCCGAGGTCACCGAGGTCGAGGACGTCGGCGGCGGCTGGTGGCAGATCGTCACCCGCTTCACGGTCGAGGTCGAGGGCTCGGACAAGCCGGCGTGCGTGGCCGATTCAGTCGGTCGAGCTCTGCCTGAGTAGCGTTCGCCGTTATTTGACGGTGAGCGTTCCCTCCATGCCGGCCTCCCGGTGGCCGGGCACGCTGCAGAAGAACGTGTAGGTCCCGGGCTGCAGGTTGACCGTCGCGGTGGCGGTGCTCGACGAGATGATGTCGGTGCCGCCGATCTCATTGCCCGATGAGTCCTCGACCTTGACGTCGTGCCCAAGGGCCTGCCTGTTGTCGAAGCTGATCGTGTCGCTGCCGGCCTTGGCGGTTACGTCGCTCTGCTCGAAGGCGAGGTCGCTGCCCGATGGCGTCGAGATGTCGATCGTCGAGCCTCCGCCGCCGCCACCGCCTCCGGTCGTGGCCGTGTTCGCCGGCTGTGTCGCGGCCGCCGTGGTGCCGTTGTCGTCGTCGCCCCCACACGCAGCCAGGCCAAGCGCCGCCACTGCTGCCATTGCAGTTAGTGCGAGGGTGCGCCGCCAGGCGCAACCCGTTTCATGTTGGCGTCTCATCGAGGCCACCTTTCTCGTCTCCGGGGTAGGTCCACTCTAATACGCACCTTTAAACGCGAGAGATTCCCGCTAATCACCCCGGAACTCCGGGGTCTCGCCGCCGAAGAAGGCCGTCACGCCCCGCTTCAGATCCTCGGTCCCCATGCTGTCGGCGATCCCGTGGCGCTCCAGCTGCAGGTGGTCGGTGAGGGAGTGCTCGATCGACTCGTGCAGGAGGCGCTTGGTCATCCGCACGTAGTAGGGGGCCTTGGCGGCGAGCTTCTCGGCCTTCTCCCGAGCCCGGCCGAGCAGCTGATCCGCCGGGACCACCTCGCTCACCAGACCGGCCTCGAGCGCGGCGTTCGCGTCGAGGTTGGGATCGTTGAGGGCGAGCTCGAGCGCCTTGGCGGGTCCGACGACCCGCGGCAGGAAGTAGGTCATGCCGCCGTCGGGAGCCGCGCCGATCCGCCCGTACGCGATCGCCAGAAAGGCCTGATCGGAGGCGATCCTGACGTCCGCGGAGAGCGCCAGTGACATTCCGGCCCCCGCGGCCGGGCCGTTGATCGCCGCGATCACCGGATAGGGGATGCGGCGGATGTCGACGATGGCGTTGTGCAGGGCCTCGGCGCCGCGCCGCACCTCGGAGGGCAGGTCGACGTTCTCGTCGGTGACACCCCGCTTGAACCAGTTGACGTCGCCGCCGGAGCAGAAGGCCCGGCCGGCGCCCGTGACGATCAGGGCCCGGATCGGCGCGCGGTCGGCCAGCCAGGCGGCGGCCGTCGTCAGCTCGCCGATCAGCTCGGGGCTCATCGCATTGAGCGCGTCGGGACGGTTCAGCGTCAGCGTCCCCACCTGCCCGTCGATCTCGATCTGGAGCGTTTCGAGCTCGGGCGGGTCGCCGGTGAGGATCGGAATCTCGGAGTCTGCGGTCTCTGGCATGAGGGGCCTCCTAGGCGCGGGGACGCGGAGCCTACCCTTGTATTTGTGGCAAGGACCAGCGAGAAGTTGGCCGAGCAGCGCCGGGAGCTCCCCGACGCTCCCGGCGTCTACGTCTTCCGCGACAAGGCGGGAGACGCCCTCTACGTGGGCAAGGCAAACTCGATCCGCAAGCGGGTCGCCTCGCACTTCGCGGGCAAGGGCGCGGGACGGGGCGCCGGGATGGGCGGCACCGCCGAGTTGATCGGCCGCACCGAGTCGATCGAGACGCTGGTCACGCAAACGGAGGCCGAGGCCCTGCTCGCGGAGCAGAGCTTCATCAAGCGCTACCGGCCGCGGTTCAACATTCGGCTGCGAGACGACAAGTCGTATCCGTACGTCGGGGTCAGCCTCGACGAGGAGTTCCCCCGCGTCTACTTCACCCGCGAGCGGCACCGGACGAACCGCGCCTACTTCGGCCCGTTCTCGAGCGCCAAGCGGGTGCGCGAGACGCTCGACCTGCTCGGCAAGCTCTTCCAGTACCGGACCTGCGAGGGACCCGAGCCGGGTCGGCGCTCAGGCGTGCCCTGCCTCGACTACTACATCAAGCGATGCCAGGCGCCCTGCGTCGGCTACATCGACAAGGAGGAGTACCGGGGCAACATCGACCGGATCATCGGGTTCCTCTCCGGCCGCTACAAGGAGATCGCGGGGGACCTCGAGGAGCAGATGCAGGAGGCCTCCGAGGCGCAGGACTTCGAGCGGGCCGTGCTCTTCCGCGACCGGCTCAACGCCGTCCGCAGCATGATGGAGCGCCAGCAGGTCGCGGGCGGTGCGCTCGGAAGCGCGGATGTGATCGGGGTGGCGGTGGAGGGCGGCGACGCGAACGCCCAGGTCTTCCAGGTGCGCGACGGCGTGCTCGCCGAGCGGCAGGGCTTCTACCTGGCGGGCGAGGAGGACGGGGCGGAGGGGGACCGCGACCCGGGCGAGGTCGCCGAGACCTTCCTGCTCCAGTACTACGGGGCCGCGCCGGCCATCCCGGGCCGGGTGATCGTCGGTCCGGAGCTGAAGAACCGCACGGAGGTCCTCGCCGAGGCGCTCTCGAGCCAGCGCGACGCCCAGGTCGAGGTGCGGGTGGCCTCCCGCGGCGACCTGCGCCGGATGCGCGAGCTGGCCGAGAAGAACGCGAACCTCGCGCTCGCCCAGGACAAGCTGCGTCGCGAGCACCGGCGCCAGCAGAGGGTCGAGTCGCTGTCCGCGCTCCAGGAGGCACTCGACCTCGAGCGGGTTCCTGTCCGAATCGAGGGCTTCGACATCTCGAACCTCGGCGAGACCCACACCGTGGCCGCGATGGTCGTCTTCGAGGGCGGCGCGCCGAAGAAGTCCGATTACCGGAAATTCAACATTCGGGGCGAGTTCGGTGGTAACGGTGAGGGCCCCGATGACTTCGCGGCTATGCAGGAGGTGCTGAGCCGCAGGCTGGGGCGCTACCTCCAGCAGGCGGACATCTCGCCCCACGACTCCGACCGCGACGCGAGCTTCGCGGCGCTCCCGGACCTGATCGTGATCGATGGCGGCAAGGGCCAGCTTGCGGCGGGCCTGAAGGCGCTCGAGCCGCTCGTCGAGCGCGGCGTTGCCGTGATCAGCCTCGCCAAGCGGATCGAGGAGGTGTTCGTGCCCGGGCGGAAGGAGCCGATCATGCTCGGGAAGGGCTCGGACGCGCTGCGACTGCTGCAGCGCGTGCGCGACGAGGCCCATCGGTTCGCGATCACCTTCCATCGCAGCCGCCGCGACCAGGCGATGACGGCGTCGGTCCTGGACGGGGTGCGAGGGGTGGGACCGGCGCGCAAGCGCGCGCTGCTGCGGCACTTCGGCTCCCCTGACCGCCTGCTGACCGCAAGCCGCGAGGAGCTCGAAGCGGTGCCCGGGGTGCCCGGTAAGCTCGCTCGCGAGATCCACCGCCAACTTCACAGAGCGGGCTGATGTCTCGGGACGGGGCAGCAGGGGGAGACGGCTCGGTGCCCAGCGAGAAGCGGGTCGAACTCGTCGTGATCACCGGCTACTCGGGCGCCGGCAAGTCGGAAGCGATCGCCGCCTTCGAGGATGGCGGCTACTTCTGCGTCGACAACCTGCCCCCGCGGATGATCGAGGGGCTGGGTGAGCTCTTCCAGCACGAGGGCAGCGGCGTCGAGAGGGCGGCGGTGGTGACCGACGTCCGTGGCGGCGAGTACTTCGAGGACCTGCTCGCGGTGCTGGACGAGCTCGAGGCGAGCGACGCCCTGGACCTGAAGCTGGTCTTCCTCGAGGCCGACGAGGAGGCGTTGCTCCATCGCTACAAGGAGACCCGCCGCAGGCACCCGCTCGCCCGCAGCGGCCGGATCGTCGACGGCATCCGCGAGGAGCGCGACCGCCTCGCCCCGTTGCGCGAGCGCGCGGACGTCGTGGTCGACACCTCGGCGCTCACGGGCGGAGCACTCCGACGCCGGATCGCGATCGAGCTGATCGGCCGGGACACGCGCGAGAACCAGCTCGCGCTCACCATCCTCACCTTCGGGTTCAAGAACGGCCCTCCGCTCGACGCCGATCTCACCCTCGACGTGCGCTTCCTCCCGAACCCCCATTACGTCGACGACCTGCGGCCGCTCACCGGGCTCGACGAGCCGGTTCGCCAGTACGTCGAGTCGGGAACGCAGGCGGGCGAGTTCTACGGGCGGCTCATGCCGCTCCTCGACTTCCTCCTGCCCGCATACGTCGCCGAGGGCAAGCAGCACCTGACGATCGCGGTCGGCTGTACCGGCGGCCGGCACCGCTCCGTGACCGTCGCGGACCGGATCGCGCGCGAGCTGAGCAAGCGCAACGACGTCAAGGTTCAGGTCGTGCATCGCGACGTCGAGCTCGAGCCGAGGGCTGCCGCCCGGTAGGCACACCTACAATCGCGCGCCGTGGCCGCGCCCGTGATCAGCGTCGAGGGCCTGCGCAAGTCCTACGACGGCTTCGAGGCGGTGCGGGGGATCGATCTCGAGGTCGGCCCGGGCGAGATCTTCGCCTTCCTCGGCCCGAATGGCGCCGGCAAGACCACGACCGTCGAGATCCTGGAGGGCTACCGGACGCGCAACGCGGGGGAGGTGAGCGTGCTCGGCATCGACCCGCAGCGGGCCGACCGCGCCTGGCGCAATCGCGTCGGTTTCGTCCTGCAGGAGTCCCGTCTGGTCCCTGAGCTGACGCCGCGCGAGGCGATCGAGCAGTACGCCGGCTACTACTCGGCGCCGCGGGACATCGACGAGACGGTGAACCTGGTCGGGCTGGGCGACAAGGCCAACGCTCGCACCTCGACCCTCTCGGGTGGGCAGCAGCGGCGCCTCGACGTGGCCCTGGCCCTGATCGGCGATCCCGAGCTGCTCTTCCTCGACGAGCCGACCACCGGTTTCGACCCTTCGGCCCGGAGGCAGGCCTGGGACGTGATCGGCGGTCTGCGCGACCTGGGCAAGGCCGTCTTCCTCACCACGCACTACATGGACGAGGCTCAGGCGCTGGCCGATCGCGTGGCGATCATCTCGGCCGGCCGGATCGTCGCGACCGGCTCGCCCGAGGACGTCGGCGGCGATCGCGAGGCGCGGACCGAGATCAGCTTCCGGCTCCCGGCGGGGGTCCACTCGCCCGATCTCCCGGAGCCGGTCCGAGCCCTCGCCCGGATCGACGCCGGGGCGGTCTCGATGAGCGCCGACGATCCCGTCCCGGTCCTGCGCGAACTGACCGTCTGGGCGAGCGAGCGAGGTGTCGGCCTCCCCGATCTCCAGGTCCGCCGCCCGAGCCTCGAGGACGTCTACCTGGAGCTCACGCGGCCGACCGACGGCACGGGGGAGGAGACCTCATGAGCGGGGTGGCCCTCGTCCTCCACCAGTTCCGCTTCGACCAGAAGGTCTTCTGGCGGAACCCCGCCGCGGTCTTCTTCACGGCCCTGCTGCCGCTGATCTTCCTCTTCATCCTCGCCAGCGTCTTCGAGAACGCCGATATCTCCACTCTCGACGTCAAGGGCGCGACCTACTACGTGCCGGCCATCCTCACGCTCGCGGTGATCTCGGCGACGACCGTCAAGCTCGCCACCAACCTGCCGGCCGAGCGCGAGGCCGGCCAGCTCAAACGCGTGCGCGGGACGCCGCTCCCGCCCGCCACGTTCGTGGCCGGACGCGTGGGGAACTCGCTGGTGATCTCGCTGATCATGGTCGTCCTGGTCAGCGCGATCGGTGCCCTCGTCTACGGCGTGACGATCCCGACCGACACGATGCCCGCGCTGCTGGTGACGCTCGCCGTAGGTGCGTTCTCCTTCTCCTGCCTCGGTTTCGCCCTGGCCGCAGTGATCCCGACGGAGGATGCGGCGCCGGCCGTAACCAACGCGACGGTGCTCCCGCTGTATTTCCTGTCAGGAGTTTTCATCCCCGAGGACGAGCTGCCCAACGGGGTTCTCAACTTCGCCGATGCGTTCCCGATCCGACACTTCTTCGAGGCCCTGTTCACCGCCTGGGACCCGAATACGACGGGTTCCGGGTTCGAGCTCGGCCACCTTGCCGTGGTCGCCGCGTGGGGGCTCTTCGGCCTCCTCGTCGCGGTCCGTTTCTTCCGCTGGGAGCCCCGGCGTTGACGTTGTGCCTCGGTTCCCGTGTATAACGTGGCGGTCCGCCAGGGATCGTCTCGTCCCGGAATAGCCGACTGATGCTTCATTACGCAGCCGTCAAAGTCTCAGACCTAGAGCGCAGCGGGGCCTTCTATGACTCGATCCTGGCGCCGAACGGCTGGCGCCGTCAGGAGGCGCCCGCCAACTCGGTGAGCTGGGGCCTGATCAAGGCCGAGTTCTTCATCGAGGAGGGGGACTCGCCGCGGCCCGGGTACGGCGTGATCTCCTTCCCAGCGAAGAGCATCCCGGCCGTCAAGGCGTCGTTCGAGTCGGGCACGGCAAACGGCGGCGAGTCGGTCGCCGAGCCCGGGGCCGCTCCCCTGTTCGGCCCGGGCAACTACGCGTGCCGGCTGAACGATCCCGACGGCTACCTGGTCGAGGTCTGCGTCGCCCATCAATAGCGCGCGGTTACGGTGGGTCTGGCGGCTCGGTACCGTGGGTAGTGACAGAACGAAATTCCCTAGGAGGACCTGAAATGGCAGTCAAGGTGGGCATCAACGGCTTCGGGCGAATCGGCCGGAACCTGTTCCGCGCGGCCCACGAGGCGGGCACCGATCTCGAGTTCATCGCGGTCAACGACCTGATCGACAGCGAGATGATCGCTCACCTGCTCCGCTATGACTCCGTCCTCGGCCGCTTCCCCGGCGAGATCGAGGTGACCGCCGAGGGCGTCAGGGTCGACGGCGCTGAGATCAAGGTCCTGAACGAGCGGGATCCCGCCGCCCTCCCCTGGGGGGACCTGGGGGTGGAGGTCGTGATCGAGTCCACCGGGCTCTTCACCAAGCGCGAGGACGCCCAGAAGCACCTCGACGCGGGCGCGAAGAAGGTGATCATCTCCGCCCCGGCCACCGACCCCGACATCACCGTGGCCCTGGGGGTCAACTTCGAGTCCGACTACGACCCCGAGCGGCACAACATCATCTCCAACGCCTCCTGCACCACCAACTGCCTGGCGCCGGTGGCGAAGGTCCTCAACGACAGCGTCGGCATCGAGCGCGGCCTGATGACCACGATCCACGCCTACACCGCCGACCAGCGCTTGCAGGACATGCCCCACAAGGACTACCGCCGGGCCCGCGCCGCCGCGGTCAACCTGATCCCGACCTCGACCGGCGCCGCCAAGGCGATCGGGCTGGTGATCCCCGAGCTCCAGGGCAAGCTCAACGGCGTGTCGATCCGGGCGCCGGTGATCACCGGTTCGCTCGTCGATCTGACCTGCGACGTCGGCCGCGAGACCAGCGTCGAGGAGATCAACGGTGCGATGAAGGAGGCGGCGGATGGCCCGCTGAGCGGGATCCTCTCCTACACCGAGGACCCGATCGTCTCCACCGACATCGTCACGGACCCCCACTCGTCGATCTTCGACGCCGAGCAGACCGCCGTCGTCGACGGCAGGTTCGTCAAGGTCTTCTCCTGGTACGACAACGAGTGGGGCTACTCGAACCGTTGCGTCGAGCTGGCGGAGAAGGTGCTGCAGCCGGCGACGGTCGGTGCTTAGCGTTCCCCGACGCAGGTACCGCCGCGCTTGGACGGCTGCAAACCGTCGCCGGCCTTTGTCCTCGGTCGGCCGAATAGTGGGAACTATTCGGCCTCCCTGCGTCCGCGGCCGGCTCGGTTTTCGCTCGTCCAATCACGACGCTCCCTGCGCCGGTGAACGCTGACCAGACCACTTCGCGCTCGTTCAGCAAGGCGAGCGTCAGAGATGCCGAGGTGGAGGGTCGACGCGTGCTGGTGCGGGCGGACCTCAACGTGCCGCTGGAGCGGGGGGTGGTGACCGACGACACCCGGATCCGGGCCTCCCTGCCGACGATCGAACTTCTTCGCGACCGGGGAGCGAGCGTGGTCCTCGTCTCCCACCTCGGCCGGCCCGAGGGCCCCGACCCGGAGCTGTCGATGGCCCCGGTCGGGCAGCGCCTCGGCGAGCTTCTCGAGAGCGAGGTGCAGCAGGCCCCGGCGGTCGTCGGGGATGAGGTCTCGGCGATGGCCTCCGAGCTGGCGGCGGGGGAGATCCTGCTCCTGGAGAACAGCCGGTTCGAGCCCGGGGAGACGAAGAACGACCCTGCCCTGGCGGAAGCGCTCGCCGGGCTAGCCGATCTCTACGTCAACGATGCGTTCGGCTCGGCGCACCGCGCCCACGCGAGCACGGAGGGTGTCGCCCGGCATCTGCCCGGGTACGCCGGGCTTCTGCTCGAGCGCGAGGTGACCGAGCTGACCGCGGTCCGGGACGACCCCGAGCGTCCCCTGGTGATCGTGCTCGGCGGCGCCAAGGTGACGGACAAGCTGGGGGTGATCGATCGCTTCCTGAGCTTCGCGGAGGAGATCCTGATCGGCGGCGCGATGTGTTTCAGCTTCTTCAAGGCCGAGGGTCGGGACACCGGCAACTCCCTGGTGGAGGAGAAGGGCGTGGAGTCCGCCAGGAAGGTGCTGCAGGAGGCCGAGGGGAGCGACACGATGCTCGAGTTGCCCGAGGACCTCTGCCTCGGCAGGGAGTTCGACGCGGACACGGAGACCCGCCTGCTCAACGGCGTCGACGTGCCCGAGGGCTGGATGGGCCTCGACATCGGCAGCAACACGATCGCCAACTTCGGCAAGCGGATCGCCCGCGCCGGGACCGTCTTCTGGAACGGACCGATGGGCGCCTTCGAGCTCGAGCCGTTCGCCGGAGGAACGCGAGCCGTCGCCGAGGCGGTCGCGGCCGCGCCGGGCCACACCGTGCTCGGCGGTGGCGATTCCGTGGCCGCCCTGCAGAAGTTCGAGCTCGCCGACGCGGTCGACTGGCTCTCGACGGGTGGCGGCGCCTCGCTGGAGCTGATGGAGGGGCGGGAACTGCCCGGGGTGGAGGCGCTGATCGATGCCTGAGCGGGCGACCTACCTCGCCGCGAACTGGAAGATGAACAAGACCACCGAGGAGACCGAACGCTTCCTCGGCGAGTTCCTGCCACTGGTCCCCGAGTCCGGCGGTCCCGAGGTGGTCGTCTGCCCGCCCTTCACCTCGTTGAAGGCGGCGGTCGAGCACTGCTTCCAGAGCCGCGTCCGCGTCGCCGCGCAGAACATGCACGAAGCCGACGAGGGTGCCTACACCGGCGAGATCTCCGCTCCGATGCTGCAGGACCTGGGGGTACACGGCGTGATCCTCGGCCACTCCGAGCGACGCCAGTACTTCGCCGAGACCGATGAGGCGCTGGCCCGTAAGGTGCCCGCCGCGCTGGGAGCCGGCCTCGAGCCGATCCTCTGCGTCGGGGAGAACGAGGACCAACGCGACGCGGACGAGACCGAGGGTGTCCTCACGCGCCAGGTCGAGGCGGACCTGGCCGACGTGCCCGACGCCCGTCTGAGCGAGGTCGTCATCGCCTACGAGCCGATCTGGGCGATCGGGACCGGCCGCACCGCCACGCCCGACCAGGCGCAGGAGGCGATCGCCCTGATCCGGGGACTGATCGAGGCCCGCTCCGCCGAGGGTGCCGCCGCGATCCGGATCCTGTACGGGGGCTCCGTCAAGCCGGACAACGCCGCGGAGCTGATCGGCCAGCCCGACGTCGACGGGGCCCTGGTGGGCGGCGCGAGCCTCGACCCGGGAGATTTCGCGGCGATCGTCAAAGCCGCCTGATGAGTCCGCTGCCCGCCGGGCCCAGCACCATCCCGGTTCCCTCGCTGGCCCTCGTCATCCTCGACGGCTGGGGGCTGGCGCCCGACGGTCCCGGCAACGCCGTCTCGCAGGCAAAGACTCCCGTCTTCGACGAGCTCTGGTCCGCCTACCCGCACACGACCCTCTCGACGTCGGGCCGCGACGTCGGCCTGCCGGAGGGCCAGATGGGCAACTCCGAGGTCGGGCACCTTAACCTGGGCGCCGGCGCAATCGTCAAGCAGGACCTTGCCCGCATAGACGACGCGATCGCCGACGGCAGCTTCTTCGAGAATCCGGCGCTCCGGGCGGCGTGCGGAACGGCGCGAGAGTCCCGCCGAGGCCGCCTCCATGCGGTGGGCCTGATCTCGGACGGCGGCGTCCACTCGGGCTGGGAGCACATCGAGGCGGTGATCGAACTGGCCGCTGAGGAGGGAGTTTCCGAGCTCGTCCTCCACGCTCTCACCGATGGGCGGGATACCCCGCCGAAGGGCGGAGCCGGCTACGTCGAGGAGGCGGAGCGCTGGCTCCGTCACGTGGGCTCGATCGCGACGGTCGCCGGCCGCTACTGGGGCATGGATCGCGACCGCCGCTGGGATCGCACCAAGCGGTCCTATGACGCGATCGTTCACGCGAGGGCGCAGCGGGCCGAGAGCGCCGTGGGGGCGATCCGCGAGTCATACGAGGACGACGTCACCGACGAGTTCATCGAGCCCACGGTGATCGGCGACTACGACGGCGTCGAGCCCGATGAGCCCTTCATCTTCATCAACTTCCGCCCGGACCGCGCGCGGCAGCTGACCCGAGCCCTCGGGGAGTCCGACTTCGACGAGTTCGACCGCGGCGGGACCAGCCCGTTCGCAATAACGACGATGACCGAGTACCAGCACGGTTGGCCCTATCCCGTCGCCTTCCCGCCGCGGGAGCCGGAGACCACGATCGCCCAGGTGATCGCCGAGGAGGGCGAGCGCCAGCTGCACGTCGCCGAGACCGAGAAGTACGCCCACGTCACCTACTTCTTCAACGGCGGCCGCGAAAGGGAGTGGAGCGGCGAGGAGCGCTACCTGGTCGACTCACCGCGTGACGTCCCCACCTACGACCACAAGCCGCAGATGAGCGCCGCCGCCGCCTCGCAGGCCTTCAGCGAGCACTGGTCAGACGACGCCTACCGGTTCGGGATCATCAACTTCGCCAACCCCGACATGGTCGGCCACACCGGCGTGATCCGGGCGGCCGTCGCCGCGGTCGAGGAGGTCGACGCTCGACTCGCCGAGGTCGTCGCCGCGGTCCACGAGAAAGGCGGCGCGCTGCTGATCACCGCCGATCACGGCAACTGCGAGCAGATGCTCGAGCCCGACGGATCCCCGAACACGGCCCACTCGACCAATCCGGTGCCGTTGATCGCCACGGTCGAGGGAATCGCCCTGCGCGACGGCGGGATCCTCGCCGACGTGGCGCCGACGGCCCTCGACCTGCTCGACATTCCGCAGCCCGAGGCGATGACCGGCAATTCGCTGCGCGAGGCCTGAGCCGATCTACGCGGGGATCGCCGTCGAGGCGCCCAGCTCCTCCCAGGCATCGAGCTCGGCCCTCTGGCCGTCGAGCTTCCCTCGAATTGCCTCGATCGCCTCGACCCCGAGGGCGAGGCGCAGCGGCGGCTCCGGGGAGTCGACGACCTCCATGACCGCCTCGGCAACGCGAGCGGGATCGTTCGGTTGGTTGCCGGCCAGGTCCTCGAACGTCTCGAGCGCGCCGCCCACGCTCTCTTCGTACTCGGGCGCAGCGGGCGGCTCGACCGTCGCTCCATCGGCGAAGTCGGTGCGGATCGGCCCCGGCTCGACGATCGTCACCCGGATCCCGATGTGGCCGACCTCCTTGGCGAGTGCCTCGCAGATGCCCTCGATCGCGAACTTCGTCCCGGCGTAGGCGGTCTCGCCGGCGAGCGCCGGCGCCACGCCCTCGAGCGAGGAGATCTGCACGATGTGCCCCGAGCGCCGGGCGCGCATCTCGGGCAGCGCCGCGCGGATCACGTTGACGGCGCCGAAGACGTTTGTGTCGAATTCGCGCCGGAGCTCGTCATCGCTGAGCTCCTCGAGGGCTCCGAACAAGCCGAAGCCCGCGTTGCTGGCGAGCGCGTCGAGGCGATCGAACCGCTCGACGGTCTTCGCGACCGCGCTCTCGGCGGCAGTGGGGTCGGTCACGTCGAGCTGCACGGCGAGCGCGCGGTCCGGATGGTCACTCTCGAGCTCCCGGACCGATTCCACGTCTCGCGCCGTCGCGGCGACTCGCTCACCTCGGCCGAGCGCCGCCTCCGCCAGCGCCCGTCCCAGGCCCGACGAAGCACCGGTGATCAGCCAGACGCGATCCTCTGTATCGGTGCTCATTGCGTTCCTTCCGTTGGTTGTGCCTTCAACATTCGGCGTACCCGGGGCCTTGCCGGGAAAACCTCGAAGCTTGATAGGTCCCGACTCAGGTTTTATACTCAGCCAGCAATCAGAGACTTGGCTCTGCAAGCCAAAAAGTGGCACGCAACGAGCCAGAGGAGGTGAGCAACATGGCACTGGTTCGATGGGACCCGATTCGCGAGCTCGACTCGCTGCAGGGCGACATGAACCGTCTCTTCGACCGCTTCTTCGAGGGACGGGCGCCCAACGGCACTTCGAGCCGCTGGATCCCCGCCATGGACCTGGTCGAGACCGATGACCATCTCGTCCTGCGGGGCGATCTGCCCGGCATGACCGAGGACGACGTCGACATCGAGATCAAGGACAACGTCCTCACCGTCTCGGGTGAGCGCAAGTCGGAGTCCGAGCAGCGGGGCGAGGGCTACCACCGCGTCGAGCGGGCCTTCGGCAGCTTCTCGCGCTCCCTGACCCTCCCGCAGGGTGTCGACGCCGAGAGGGTCGAGGCGAAGTTCGAGAACGGCGTTCTCGAGGTCCGGATCCCGAAGCCCGCGGAGGCGAAGCCGACCCGGGTGCAGATCGGCAAGGGGACGGTCGAGGGCACCGGCGAGGAGAAGGCATAAACGGGTTGCGCCTGGCGGCGCACCCTCGCATCAACCCTAGGCTTGGCCGGTGAGAGTTGACCCGGCCAGGCTCGAGTTCCGGATTCAGGCCCGCGACGGCGACGCCCGCGCGGGCCTGATCCATGTTTCGCACGGGGACGTGCCCACGCCGGCGTTCATCCCGCTGGCCACCAAGGGCAGCGTCCGCGGGCTTTCCTCCGACGAGGTGGCGGAGCTCGGCTACGGGATGGTCCTCGGCAACACTTTCCACCTGCACCTGTCGCCGGGCGAGGACGCGATCGCGGCGCGCGGGGGCCTGCACCGCTTCATGGGCTGGGAGCGGGCGATCATCACCGACTCGGGCGGCTTCCAGGTCTTCTCCCTGGCCCACGGCGGCGTCGCGGATGAGATCAAGGGCCGGCGGGGCAGCGTCGACGGCGGCGCCAAGGTCGAGATCTCCGAGGACGGGGTCGCCTTCCGGTCGCTGCTGGACGGCTCGAACCGCTTCCTCGGGCCCGAGGACTCGATGCGCATTCAGGCGGCGCTGGGGTCGGACATCGCCCTGACCTTCGACGAGTGCACGCCGGCGCACGCCGATCGCGAGTACACGGCCCGCTCCACCGAGCGAACACACCGCTGGCTCGACCGCTGCCTGGCCTGGCACGAGCCCGAGGGCCCGGCGGAGCAGGCGGTGTTCGGCATCGTCCAGGGAGGAGTCCACGAGGACCTGCGCCGCGAGTCGGCGGAGCGGAACGCGGCGTCCGCGGTCGACGGGATCGCGATCGGCGGCACCCTGGGGCGCGAGAAGTCCGAGATGCACGGCGTCCTCGGCTTCACCGTGCCGTTCCTCCCGGAGGAGGCGCCGCGCCACCTGCTCGGCATCGGCGAGATCGACGACCTGCTCGTCGGCATCGGCATGGGCATCGACCTGTTCGACTGCGCGATCCCGACGCGGCTCGCGCGGCACGGCACGGCGCTCGCGCCGGACCCGGATGGCCGCTTCCGCATCGACCTGACCAAGTCCGTGTACGCCGACGATGACGAGCCGGTGGTCGAGGGCTGTCCCTGCGTGGCGTGTTCGCGCCACTCGCGCGCCTACCTTCGCTACCTCGCCCGCAACAAGGACTTGACGGGCACCCGGCTGCTGACGCTCCACAACCTGACCTACATGGAGCGGCTCGTCGCGGGCGCGAGGGAGGCGATCGGAGCGGGTGCCTACGGCGAGTACGCGGGCGCCGTCATCGACGGGACCGCTCCCTGGGAGGCAGTCGGGCAGCTGCGACATTGATCACGCGACCGCATGTGGTTCACCTACATCGACAGCCACCCTTCCGCAGATAAACCAGAGGGGCTCCCCTTGCCCGTCATCGAGATTGGATCCACGACCCGATAGGAGGACCGAACGAGCACGGCGAAGAAGCGCGACAAGGCGGGCGAGACGCTGGGCATGGGCGGCATGTCGACCAACGGAATCACCGAGGCCTCTGAGAGAGACCTCGAGGCATTTCGGATCCTTCGTACCAACGTCGATTTCCTGGCGAGGAACCACAGCCTGAAGACGGTCACGGTCACGAGTCCGCTGCCCGACGAGGGAAAGTCGACCGTTGCGGCCTCGCTCGCATACGCCAACGCTGTCGCAGGGCGGCAGACGATCGTTGTCGAGTGTGATTTCCGCAGACCTGTGTTGAGTGAACGATTCGACCTCGATCCGAGTCCCGGCCTGGCCGACTATCCGGCTGGCAACGCACAACTCGATGAGGTTCTTCGCACGGTGGCCGTTAATGTCCCTTGCCGAAGCCGCTGCCTGTGATCCCGGCCGGCACCAACGTATTCCAACCCACCGAGATGATTGCCTCACGCTACTTTCAGGAGTTCCTGAGCGAGATCACCGGCTTGCAGAGCGGGAGCGAGGGCGACTACTACGGCTACTACTCGTCCCTGAACGAAGGGGCAGCCGCAGCTTGAATTGAGTGCGATGCCCAGGCGTGTGCTCGTAACAGGAGCCGGAGGCTTCATCGGAGGCCACCTCGTCGGAGTCCTGCTCCAGGACGGGATATCGGTGCGTGCGGTCGACGTGAAGCCGCGGGAGCATTGGTATCAGCTCCATCCGGCCGCTGAGATCCTGGAGCTCGACCTGCGCCTTCTGCCCATGGCGCAAGCGGCGGTCGACGACGTCGATCAGGTCTTCAACCTCGCCGCCGATATGGGGGGCATGGGCTACATCGAGAGCAACAAGGCGAGCTGCATGCTCTCGGTGCTCATCAACACCCACTTGCTGCAGGCCTCGCGTGATGCGGATGTGGAGCGGTTCTTCTTCTCCTCGTCGGCGTGTGTCTACGCGGAGGGCAAACAG
>JBKPND010000129.1:0-36499 GCA_046732465.1 Actinomycetota bacterium
GAGGTCGTCTACCACCAGGTGAACGAGAAGCTCGAGGAGCAGGGCGTGATCTTCACCGACATGGACACCGCCCTCCGCGAGCACGAGGACCTGGTGCGCGAGTACTGGGCGACGATCATCCCGCCCAACGACAACAAGCTCGCCGCCCTCAACTCGGCGGTCTGGTCGGGAGGCTCCTTCGTCTACGTGCCAGCCGGCGTCTCGGTCGCGATGCCGCTGCAGGCCTACTTCCGGATCAACACCGAGAACATGGGCCAGTTCGAGCGGACGCTGATCATCGCCGAGGAGGGCTCGGACGTCCACTACATCGAGGGCTGCACGGCGCCCGTCTACTCGACCGACTCGCTGCACTCGGCGGTCGTCGAGATCATCGCCAAGCCCGGCGCGAGGGTCCGGTACACGACCGTCCAGAACTGGTCGCAGAACGTCTACAACCTCGTCACCAAGCGGGCGGTCGCCCACGAGGACGCGACGATGGAGTGGGTCGACTGCAACCTGGGCTCGAAGCTGACCATGAAGTACCCGTCGATCTATCTGCTCGGCGAGCGGGCTCACGGCGAGATCCTCTCGATCGCCTTCGCGGGCCAGGGCCAGCACCAGGACGCCGGCGGCAAGATCATCCACGCCGCACCGAAGACGACCTCGTCGATCTTCTCCAAGTCGATCTCCAAGGACGCCGGCCGCACCAGCTACCGCGGCCTGCTGGAGGTGGCCAAGGGCGCGGTCGAGTCCAGGTCCAAGGTGGTCTGCGACGCGCTGCTGCTCGACGAGCACTCCCGCTCCGACACCTATCCGACGATCCGGATCGGTGAGGACGACGTCGACGTCGGCCACGAGGCGACCGTCTCGAAGATCGGCGAGGAGCAGATCTTCTACCTCCAGTCCCACGGGCTGGACGAGGAGGAGGCCTCCAAGATGATCGTCAACGGCTTCATCGAACCGATCACCAAGGAGCTCCCGATGGAGTACGCGGTCGAGATGAACCGCCTGATCGAGCTGCAGATGGAGGGCTCGATTGGCTGAGTCCGCCGCCGCCCAGGCGGCCGCGGAGCCGGATTGGTTGACCGAGCGGCGCCGCGACGGCGCCGCTCTTGCGACCGAGCTCGGCCTCCCGAGCCAAAAGACCAAGGGCTGGGAGTTCACCGACCTCACCGAGCTGATCGAGGCCGACTTCGAGGTCCCCACCGAGGCGGACCCCGCGGTCCGCGAGCAGGCTGACGCGGTGCTCAACCCGCCCGAGGAGGCGCCGCGCGTCGTGCAGATCGACGCGACGATGCTCGACGGATCGGCACCCGCCACCTCCGGCCCGAGGCCGAGCGAGCCCGTCGTCACCTCCCTCGCCGCCGCCGCCGAGCTCTACCCGGACCTGATCAAGGAGCGGCTCGGCTCATTGGTCGCCTCGGACGATCCCTTCGTCGCCCGCAACGACGCCGCCTGGCGCGGCGGAGCATTCATTTACGTGCCCGCCGGCCAGCGCCTCGAGGCTCCCGCGCAGATCGCCGCCGTCCACGACAGCGACCACGCCGCGCTCGGCTTCCGCACCCTGATCGTGATCGAGGAGGGCGCCGAGGCGGAGGTCTGGGAGCAGTGGCTCGCCACGGACCGTGGGCGCGCTGGGCTGTTCAACACGGTGAGCGAGGTCTGGGTGGGGCCCGGCGCCAACCTGCGCTACGTCACCGCCCAGGGGCTCGGCGAGCGCAGCTGGATCTTCGCCACACAGCGTGCCGAGGTGGAGCGTGACGCCAACCTCGACTGGGTCGCCCTCGGCTTCGGCTCATCGCGCGGCAAGGTGCGCATGGAGACCAAGCTCGCGGGCCAGGGCTCGAGCGCTCGCGTGACGGGCGCCTACGCGGGCAACGGCAGCCAGCACCTCGACTTCGACACGACCCAGGAGCACGCCGCTCCCCACACCACCTCGGACCTCGCCTTCCGCGGCGTCCTCGAGGAGTCGGCCACCGCGGTCTGGCGCGGGATGATCCGGGTCGACCCCGGCGCCCAGCAGACCGACGCCTTCCAGGAGAGCCGCAACCTGCTGCTCTCCAAGTCCGCCCATGCCGACGCGATCCCCGGCCTCGAGATCGAGGCCAACGACGTGCGCTGCACCCACGCTGCCGCGGTCGCGCAGATCGACGCCGAGCAGCTGCACTATCTCCGCTCGCACGGTCTCGGCGTGGAGCAGGCCAAGCGCCTGATCATCGAGGGCTTTCTCGAAGCCCTGGTCGAGCGCCTGGACGAGGGCCCGGTCAAGGCGGCCGTTTCGGTCGCCCTGGAGCGCCGCCTGGGCGAGATCCTGGGCGAGCGCCAGGTCCAGCCCGCGTAGCACCGCCCCGCTAGGCTCGGCGGCGATGCGCCCCAATCCCAAGCACGAGGTGACCGACCCCGCTATCGTGCGGAACCTGATCGCCGAGAACCCCTGGGCGACGATCGTGAGCCGCAACGGTGACGAGCTCGTCGCGTCTCACTATCCGGTTCTGCTCGACGATCAAGCCGCTCCCGATGAGCTGACCGTCGTCACGCACGTCGGCAGGCCCGACGAGAAGGTTCACGGCCTCGGAGACTCGGAGGTGCTGCTGATCGTGGCAGGGCCTCACGGCTACATCTCGCCGAGCTGGTACAGCGAGGAGATGACACGGGTCCCGACCTGGAACTTCAGCGTCGCGCACTGCTACGGCGCGCCCGAGATCCTCGATGCGGACGAGAACCTGAGGGTGCTCACCCGCCTGGTCGCGCATTTCGAGCAGCACGTGGAGAACCCCGCCTACCTCGATCCGGAGGTCGGGGCGCGGCTCTCGCGTGGAACCGTCGGCCTGCGCATCCCGATCACGAGATTCGTCTGCAAGCTGAAGATGAGTCAGGACAAGGACGAGCGGAGCCAACGGCAGGTCCTCGAGGCTCTCCGCCGGCCGGGCACCTACGAGAACAGGCGGCTCGCGGACGAGATGGATCGCGCGTTGTCCTAGGCGTCACGCTCGCGACTTAGTACCGAACGCCACGATGTATGCGTGCAACGTCCGGAGGGGCGGGAATGCTCCTCTGTGCAGTCAAGCTGCGGCGGGCTGCAAATAAGATCGAATCTCATTATCATCACCCGAGAGGAGTCCCGTAATGCCGATCGAGTTCTATGACGTCAAGAAGCGCGAGAAGGTTCAGATCCCGGAATCCGAGGTCACCAAGACCACGTACGAGCGCCAGGGCAAGGACGGCCAGACCCAGGTCCGGTACGCCTTCAAGGCGGTCAACGAGGGAACCAAGCTGACGAAGTTCGCCAGCAAGGAGGACTGGGACGCGCTGGACGCACCCGTGGAGTAACCCCAGGGGCAGCTCGGAAAGGACAGATTGCTCGACCCATTCCAGCTGCCCTTCGTACAACGCGGCCTGATCGAGGTGCTGATCCTGGCGCTCGGCGCCGGGGTCCTCGGCACCTGGATCGTCCTGCGCGGCCTCGCGTTCTTCTCCCATGCGGTGGGAACGGCGGCCTTTCCCGGCCTCGTGCTGGCCGATGGCCTGGGGTTCGCCGCCCCGCTGGGAGCCTTCGGGGTCGCCGTGCTGTTCACGATCGCGGTCTGGGCGCTGTCCCGGCGCCGCGGCGCGGCCTACGACAGCCTGACCGCGCTCGTCCTCGTCGGGTGCCTGGCGGCCGGGGTGATCCTGGCGAGCGACGTCTTCCACTCGGGCTCGAACGTCGAGCAGCTGCTCTTCGGCAGCCTGCTGCTCACCGACGGTGCCGACATCAGGCTGGCGATCTTCGCGACCGCCGTCGTGCTGGTCGCCAGCCTGATTCTCGGCCGCCGCTGGCTCGCCGGCGGATTCGACGAGCTGGATGACCCGGCCTCTTCCGGCCGGGGCGGCTGGCTCGAGTTGCTGCTGCTCTGCCTGATCGCGCTGGCGACCACCGCGGCGCTGACGATCATCGGAGCGCTCCTGGTCGCGGCTCTGTTCGTCGCGCCGGCTGCCACGGTGCGCCTGTTCGCGAACCGGATGACCTCCTGGCAGATCTGGAGCGTGCTGCTCGCTGCTGCGGAGGGCACCGCCGGGCTGTGGCTTTCCGTGAAGACGAACGCCCCGCCGGGCGCGACGATCGCAACGCTGAGCGGGGCGGTGTTCGCGCTGGCCGGGATCGTGCGCGTGCTCGGTGCACGCACCCGTGGCCTCGCCTTGGCCGGTGCGGTCGGAGCGGTCCTGCTGGTCGCCGGGTGCGGCGGGTCGAGCTCGGATCCGGGCAAGGTGGCCGTCGTCGCGACGACCACCCAGATCGGCGACTTCGTCGGCCAGGTCGGCGGCGAGAAGGTGGACGTCACCCAGATCCTCGCCCCCAACACCGACCCGCACGACTACGAGCCGCGGCCGGACGACGTCGTCGCGACCGCGGACGCCAAGATCGTCTTCACCAACGGCGACGAGCTCGACGCCTGGATGGACAAGGTGGTCTCGGATTCGGGCAGCGACGCGAAGGTCGTCGACCTCGGCGCCGACGTCCCGGTGAAGCTGCCGGGCGAGTCGAGCGGGCCGGAGGCTTCGCAGTACGACCCGCACTGGTGGCACGACCCCCGGAACGCCGAAGCGGCGGTGCGGGAGATCGCGACGCAGCTCTCCGCGGTCGACCCGGCGGACGCGGCGGTGTTCAGGGCCAACGCCGCGGCCTACGAAGCGAGGCTGAAGGCGCTCGACACCGGCATCGCGCGGTGCTTCGACTCCGTTCCAGCCGCCGATCGCAAGCTGGTCACCGACCACGACGCCTTCGGCTACTTCGCCGAGCGCTACGGGATCCAGGTGGTCGGGGCCGTGATTCCCTCGCAGACCACCCAGGCCCAGCCCAACGCCAAGGACCTCAGCGACCTCGCGGACCTGGTCCGGGCGGAAGGGGTCAAGGCCGTCTTCCCGGAGAGCTCCCTGAGCCCGAAGCTGGCGCAGGCGATCGCGTCCCAGACCGGCGCCAGCGCCGGTTACACCCTGTACGGCGACACGCTCGGCCCCGAGGACTCGAGGGGCTCGACCTATCTGGGGATGGAAGCCGCCAACGCGAATTCGATGGTCCAGGGATTCACCGACGGGCAGCGGACGTGCGGGGTGGGGATGGCGATCCAGGTGGAGCCGAAGCCGTGAGCGCGGGCGTGCTCGCGAGCACCCGGGAGCTCGCGGCGGGATACGGCCGGCTGCCCGCGATCGAGGAGATCACCTTCGACGTCGAGCCCGGCCAGCGCGTCGCTCTCCTCGGGCCCAATGGGGGTGGCAAGACCACGCTGCTGCGAGTCCTCCTGGGCGAGCTGCGGCCGATGCGCGGCACGGTCGAGATCCGCGGCCGGGCGGCCACGGTGCCTCAGACGGAACGGTCGAGGCTCGACTTCCCGGTCTCGGCGCTCGACGTCGCGCTGATGGGCTCTCTCCCCCGCCTTCCGTGGTGGAAGCGGCCCGGACACTCCGACCGCGAGGCCGCGCAGGACGCCCTCGAACGGGTCGGCGTCAGCGGCAGGGCCGGCGACACCTTCGGCGATCTCTCCGGCGGCCAGCGGCAGCGGGTCCTGATCGCGCGGGGGCTGGTGCAGGATGCCGAGTTGCTCCTCCTGGACGAGCCCTTCTCCGGACTGGACGTTCCCGCGGCGCAGAGCCTCGAGTCCCTGATCGCAGAGCTGGCCCGCGAGGGCCGGGGCATCGTGATCGCGACCCACGACCTGACCCAGGCGAGGCGCTGGGACGCCGTGCTCTGCCTCAACCACCGTCAGATCGCCTTCGGCGCGCCGGACGAGGTGCTGGACCGCGAGGTGCTCGAGGCGACCTACGCGGGGGCGATCGTCGAGATCCCCGGCAGCGACCACGTCGGGGTGCTTCCGGCCCACCACCACTGATGATCGACTTCGTCACAGACCCGCTCGGCCAGGAGTTCATCCGTCGCGCCCTGCTCGAAGTCGGCCTGATCTCGCTGGCGGGCGGAGCGCTCGGCTGCTGGGTCGTCTTCTACGGCGTCTCCTACGCGGCCGAATCGCTCTCCCATGCGCTCTTCCCGGGTCTGGTGGTCGCCGCCCTCGCCGGAATCCCGCTACTGGCCGGCGGCATCCCGGGCATCGCGGTCGCAGCGCTCGCCATCGCGCTGATCGGGCGCGTACCGGGGATCGGCCGGGACACTGCGGTGGCGGTCGTGGTCACGGCCTTCTTCGGGCTCGGTGCTCTGCTCGCCCTCTCCCCCGACTCACCTCCCGGGATCCAGAGCCTGCTCTTCGGCGACATCCTCGCGCCCTCCGGCTCCGACCTCGTGCTCTCCGCGATCCTTGCCGCGGTGGTGCTGATCGGCCTGGTGGCGCTCCATTGGCGGCTGCTCGCCGTCGCCTTCGATCGGACCACGGCGGGCTCGCTCGGAGCCTCCCCCGCCCTCGCCGACGCCGCCGTGCTCGTGCTGCTGGCGGCGGCGGTGCTGGTGGCCGCCCAGGGACTCGGCACCCTGCTCGCGGTCGCGGCGCTGGTTGGGCCGGCCGCGACGGCGCGGGTCTTCAGCCACCGCGTCCCATCGATGATGGTCGCGGCCTCCCTGATCGGCATCGGCACCGGGGTGGTCGGGCTCTATCTCTCCTACTACGGCGGGATCGCGGCGGGCGCCTCGATCGCCGCCTGCATCGTCGGCGCCTACCTCACCGCGCTCGCCGCCGCGGGAGCTCACTCTCTGATCGATCGGCTCGCGCTCCCCGGCGAGCCGCGACCGGAGGCCGTCCGATGACGGACACAGGTGGCTGGGCCGAGCGCGCGCTCGCCGCTCTCTCCGAAGCCGGATTTCGCAGCGGCGGCGGCCGGCGCCAGGTCGTCGAGCTCCTCGACCAGGAGGGCTGCGCGCTGACGGCGCTCGAAATCGACAAGCGGCTAGCCGGGGTAGGGCGAGCCACCGTCTACCGCGCGCTCGAGCAGCTCGAGGGCCTCGGCATGGTCCAGCGGGTCGACGTCAAGGGCGACGCCGCCGGCTTCGAGCGCGTCGATCCGAGCGGGCATCACCATCACCACATCGTCTGCGAGCAGTGCGGCAGGGTGGTCGCCTTCGAGGACGACCGTTTGGAGCAGGCGATCCGGGCGCTCGGGGAGCGCCCCGACTTCAACGTCTCGAGCCATGAGGTGACCCTGCGCGGCGAGTGCGCGAGCTGCGGGCGGAAGACCGCCTAGAGGGTTGATGGGGGCTAGGCGTGGGCGGATCGGAGGCGGGGTCATCTCGGAATCAGTGTGTCAGCCTGATCGTCCATGGGAGGCGCGAAAGGGCTCACAGCGCTCACCGTCGTCGCCGCGCTCGTCGCCGGCTGTGGCGGCGCGCCAACCCTCACTGCGTCGGAGTTCATCGACCGGATCAACGCGGAGGGAGTCTCGATCGAGATGGGGCAGCGACTCGCCAGCGACGGGTCCGCCGACGAGCTCTACGCGGTCGAGATGCCTCCCCTCCCGGGAGAGCCCAAGCCTCCGCCGGGCTCGGAGTCCGGCCGGGGCGCCAGTGGATCCCTCTACGTCTTCGGCGACACCGGGGATGCGGAGGACCAACTCCAGGCCTGCCGGGCCTCCAGCGGCCTGATCTGCTTCCGGGCTGAGAACATAGTGGTCGTTCTCGACGAGGACAGCAGCCGTCTCGAGGCGCAGCGCCTCGGGGTCGCCATCAGGCGCCTGGCGGGTTGATCTCAGGCGTTCGCCTGGGACAGCAGGAAGAGCCCGAAGCAGGTGAACCCCACCATCACCGCCAGCATGAAGTACTGCGAGCGGGAGGCGTGCCTGACGTTCTCGTACACCCCGAGCGCCCGGTCGTGGGCGAGCGTGAGCGCCACGACGTGGCCGATCACGAGGGCGGCGACCTGCACGTACCAGACGGTGTTCGAGCTGACGAGGCCGTAATTGATCCCTCCGCCGGCCGTGCCGAACAGGTCGGAGCCGTGCCCGAGGGGGTCGGAGAGGATGTAGGTGAATTGCGCCTGCTCCTGGTACAGGAAGGCGCTGAAGTAGTGCGCCACCAGGTAGGCGAGCGCAATCGGGATCAGGGTGTGGGCGAACGAGCGACCCAGCTGCTTGACCGGCGGCGAGCCGCGAACCGTGTGCATGCCCTGGACTCCGAGCCAGTAGAGCAGCGAGACCCCGGCGAAGACGATCAGCAGCCAGATCGTGTTCGCGATCCGGAAGGAGTCGGGCAGGCTGAAGCCGATGTCGCTGCAGCGCTCGAACGTCGAGCGGATCGCGCCGGAGAGTGCGCCCTCCTGCGCGCCGTCGAAACTGGTCACCGCGATGGAGGCGAGCACCAGAGCGGCGGCTCCCGGCACCGCGGCCCACTGCGGAGCGCCCGTCAGGAACCTCCTGACCCCCAGCTCGCTCGTCCTCGCCTCGAACACCGAGAGCCGGGAGAACATGCCGAAGTACGCGCTGAAGGCCTCCCCCTTGCCGACCCACTCCTCCACGCCGAAGAGCGACATGCAGACGAAGGTGACGGCGCTGTAGACGATGGTTGCGACGGCGACGTTGTGCGGCGAGGGCGAGGCGCCGCCCCCGGCGATCAGTTCGAGCCAGACGAAGAGCAGCACGCCGAGCACCGCCGGCCAGCGGCCGAGGCGATCCGGGTACGAGAACGGCACGGGCGCCGACTGGCCGGCCACCAACCGGAAGCCCCCGGACACGAGACGGCCGAGCGCGCGCCACGGGTTGAACGCCCTGAAGACGTCACCCAGCAGGACGCTGACCAGGACCAGTCCCAGCCAGAACGTGTAGAAGACGAAGGTGATCGAGAAGTTCTGGGTCGGGTCCGAGATCCCGCGGAAGCCCGCGTAGAGCACCAGGACGAACAGCCCGACTCCGATCGCGCCGCAGACCACCTCCATCACGGGATTGAGCACGGTCCGCGAGAGCCAGCGCGGGACCGGCCTCCACTCCTCCCTCTGCAGCCGCGCCTGCGTCCAGGCGACGGAGAGCAGGGCGAAGGAGATGATCAGGACGAGCGACGCCCCCCAGGCGAAGAGCCAGGCGGGAACCGGCAGGTCCTTGCGGCCGACGAGCGCGTGGGCGAGCAGGAACGTCACGGATTGACGTGAAGCTCGGCGATCTCCGCCTCGCTTCCGTCGAGGTGGTGGACCTCGATCTCGAAGACCCCGTCGATGTCCGCAGGAAACGAGAGGCGAACCGGGCTCTTGTCGGCCGGAACCTCCTTCTCGTACCCGTGGACGTGGATCTCCTCCTCGGGCCTTGCCAGCGTCACCTCGAGTCGGATCTGATCACCCTTGTTGTAGGTGAGCGTCTTCACGCCGCCGACCGGGTTGCCGCTTGCGTCGACGCTCAGCTTCTGGACCGGCTCCGCGGTCGTGGTGACGCCACCCGCGTTGGTGACGGTGACGTCCTCGCTGCTGCCGTTGTCGCTGTTGTCGTCCTTCAGCACAACGAAGACGACCACCGCGGCGACGATCACCGTCGCGAGCACGCCCAGTCGTGCAGCTCTCGATTGCATCGAAAGAACCTCCTCGGGATTGCGCACACTCGGCTCGCAGATGCGAGGGTGCTCCGCAGGAGCAACCCGTCAGATGCTGCGAGCGAAGTGCGCGCGAATTGGCACCTGCCTAGGCAGGCGCCGGCGGAGGCGGCCGTCGGGCGAGGCCGAATGCGAGGGGGGCCGAGAGAAGGCTGATCGCACGCGCTGGGAGGGCCCGCCCACGCACGGCCGGTGGGCGTGAGCGCACCCGGTCGGCGTGCACCACCGCGATCGCGCGCTCGACGCCCTCGAGTGCGCGTGCGAGCAGCGCTGAAAGTGCGCCGATCCCGAGGGCCAGGGGAAGCGCGAGCCACCCTCCACCGGTGAAGGCCGTGACGAGGGAGCCGGCGTGATCCGAGGTCACGATCGCCTCCAGCGACTCCTGTCCGACGTAGATCGCGAACAGCGCGACGGCGAAGACAGTCATCCGCCGGCCGATTGGAGTACGGGTAGGCGACGCTCCCTCGGTCCCGCGGATCAGGGTGGCCAGGGCGCCCGCGAGCACCAGGACGGCGACCGGGGCGAGCAGGTCCGTCATGTAGCCGTGCGCCGCGAGCTCGCCCGAGGAGGCTCCGGGGGCGATCAGGTAGCGCAGCTGGTGGAGCGCAAACGCCCCAATGGCGAGGATCGCCGCGAGTCGGACGTTGTGTGCGACGCGCATCGTTGACTTCATGGCTGAAGCACTACTTGGGTTGCTCCGGTCTCGATTGCCCCGGGATGGTCGCAGGCTGAGTCGCGGTCTGGGTCGTCCCACCGGAGATCGACGGCTCATCGATCGTGTCGCGCGAGCCCAGGAAGAGGAAGAGCAGGATGACCGCGATGCCCAGCACGATGCCGAGCGCGATCCCGACCGCGCGGTCGCCCACCCTCGGGAAGCGTCCGCGCATCGCCTCGGCGGTCTAGCCGACGCCGTCGAGCAGCCGCCAGTTCGCCCGGAAGGCCGACTCGGCCGCCGCCACCACCGCGTCGGCGTCCTCGGCGCTCATCTCCTCCTCCATCAAACGCCGTGACTCCTCGGCGTGGGCGTGGTCGGCCTGCTCGTGCACGCGGAAGTACTCGCTCCCGGTGCCGCCCTCGATCCCGTAGAACCGGGCCAGCCCCTCGCGCTTGACCCGGGCGATCTCCGGCTGGCCGCTCTCGATCGCGTACATGCGCGCCAAACGGCCGAGGTAGCCGTCGGGAGAGGTCCACTCCGTGACGCACTCGGCGGTCTCGGAGGTGGGCTCGGCGCCGATCTCGCCGCCCGCCGCCTCGACGAAGCCGTCCCAGAGCCCGACGTGCGCCTCCTCCTCGGCGGCATGGGTCGCGATCTCGTCGCGATGCCTCTCCGGGGCCGCCTCCGCGGCCTCCCGGCAGAGCCGGGCGAGCGCCTCGGTCGCGTGTCGGTACTGGCCGGCGTAGCGCGCGAGCGCCTCTCGCGAGAGCTCGCCGGCCGACCACCGCACATAGAAGGGGTGCTCGAGCACGTTGTGGCGGGCTCGACTCTCCTCGATGCGCTCCCAGACCGATCGGCTCACTGATTTCGCTCCTTCTTCGGGGACGGCGGGAGCATACCCTCCGGCGTCTGCGTCCCCCGCGCCCCGACATCGCGATTCCTCCACTGCCCGCCGAGGCCGAGTGGATCGGCCAGCCGATCGACTCGATCGACAGGCTGGTCGCGAGCCGGCCGGTGCTGGTGCACTTCTTCGACTTCGCCCAGCTCAACTCGGTGAGGGCCCTCCCCTACCTGAGGGCGTGGCATGAGCGCTATGCGGGAGACGGCCTGGCGGTGGTCGGCGTTCACTCACCCCGGTTCCCCTTCACGCAGGAACACGACGTGGTCGCTGCGGCGGCCGATCGGCTCGGGATCGACTGGCCCGTGATCGTCGACCGGGAGTTCACCGTCTGGCGCCTGTACGAGCCGCACGGCTGGCCCGCCCTCTTCCTCTGGGGCCGGGGCGGCGCTCTGCGCTGGTACCACCTCGGCGAGGGGGAGTACGCGGGCACCGAGGAGGCGATCCGCGAGGAGCTCGCGGGGTCCGGGAACGGACACGAGTGGCCCCCGCTGGTCGAGCCGCTGCGGCCGTCCGACGCGCCGGACGCGAAGGTGATCCCGCCGACGGCGGAGATCTTCCCGGGAGGCTCGACTGAGGAGCCCTGGTCGAGCGGTGAGGGCCGAGCCTCCCTCGAGTTCGAGTACGAGGCGGGCGGGGCCTACGCCGCAACCGATGGTGAGGGACAGATCGCGCTTCGCGTGGACGGGGAGGCGCGGGACGCGATCGACGTCGCCTATCCGGGCCTTCACGAGCTCACCAACCACGAGCGCACCGAGCGTCACGTGGTCGAGATCGAACCTTCGTCGAGCGTCCGCGTCTATTCGCTCCAGTTCGTCGCCGCCGTTCCATAAGATGCCGCGCGGTCAAGGACGCTGGGAGGCGCACATGAAGAAGCTGCTTGGCATCGTTTTGGTATCGGCGCTCGGTCTGGGTGCCTTCGCGTCAACCGCCCAGGCCTCGACGCTCGGTCTCACCAACCCGCCGTTCGACTCGGACCCGGGCAGCTGCATGCCAAACGGAGTCATGGCTCAGGCCACGAGCGACCCCGCCACGCCCTACTTCGTCCCGGGACCCGGAACGGTCATGCAGTGGCAGACGATCCAGCCGGACGACGCTTCGGGCGAGGATGTGTCGCTTCTGGTTCTCAAGCCCGTTGGCGATGCATTCACTGTCATGGCCGTGGACTCCCGGACGATCGCCGATCCAGCACCGAACGTGTCCTCGTACACGCTCGCGACGCCGATCGCAGTCTCGGGCGGTGAGACCTTCGGGCTCTACACAGCCGACATCGATGTCCTCTGCTACTTCGAGGGCGGGTCCATTCCGCTTGGCAACAGGCTCGCGGGCCTTCCCGCGCCCGACCCGCCGGAGCCCGGCCAGACGCTCGAAAGGGGGCCCACTGACAGCCCACAGGGCTTCGCACTGAACGTTGCGGTCACATTCGAGCCGACTCCGACCGGTCCGCCTAGCAACCCGGTGCCACCGGCGCCGCCCGCCAACAAGAAGAAGTGCAAGAAGAAGAAGCACAAGCGCTCGGCCGAGTCGGCCAAGAAGAAGAAGTGCAAGAAAAAGAAGAAGCGCTAGCTCTGAGCGCCTGAGCCGGCGAGCTCCTTGCGGATCTCGCCGGGAAGCATGAAGCGGACGTCCTCGTTGACGGTCCGCAGCTCGGAGACGTCGGTCGCGCCGCGCTCCTGGAAGAAGGCGACCAGCTTCTCGACCAGCTCCTCGGGGGCGCTGGCGCCCGACGTGATGCCGACGGTCTGCACGCCCTCGAGCCAGGCCTCGTCCACCTGGAGGTGGTTGTCGATCAGGTAGGAGTCGGCTCCGTGCTCGCGGGCGACCTCGACGAGGCGATTGGAGTTCGAGGAGTTCGTCGACCCGATCACCAGGACCAGTTCGCAGCGCTTCGCGAGCTCCTTGACCGCCTGCTGGCGGTTGGTGGTCGCGTAACAGATGTCGTCGGTCTTCGGCCCCGTGGCGTTCGGGAACTTCTCCTTGAGGCGGGTGATGATCGAGCTCGTCTCGTCCACGGAGAGGGTGGTCTGCGTGATGTAGGCGATCCGGTCGGGGTCCTCGACCTCGAGGTCGTCGACATCAGCCTCGGTCTGCACCAGGACGGTCCGCTCGGGTGCCTCGCCGGTCGTCCCCTCGACCTCCTCGTGGCCCTCGTGCCCGATCAGGACGATCGTGTAGCCCTCGGCGGCGAACTTGCGCGCCTCCACGTGGACCTTCGTGACCAGCGGGCAGGTCGCGTCGATCGTCCGCAGGTTGCGCTTGGCGGCGTTGGCATGGACGCTCGGCGCGACCCCGTGGGCGGAGAAGACCACCATCTCCCCCTCCGGAACCTCGGTCTCCTCCTCGACGAAGATCGCGCCCCGCTTCTCGAGCTCGTGGACGACATGCTTGTTGTGCACGATCTCCTTGCGCACGTAGACGGGCTCGCCGTAGAGATCGAGCGCGTGCTCGACCGTCTCCACGGCGCGATCGACGCCCGCGCAGTAGCCGCGCGGAGCGGCGAGCACGACCCGCGTTATGCGAGGGTGCTCCGAAGGAGCAACCCGATTCATGCTGGGGACTGTTCAGAGGTGGACGCCACGCCCGCGCGAAGGGTAGCGGCCGAGCCTCCGGGCGCAGGGGTTACGCTTGCGGCGGTGGCACAGGGACACATGGACAGGCTGAGCTCGATCGATGCGTCGTTCCTGACGAACGAGACCTCGAGTGCCCACATGCACGTGGGAGCGATCCTGATCTTCGAGGGCCCGCCCCCGGCCTACGACGACTTCCTGGCGCACGTCGAGAGCCGCCTGCACCTGGTCCCGCGGTTCCGCCAGAAGCTCGCCTTCCCGCCGGTCGAGACCGGACGCCCGTTCTGGGTCGACGATCCGGGCTTCAACCTCACCTACCACGTCCGCCATTCGGCGCTGCCGGCGCCCGGATCCGAGGAGCAGCTCCGGAACATCGCTGGCCGGCTCTTCTCGCAGGCGCTCGACCGGTCCAAGCCGCTCTGGGAGCTGTGGCTGGTCCAGGGACTCGAGCGCAATCGCTTCGGGCTGGTCACGAAGACCCACCACGCCCTCGTTGACGGGATCTCGGGCGTCGACATCGCCACCGTCCTCTTCGACGTCAAGCCGGTGCCGGAGGCGATCGAGCCCGATCGCGACTGGGTCCCCCGGCCGACCCCCTCCTCCGCCGAGCTCGCCGCTCGCGGCGTCGTTGCCGCGGCCGAGACGCCTTTCAAGCTCGCCCGCCGCGCACTTCGAGCCGCCAGCCATCCGGAGCGGACCGCGGAGAGGGTCCTTGAAGCCGGCGAGGCGCTCGCCGAGGTGGCCTGGAACCTGAGCAACCCGGCCCCGGAGCTGCCCCTGAACGCGGAGATCGGCTCACACCGCAGATTCGCCTGGACCCGCGCCGAGCTGGATGACTTCAAGAAGATCAAGGACATCCTCGGCGGGACGGTCAACGACGTGGTGCTGACGGTCGTCAGCGGCGCGCTCCGCAGCTGGCTGCGGAGCCGCGGCGTCAAGCTCGCCGGCCTCGAGCTGCGGGCGCTCGTGCCCGTGTCGATCAGGACCGAGGACGAGCAGGGCCAGCTCGGCAACCGGATCGCGGCGATGCGTGGCCCGCTGCCGGTCTACATCGAGGATCCTGTGAAGCGGCTCGAGGTAGTCAAGCGCTCGATGGACGGCCTCAAGGAGTCCAAGCAGGCGCTCGGCGCCGAGGTGATCTCGCGCTTCAACGACTTCGCGCCGCCCACGTTGCTCGCCCAGGCCTCGCGACTCAACTTCTCGACGCGGCTCTTCAACCTGATCGTCACAAACGTCCCGGGACCGCAGATGCCGCTCTACGTGCTCGGCCGTGAGCTCCAAGACGTCTTCCCCGTCGCCTTCCTGCCGGAGAACCACGCGCTGGCGATCGCGATCATGAGCTACAACGGCGGCATCGACTTCGGTCTACTGGGCGACTACGACGCCATGGAGGACATCGACACGATCGCCTCCGGCCTCTCGGAGTCGCTGGCCGACCTGCTGGCCGCCGCCGAGGCGGTGCAGGCCACCCAGGCGGGGATCGCCGCCGGCGCGGACCTCTCCGGCTAGGTCACCGAGACCTGCGACCGCCGCCGCCGGCTCAGGGCGTCGAGCGTCACCGCGGCGAGCAGGACGCCGCCGGTGATCATGAACCTCACCGATGACTCCAGCCCGAGCAGGTTGATGCCGTTCGAGATCGACCCGATCACGAGCGCCCCGAGCAGCGCCGACCAGACGGTGCCGCGGCCTCCGAACAGGCTGGTGCCCGCGATCACGGGGCCGGCGATCGCATTCAGCAGGACGTCACCCGAACCCGATGACTGGTTGACGGCGATCAGCCGCGACGCGGCCATGATCCCGCCGGCCGCCGCCATCGTCGAGCCGATCGCGAAGACGGTGATCCGGACCCGGCTGACCCTGATCCCGGCGCGCCGTGCCGCCTCGGCATTGCCGCCCACCGCGTATATATGCCTACCGAATTGGGTGCGCTCGGTGATGAACGCGAACAGTGCGGTCAGGCCCAGCAGGATGATGACGGCCAGCGGCACACCACGATCGGAGAGCAGGATCGCGACCCCAATGAACATCGCGGCCCCGACGAGCACTGTGCGGAAGATGATGCCCGCGAGTGGAGGTGGTTCGAGACCCGCCTTCTGTCGGCGGCGCCGCCCGAGGAGCCCGACTCCCAGCGTGCCGGCCGTCACGACCACCGCGAGAGTCCACCCCACCCCGGCGCCGTAGAACGTGCTGGTCAGATCGGTGATGGTGCTGGGCGGGAGGTTGATGGTGCCGGTATCTCCCAGCACGAGAAGTAATGCCCCCTGCCAGGCGATCAATCCCGCGAGCGTCACCACGAACGACGGGATGCCGAAGAAGGTGTTGAAGAAGCCGTTGATCAACCCGATCGCGGTGCCGGCCAGGAGTCCGACGAGAATCGCGAGCTCGGGCGACCAGCCGTGCTGCACCGTGAGGACGGCCATGATCCCGGCGCACAGGCCACTCACCGCTCCGATCGAGAGATCGATCTCGCCGAGCAGCAGGACCAGCACGACCCCGATCGAGATGATCCCGATGGCCGTGACCTGAAGCATCAGGTTGGTGAGGTTGACCGCGGTCAGGAAGCGGTCGTTGGCGAGCTGGAAGATCGTCCAGATCAGGGCGAGCGCGATGAAGACCTGAAGAAATCCGACGTCTCCTCGAAGGATTCGCCCGATGATCCCGCCGCGTGCCTCCTTTCCGAAGGCCCTCAGCTGTGCGGCTACTCCACCTTCCACGGGATCACCTCCTCACTCTCCGGTCTCCTCGTTCTCCGCGTTCTCCGCCTCGAGCCGTCTCAGCTCGGCGGTGTCCGCCCCGGTGATCGCGGCGACGACGGTTTCCGGGCTCACTTTCTCGCGATCGAAGGTGGCCACCCGCTCGCCGAGCCGGAGCACGATGATCCGGTCGGCAACCTCGAAGACGTCCTCCAGGTTGTGGCTGATCATCACCACGCCGAGCCCCTCGTCCGCGAGCCGCTTTACCAGGGCGAGCACCTGAGCGGTCTGTTGGACCCCGAGCGCCGCGGTCGGCTCGTCGAAGAGCACCACCTTCGGCTCGCCAATCAGGGTGCGCGCGATCGCAACCGACTGCCGCTGGCCGCCGGAGAGGCTTCCGACCTCGGTGCGGACGCTGCCCAGCGTCGTCACCGACAGGTCGCTCAGAAGCTGCTTGGAGCGCTGCTCCATCTCCACCTCGTCGAGCACGTGGACCGGGACCCCGTCCACCACCTCCTTGCCGAGGAAGAGGTTCGCGACCACGTCGAGGTTGTCGCAGAGGGCCAGGTCCTGGAAGACCGTGGCGATGCCGAGGCGCTCAGCGATCTGCGGAGTGCTGATCCTGACCTGCTCGCCGTCGAAGTAGGCCTCGCCCGAGTCCGGCGGTTGAACGCCGTCGATTGCCTTGATCAGCGTGCTCTTGCCGGCGCCGTTGTCGCCCACCAGGGCGACGATCTCGCCGGCGTCGACCTCGAAGTCGACGTCGTGCAGCGCCCTGACGGGCCCGAAGCTCTTCGAGAACCCCCGCAGCGCGAGGAGATGCTCGGTCGAGGCCCGGCCATTGCCATTGCCCGACTCTGCCTCTCCTCGCGCCATTCGGGGACTCATTCTTCTACTTCCCTCGCTCCTAGCTGATCCCGGCCGCCTGGCAGGCCGACTGGAACTGGGCGGTGCAGACCTCGTCTGCGGTCCAGTAACCATCCGGGCCGATCAGCGGCTGACCGCCATAGGTCACCGTCTTGATGTTGTCCTTGGTGGCCGCTTGCGGCGTCAACAGGAACGACGGCACATCCGTCGCGCCGTTGTTGGTCTTCGTCTGCGGAACCAGAAGACCACTGCTCGGAATCGGGTTGCCCTGGGCCAGCGCCACGGCGATCTTCGCCGCGGTCTCGGCCTCGGGCCTGGTCGCCTTGTAGACCGTCATGTACTGGGTTCCACCGAGGATCCTCTGAACCGCCTCCAACTCGGCGTCCTGACCGGTGGTCGGGACCGTCGACGGATCGACGCCGGCAGCCTCCATCGCGGCGATCGCGCCGCCTGCGGTGCCGTCATTCATGGCGTAGACACCCTTGAACCCGGTCTTGCCGAGTGCGGTGATCGCCTGATCCATCTCCGTCTGGGCCTGGTCGGGGCTCCAGTCAGGCGTGTCGAACTCCTTGGCGACCTGGACACCGGCCTGGCTGAAGGCCGAGGCAGCGCCCTGGCCGAACAGCTTGGCGTTGTTGTCCGTGGGCGAACCGTTGATCCGCACGATCGGCCCGTTCGGGTTCCCGTCGTCCGCCAGCTTCTTCGACAGGGACTCGCCCTGCAGCTGGCCGACCTTGACGTTGTCGAACGAGACGTACGCGTCCACGTCCGGCGTATCCAGAATCAGACGGTCATAGCTGACGACCGGCACGTCCTGCTGCTTTGCCAGCTGCACCATCGACGCAGCGGATGCCGAGTCCACCGGGTCGAGAACGACCACCTCGGCGCCATCCGTGAGCGCCGCCTCCATCTGACTCTGCTGCTGGGAGGCATCCTGGTTGGCGTTGCTGTAGATGATGTCGCAGTCCGAGCAGGCCGCGTTCACCGCGTCCTCGAACTCCGGATGATCGTGGGCCTCGTACCTGGTCGTCTTCGACTCCGGCAGGAGCAGGGCGATCTTCGGCCCTCCTCCACCACTATCGCCTCCACAGGCGGCCAGGCCGAGCCCGATCACGAGCGCCGCTACCGACAATACGGCGCCGCGAGCCCAGCTTTTGGATCTAGACATCACGCACCTCCTCCTCTCGGGTCCTCTCTATCACTTCTGTTCCTCTCTGTGGTGATTTGGAAATCCCTTCTCCCGGCTCACGCAGCGACCTCCTGCGGGAGGGCGGACGAGGCCAGCAGCCCGTCCCCGGCATGAAGGACCAGGGCCAGCGCGCCGAGGAGCTCGGCCCGCTCCCCGAGTACGCCCGCGACGACTGAGACCTGCTCCGCCGCGCTGGCGATCGCGTACCGGCGGATCGACTCGAAGACCGGCTCGGTGATCAGATCGCCGGCGGCGCTCAGATCGCCGCCGATGATCACGCAGCTCGGGTTGATCAGATTGCAGAGCCCGGCCAGCGCGACCCCGATCTCCCTGCCCGCCTCCGCGATCAGCCTGGCCGCGGCCGGATCCCCATCCCTGGTGAGCTGCAGAAGCTCCTGCGTGGAGACGGGCTCGCCGCGGCTGGCACCGAGCTGCTCGGCGATCGCGCGCGCGGAAGCGACCGTCTCCAGACAGCCGCGACTGCCGCACCGGCAGATCGCTGTGCCCTGCTGGGCGGGGGTATGGCCGATCTCGCCGGCGGTGCCGCCGGCACCCTCGTGCAGCCGGCCCCCGAGCAGCAGGCCGGCTCCGACCCCCGAGGAGAGCTTGATGTAGATCACGTCCGAGTGGCCCTTGCCGGACCCCCAGACGTACTCGGCCAGCGCGCCGAGGTTGGCGTCGTTCTCGACGTGAACAGGCAGGCCCAGTCGACGTCCCATCTCCTCGGCGGCGTCCAGGCCGACCCAGCCGGGCAGGATGGATGAGGAGCCGACCCTCCCGGTCGCCCGGTTGATGGGGCCCGGCAGGCCCATGCCCACTCCGATCACGGCCTTCCGATCGACCTTGGCCTCACCGAGGACCTCCTCGACCAGCTCCGCTGCGGCGTCGAGGCCCTGATCCGCCGAGTGATCGACGTCGAGCTCCCGGCCACTCTCGGCCAGCACCTCGTGGGAGAGATCGGAAACCGCAACGCGCAGGTGGGTGTGGCCGAAGTCGATGCCCACGGCGAGACCGGCCGACGGATTCAGGGAGAGGAGCACCGGCGGCCGGCCGCCCGCCTCGCCGTGGGCGACGCCGGTCTCCTCGCTGTGCTCGGTGAGGAGCCCGGCGTGGATCAGATCGGAGACGATGCTCGAGACGGTCGAACGCGAGAGGCCGGTGGCGCGCGCGATCTCCGCGCGGCTGGCCCGGCCACGATCCCGCAGGGCGTCGATGACGCGGCCGCGGTTGAGCTCGCGAAGGGACCGGAGCGATCCGGAATCCGACGATTCCACCGTGGCGGACCCTTACCGACCAAGCGGTGTTTGTCAAGAGTACGGAGGAACTACTTCAAAAAAGCACAACAATTGTCGGGAGTCAGGACAAATCCTGCTGGCTAGGACCGGGGTGCGAGTCCCCGGGACCTCTCGCGGTCGGCGAGCCGTACAAAGGGCGTGAGGGTCAGCTGGCTCACCTCCGTCGCTGCCTTGGTGCTGTCGACCGCACTGGCCTCGTGCTCGTCGGGTGCCGGCGGCGATGGCACCGAAGACGGCGCGTTCGTGAGCGAGCAAGCCGGGATCTCCATGAGCGTCCCGACTGGCTGGCACGCCACGACCAGCCGGTTCACGGGACTACTCGATCCACGAGAGCGACTGGTCCTCACCTCGTTTCCCGTGGAAGGCGACGGCCGGTCGCACGGTTGCTCGCCTGACCCCGTGCTGCGACAGCTGCCGCCAACGGGCGTCGCGGCCTTCCTGCTCGAGTACCTGGACGCGGCCGCTCGTCGCAATGTCGATCCGCGCCCCCGCAGATTCCAGTTGGGACCGGCGGCCTTCGGAGGATTCGAGTGCTTCTGGCCACCGCGGGGGACGGATGCGTATCTATTCAACTTCGGCGACGGCAAGCGTGCCTTTCAGTTGCTCGTCGCGGTCGGCAGAGATGCGACGCCAGCGATGCGCCAGGCGGCCGCCGAGACGCTCGACAGCATCCGGATCGAGGACTGCGACCAGCCGCTGCCGAGCGAAACACATCCAGCATGCCGACGACCGCTGCCAGCTTGAGCGCGAGAGGATTCGACGTCCCCGGCCCCGCGAAAAGCGACCGAAGGCGAAAATCCGGTTCGGTGGCGGCTCAGGGCAACAGCCGCTTGGCTGGGCGGAGACTGCTTCGGGCGGCACAGCGCGGTGACTCCGCCGCGCAGGAGGAGCTCTTTCGCCGGCATTGGCGCCCGATGTACCGCGCCGCCTACCTGGTCGTCCAGGACGCCGCGGCCGCCGAGGATGTCGCTCAGGAAGCCTTCCTCGCCGCGATCCGCTCCCTCGATCGCTTCGACCTCCGGCGCCCCCTCGGACCGTGGCTTCACCGAATCGCCGTCAATCGCGCCATCGACCTGGTCCGCGCGCGTCAGCTTCGGCGTGAAGTCGGCGGAGACGCCGTTGATGGACTCGCTCACGATGAGAGCGCCGGCTCCTCGGCCGAACCGCCGGCGGCTGACGACCCAGCCCTCACCGATCAAATGACGGCGGCGATCGGAGCGCTGCCCCTGGAGCAGCGGGCGGTGGTCGTGATGCGCTACTTGCTCGAGTACACACCCGGGGAAATCGCGAGGGCCCTGGAGCTCCCACGGGGAACGATCAACTCCCGTCTCCGCCGTGGCTTGGACCGACTCGCCACCGCGCTGGCGCAGGAGGAGGAGAAGTGAACGAGCAGCGCCTGCGCGATCGGCTTCGCGAGCTCCAGGTCCCCGGCGAGCGGGACGCGGAGCAGCGGGCCTGGGCTCTCGCCGAGCGAGCGTTCGCCGAGCGCCAGCCGGCACCCCGCCGTCCAACGGCGCCTCGCTTGCTGCTCGCCGCCGCCGTGGCCCTGCTTCTGGCGCTCGCGCTGCTCAGCCCCGCCGGAGCGGCGATCCGCGACTGGGTCTCCGATGTGGTCGGGGAAGAGCACGCGCGCCCGGCACTGACATCGCTGCCGGCCCCCGGCAAGCTCTTGGTCGACTCCGACCGGGGCGCCTGGGTCGTGCAGGCCGATGGGTCGCAGCGCCTCCTCGGTGCCTACCGGGAATCGACCTGGTCCCCGCACGGCGTCTATATCGCGGCTGCGCGTGGCCCGCAGCTGACAGCTCTGGAGGCCGACGGTGACCCCCGCTGGGCGATCACCGGGCCCCGGCCGGTCAGCCTGCCGAGCTGGCAGGCTCCGGACGGCTTCCGCATCGCCTACCTGAGCGGCTCTTCGTTGCGCGTGGTGGCGGGGGATGGGACCGGCGACCGCCAGGTCGACGCTCGCGTCTCGCCGATCGCTCCGGCATGGCGGCCCGGGGCACGTCACGTCCTGGCCTTCGTCGATTCGGAGGGCGCCGTGCGGCTCGTGAATACGGACTCGAGGCGTCGGGAGCTCTCGCTCCGACTTCCCGCTTCTCGCGACCTGGCCTGGTCGCCGGACGGGAGCCGGCTCGCGGTGGCCACCGAGTCGCAAGTCGCCGTCGTCCCCACTTCCCACCCAAGGCCGCGCAAGTCGCGAGTGGTCCTGACCCGTGCGCGGCCGAAATCATTCGTTGCACAAGTCTCGTTCTCGCCGTCCGGGGATCGGCTCGCGTTCATCAGCGCGTCAACGGGGAGGTCAGCGGCGGGCAGTGAACTCGTGCTCGGTCGGCTACGCGACGACCGGATCAGCGAGAGCGTCCTCTTCTCGGGTCCGGGGCAGCTCACCGACCCGACCTGGTCCCCGAACGGGCGCTGGCTGCTGGTCGGCTGGCGGGAAGCCGATCAGTGGCTCTTCATCGACACCCACAACCCATCGAGGGTCGTCGCGATCGCCAACATCGCCCGGCAGTTCGATCCCGGCGGAGAAGGCGCCGGCGTGTTCCCCCGGATCAGCGGCTGGTGCTGTGCGCCGTGATCCCTCTTCCCACCGCGAACGTCAGCAGAGCGGCCGCGGCGACTGCCACACCGACCCATGGGAGCGCCCTCAGGCCACCGCTCTGCGCTGCGCCGGCAGGGTCTGGCTGGCGCACCCGAAGCCGGTACCGGCGGAGGACCGGGTATGTGATCAGGCTTCCCCGCTGGCCCCTGTCGCAGCCTTCGCAGATGACCAACTCGTACAGACCTGGCTCTACGGTGGGAATCCGAAACCTGAGGCGATAGCGGGGAAACGCGCCAGACTGCTGGAGATCGTCGCGGCTGGACGCGGGCAAAGCCCGCCCGAGGTAGATGAACGGTCGCCGGCGCGGCAGGCCCACCGAGACCGGGGCGCACAGACCCTCTACTCGCTGCTTGGTGCGATGGTTGACGACGGTGCACCGATGCGGCGCCAGTCGCACCCGATGCGGCACCAGCAGGATCGGGAACGAGTACGTCTCGGGCGGGCGGGCGCGCCGGGACGGCATGCACGTCACATTCGTGGCTCGTGGGGTTTCGGAGCAGGGCGGAAAGCAGAAGCCACAGCCAACCGTGACCTCGACCGCGTCGCCAGCGACGCCCGCGGGGGGGCTGACCTTCACGATTCCAACGTCCGCCCCGGCGGGCTGTGCCGCGAGCGTCAGGACCGCTACCGCGAATCCGACGGCAATCAAGCAGCGATGGAACCTGGGCCAGCAAATGTGCATGTATGAGATACGAGCCTGAGCCGGGTTGCGGTCCCGGCCTGGCGTCATCTCACGACGAATTGCAAGGGGCCCCGTCCCCGCCGCTGCCGCGCTCGGCTCGAGCGGGGCGTGATTGGGGGGGCCGCTTTCAGGCGGTCGCCGGCTCGGCCACCGCGTCAGCCGAGTCCTCGACCGGTGCCGGCACTGCCTGCGCCGGGGCTGAGGACTCGCCGGTCAGCCGCCGATTTGCCCAGACGGCCGCCGCGGCCCCGGCCACGCCGAGTCCGACGATCACGGCCACTCGTGGCCCCCATCGCCGTTCGGGCTTCCGCCGGCGGCTTCGAAGCGCTCGTCCGGCTTCGGTGATCGACTCCGCCGCAGAGCGAATCTGCTGCCGGACCTTCTCGTCCCGCGTCGGCTCGACCTTCTCCTTTCGCGCGCGCCGATATGCGGCCTTGAGCTTGTCGGCCCCGTTGCGGAGGTTCTCCCGGGCGTAGGCATTCTCCAGAAGCTCCAGCGCGTATGGGCCCAGTCGTGGTGCCTGGTCACTGCCGGCCATGTTGGCCCTCCTTCAGGTAGTTCGCTGTTCCTTCGGATCCGAGCGCGGCTCGAGCTGGAGCTCGCGATCGGCCCGGGTCCTGCCCTCGTCGATCTCCCGGCTCCGCTCACGCTCGGCATTCAGCTGGTGGCCGAAGAGGATTGCAAGGTTGGTGATCCAGAACCACAGCAGCAGGACAATCAGTCCGGCGAGCGTTCCGTAGGTCTTGTCGTAGGAGCCGAAGTTCGAGACATAGAACGCGAACCCGGCCGAGGCGAGCACCCAGACGACCAGGGCGACGATGCTGCCGGGCGTCACCCACTTGAACCCCCGCAGCTTCACGTTGGGCGATGCGTAGTAGAGCAGCGAGATCATGAACACGAAGAGGCCCGCGAGCACCGGCCACTTCGCGATGTCCCAGATCGTGGTCGCGGTGCTCGAGATCCCGATCGGCTCCGCGACCGCGTCGACGATCGGACCGGTCAGGACGAGACCGAGCGCGACGATCGCCAACAGGATCACCATCGCGAGCGTCACGAGCATCTGGAGAGGCCGCAGCTTCCAGATCGGCCTGCCCTCCGGCGTCTCGTAGATGACGTTGGAGGCGCGCATGAAGGCGCCGACGTATCCCGACGCGGACCAGAGGGCGACGAAGAGCCCGGCAACCAGCGCGATGCCCGCAGCACTTTGGTTGGAGGTGATCGACTCGATCGGCCCGGAGAAGGTCTGCGCCGCCGACTGCGGACCGATCTTCGTGACGATGTCCGTGATCGTCTGCGTTGTCGACTGGGGGTCGCCGAACAAGCCGACAAGCGAGACGAGCGCGATCAACGCCGGGAACAGCGAGAGCAACCCGTAGTAGGTCAGGGCGGCAGCCCAGTCGGTGAGGTTGTCCTCGCTGAACTCGGTCGCCGTGCGCTTCAGCGTTGCGAACCAGCCCGTCCCCGCGTCCGCCCCGGTCGGCCGGTAGTCGCGACGGGCGTCGTCGTCCTCGTGACCGTTGGCGCTCCTCTCAGCTTGCCGTTCTCGCGGCCTCGCCGCCATCGCATTTCTCTCCTTGGTCATGTCCGCCGCGTCAGCGGGATCTGAGCTTTGCGATCAGGTAGCCCGTGATGAACGCGCCGCCGATCATCAGCGGGACCGGGTTCTCCCGGGCGAATTGCTGAACCTGCTGCGCCGCGTCGCGGGCGGATTCTGGGGCGACTTCCTCTGCCTTGTCGGCGACCTCCTCCTTCTTCGCTGCCGCGGTCTGCTTGACCTCGTCGACCTTCGCGGTCGCCTTCTCCTTCGCGCCGCTCACCTTCGCCTTGGCCTGCTTCTTCACATCGGCCTTCTCCGCCACCGCGGCGGCCGTATCGCCGAGCTCCTCGCGGGTCTGCTCGATGTCGTCGCGGATCTCCTCGGGTGAACGCTCCTTCGTCTCACTCACGACCTTGCCTCCTTCGCGCGCTGGGTGGTGTGCTTCACGTCGGTCTTCGTGCTCTCGATCGCCTGCTCGGGTACCGGCGGCGTCGCCTCGTCCACCTTCTGCTTCCCGGTGAGGGCCAGGACACCGGCGATCGCCCCGTAGGCGGCGCCCACGATCAGCGCGGCGAGCCACGCGTCCAGAACGATCGCCAGGGCGAGGATCGCGGCGGCGGTCAAGGCTCCCACCGCGTACAGGCCGACGAGACCGGCCGCGCCGAAAGCGCCGACTCCGATGCCGAGGCGCTTCCCCTTGAGCGCGAGCTCGGCCTTCGCCAGCTCGATCTCCTTCTGGGCGAGCGCGGACGTCTGGTTCGCGACGTCACGGCTGAGCTCGGCGAGCGAGCGCTCGTCCTCGGGGCCGCCGGCGCCATGTGCTGCGTTCGAGTTCATCTCTCGTCTCCTCGGTCAGGCGCGGCCATTCGGGGCCACGGTCATCGGTTCACCGCCCAGTCCCCTTGAAAACGTCCCAGCCCGAACTGGAACAGCCGCCTGGGACAACTTGTCCCGGATAGAGCGTCATCGGCCTTCTGAGGGGTAGAACGGCCCTGAGATGGCTTCACGCACACAACGCGAGGACGCGCGGCGAAACCGGGAGCGGATCCTCAAGGCGGCCGGGCGGGTTCTCGCCCAGTCCCCTTCCGCCTCACTCGAGGACATCGCGGCGACCGCCGGCGTCTCGCGCTCGACGATCTACCGGCACTTCCCGAGACGCGACGACTTGATCGCAGCGTCCGACCAGGAGCCCCGGACCGGGGCCGTGGAAGCCGATGGCCTGATGCCTCCCGGTAGCCTCGGCCGAGAGGGTCCGGTGCCGCTGGACCCGATCCACGTGCTGGATCTCGTTGCACCGTCTGTGCTGCCCGAGCAGCTCGTCGCCGAGGCGCAACGGCTCGCACGGCGGCCGCTGGCGCTCTACGTCGTAGACATCGACGGATCCCATCTGCTTCGCATCGCGGGGCCCGATCGATTTCCCGACCGAATCGAAACGCCCCTCGCCGTGGGACCGGAGCTGGACCCCGATGGCCTGGAACTCCTCGCCGAGCACCTCGCCCACCACCCAGGCCTGGAGGCCGTTCCGCTCTCTCTGCGTGGGCGGGCGACCGGCGTGCTGCTCACGGCCGGGCGCCCCCGCCAACCCCTCGCGGAGCTGGCTCGCCAGGCCGCGGCGGCGGTTGCCCTGGCGGACCGGTACACGGACGCCTTCGCCCGGGCGCAGCGGCGCAAGCATCCGAAGGCCGCCGCCGAGATCCAGCAGAGCCTCCTGCCACCCCGGATCATGGGAGTGACCGGTGGCGAGGTGGCGGGGAACGTGCTTCCCAGCTATGAGGTCGCCGGCGACTGGTTCGACGTGATCGAGAACGCGGACGGCATCTGGCTCTCGATCGCCGACGGGCTGGGTGGCTCGACGCCAGCAACCGCCAGCAGCGCTGTGGCACTGGGCGCGCTTCGGGCGAGCCGCCGCAGCGACGGCACGATCACCGAGGCCCTCATGGTCATGCACCGGACCCTGAAGGAGATGCCGGGGCCGCGGGCGGAGATGAGCGCCGTGGTCTCAACGTGGGACCCGGCGACCCACGAGCTTCGGGTCGCCAACTGTGGCCATGTGCCACCGATGATCCTGCGCGGCTCGGGGGAGGTGGAGCGGCTGCGCGTCGCGGAGGGAAGGGGCCTCGGGGGACGTTCTCGTCCGACTCCTGCCGAGCGCAACGCTCAGCTGGGGCCCAGGGATCGTCTGCTGCTCGTCTCCGACGGAGTGATGGTCGAAGGCGAGGGCAAGGCCGGGCTAGGCATCGACGGGGTCATCGAGGCGGCCCTTCGCTCCGAGCGCCGGACCGCCGCCGACACGGTCCGCCGGGTTCACGGGGCGGTGCTCGAGGCGACCGACGGCGAGCTCGGCGATGACGCCACCGCGGTCTGCCTGGCGGTGGCCGACGAGTGAGTCGGCGCGAACTTCGCGTCCTCGGACATCATCTCCACGCCTAGGCGTGGCAGGCGATTAGGCCGAGACGTCTTCCGTGCCTGTAGGTGCGGGTAGTGGGTGGGGAACGTGAGAAATGCCCCTCTCGCTCAGCTCCTGGTGGATAGGGTCGAGCCCATGCCTACCGTTATCCGGTTCAACAGCAGCCACAAGGACAGTCAGAACGGCGTCACCGTCAGTGAGTCGCCCGATGAGATCCTGAGTCAGTGGCACGCGTCCGATGACGGACTGATGCACCTGACGCATGCGAGGGATCGGGCTCCGCTCGTGATCGTCTGCTTCAACGTGTCCTACTGGGTTGAGCGCTCGGATTGGGAGGAACGGCCCCCTGGCTCTACCCCTTAGGCGGGAGTTCTCTCCGATAACGCCAGTTGTAGCCGACGGAATCTAGCTCAGAATCGAAGCCAGCGACGCGGCTCTGGACCGCCACTTTGCATGGAAACTGTTGGGAGTCGCGCTCACGACTCGGCCCCACCCCCGGATCTCAGTTCGATGTACCTCGCGGCGAAACTCGACGTCCCCGCGTTAGGCCAGGCTACTACCGGCATTGAAGTCCTCGGGGAGGATGCCGTCGTTCGCGAGGGCGGTCGCGAACCGATCGGCTTCCTCTTTCATGTTGGCCCGGATGACGGCGCGCAAGTCCTCGATCAGCTCTTGGTCGCAACGGTCGAGCTCTTCGCCGTAACAATCGATCTCGTTCTGGGAGTAGCTGTCCCGACCCCACCACTCGCATTCGGGGCAGCGAAGCTGGACATTCCAGTGGCCGACGCGCTGCTGGTGCCAATTGACGGGCTGCACGAGAATCGAGTCGCATTTAGGGCAACAGTGCATGCCGTCCACCGACTGCTTCCTGCTCAGTGAACCCATACCCTCCCTCGCCTTTGGCAGGCGTTCGTTGGCCACACCAAGACGAGCGCCCAGATGCGTCAAAGGGGTACGGTCTCGCGGTCTCAGAGGTCAGGGTGGCGGTTAGGCGGCGCGGCGCGTACTGCTGAGATTGATCGCCGCCGTAGTGGACGAAGGCGAGGCACTGCCCCTGATTCGCGAAGCCGAACTGCTTCCAGCCGTCCCTGAGGCACTGGTCCCGTGTCGTCGGCACCTGCGCATCGACCACGGTGATGTCGCCGCTGGTCAGTGAAAAGACGTTCATCTCCGGGGGCGGCGAGCAATCGGTCGCCGCTCGCCCAAGGAGTTGGAGCGTGAAGGTGTCGGGACTGTCGTCGACCATGCGCCCGGTGAGGATCAACCCGTTGAGGAAGTTGCTCACAAAGTTGAACGTCGCGGTGTTCCCGCTGACGGCGAGGCAGGTGATCGGCCCCCGGTCGAAAATCTGCTGGAGCTCGTTGAGCGTGATCTCTCCGGTCGGATTCTCGCCGTTTGGGCCGCTTGTCGCCGTGAGTACGTCAACGTTGTAGAAACCGTCGCCGAACACGGCTGGTGCCTGGGTCAGAGAAACCGAGTCCTGGAACGTCGGTGCCGGTGGCGCGGCGCTTGAGATGCCGGGCAAGGCCAAGGTCGCTCCCACGATCGCCGTGGTGAGGATCAGCTTCAGCTTCATGGTGACTCCTCTCGTCTACGGCCCGCGCTCGACGAAGGCGATGCACTGCCCCTGATTCGCGAAGCCGAACTGCTTCCAGCCGTTGTTGAGGCACTGGCCCCGTGTCGTCGGCGGCGGCTGCGCATCGACCACGTTGATGTCGCCGCGGTTCAATGGCGCGGCGAGCGAATTAAGCGAAGCGGGCGAGCAGTCGGTTGGGTCTCGGAGAACCGCGGCCAGATCGAAGATGTCTGGCTGCCCGTCCACCACCTCGACGGTGAAGATGACTCCGGCGTAGTCCGCCTGGGACAGGATGTTGATGGTCGCGCTGCTTCCTTGGACCGCGAGGCAAGTCACCGGCCCCTGAAGATGGGAGACCCCTCCGGGGGTTTCGTTGTCGAAGAAGAAGTCAGCCTGCCCGCTCGGATTCTCGCCGCTCGGCCCGCTCGTCGCATCGAGCGTCAAGACGTAGAACTGACCGGCACTCGCTGGTCCACCGGTGAAGGTGACCGAGTCCTGCGTTGGCGGAGGGGCCGGCGGCGCGGCGTTCGAGGTGCTGGGCAAGGCCAAGGCCGCTCCCACGATCGCCGTGGTGAGGATCAGCTTCAGCTTCATGATGGCTCCTCTCGTCTACGGCCCGCGCTCGACGAAGGCGATGCACAGTCCCTGATTCGCGAACCCGAACTGCTGCCAGCCGCCGTTCTTGCACTGGTCCCTCGACGTCGGAAACGGCTGGGCGTCGGTCACCACGATGTCCCCCGGCGCGAGCGGAGAATTCTGAGAGAGCGGGAAGATCTGACCACCGGGCGGGAACGAAGAGCAGTCAGCGGGTCCGGGCAACGGATCGCCGACCAGCCCCGGCTCGCCGGTCTGCAGCTCGACCCACTCGAACGTGTCATCGGGGCCCGGTCCGTTGTCCACCACCCTGATCAAGCCGGCGATCCAATAGGCCTCGACGGCGGGGATAAACGCGCTGAAATAGCCGTCCCCAAAGCCGATGATCGCCACGTTGCCGCTCACCGAGAGGCAGCTGACGTCGCCGCGCCAGGTCGGTCCGAGCCCACCCCCCTCGTGCCAGCGGACGGAGCCGGTTGGGTTCTCGCCCAGGGGTCCGCTGCTCGCGTCCAGGAAGATGGAAAAAGGCTGTCCAGCTTCGCTCGTGACCGAGTCTTGCGTCGGCGCCTGGGCGCTCGAAGCACTGGGCACCGCCAAGGCCATTCCCACGATCGCCGTGGTGAGGATCAGCTTCAGCTTCATCGGGACTCCTCTCGGCCCACGTCCCTGGCAGTTCGTGGTCTACCACTCCGACAGCGCGGCGTCGAGGCGTGAAGCCGGTGAAATGGATGCCCCGATACCGACGAGTTGCATCCGCTAATACGTTCGTCCAGAGGGGCGGTTCTTGCGCGATGAGGACCGCCACTAAGGGTGGTACCCCCACCGGGAGCGGCCCCGTATCGCGTGAAAGTCCCCGCGGGCCGCTCCCATCCCTCTCGAGCTCCGCTGCACCTCGATAAGCGTCCAGCCCGGCTGCAGGGTTACGGGTTGATCCACGGGGAGCGGACCCGGTATCGCGTTGCATCCCCACCGGGCCGCTCCCGCCTCTTCATACGGCCCGGGCGGGTAAGGGGGATTGGCCCAATCCGCCTACTCCGACAGCCCGGCGGCTTCGAGGGCTTCTTCGGGGTCGGTGAAGGCGGCCCGCCTCTTGAGCTTCCCTCCTGCGAACCAGTAGGTCGAGAAGATGCGCATCTCGACCTCTGCACCGCTTTCGCGCCCTCTGCCGCGGAGCCGTTCGGCGACTACGAGCACTTCGTCGCCGTCGTAGAGGACCTCGTCGAGGCTGACCTCGAACTCCTTCCACTCAGACCGAATGATCTTCATCCAGTCCTGCATCGCCTCCGGGCCTCGGTACATACCTTCGACTCCTGGAAACTCGCCAGTGGCTCCCCATTCCACATCCGGAGTACCGATCTCCCTGGCCAGTTCCGCGACCTCCGAGGCGTCGCCTCGGTTGAAGGCCTCGTAGCCGCGCTTGAGGGTCTCGACATTCTCTTGCGACACGGCCCATGCAGTATCCGCCCCATGGGCGCGCGTTCACGGCTGGGATCTCAAGTGCCGGTGAATTAAGTAATGAGTCAGTTGTTCTGCGCCGACCACTCCCCCGCGCCCCACCTGGCCGGCCTGAGCTGATCCGGCTTTCGGGCTCGCCGCCTATCGAGCGAGACAGAGACGGTCGATCACCTTCACTTGCCAATGAAGCAGGGAAGGGATCCGGGTTTGGCAGTGAGGCAAGGGCGCATGCCGGCGGGCGGGGCGGTCTAGCTAACCGCTGGCTGGTCCAACCCAGGCACGGAAAGCAGGGTGCGTACCACGCGAGCACCACGCTCCCTGGTCGCATGGAGGTTGGACCGATGCCATCTGGGGTAGGCGCACTCGCGCACAGGCAAGGAAGCCAACGCGAAGGGAGGTCGAGACGTGTCCATCATCACCATCCTCATCATCATCGTCCTGGTGCTGCTCGCGCTGTATCTGGTCAGGCGGGTTGTTTAGCTAGCTTCGGGACATGGCTCGGGACACGCTGCCCGTTCTCCGCTTGCTGCTGCGGTGCGCGTCGGATTCCTACTCCGCTACGGGTCCAAATACTTGGCCGGCAGGTGGGTCATGCCCGGCGCGTTTAGGTGGCTCGCGGGCCGATGAGCGCGAGATCAGCCTCGCGCGTTTACGTGGGCCCGTGTGGGCTAGGCGCGGACGGTTGTACCGCTCGGGACACGCTCGGGACACCTACGGCATTCATCGAACTTCTCAGTAAGAGAAAACCCCGCCAATAGCGGGGCTTCTCTAAATCAGTACCCGAGCGCGAACTTTGCGTCCTCGGACATCATCTCCGGGGACCAGGGCGGGTCGAAGACCATCTTCGGATGAACCTTGTCGATGCCCTGGAGCTGGCCGACGAATTCGCGCATCTGCTCGGAGACCTGCGGCCCGATCGGGCAGGCGGGCGTCGTCAGCGTGAAGGTGATGTACGCCTCGCCGCCCTCGATCTCGATGTCGTAGACGAGCCCGAGGGAGACGAAGTCGAGGCCCAGCTCGGGGTCGATGACCTCCTCGAGCGCCTCGTAGATGTCGTCTTCTGTTGCGGTTCCTGTTGCCATCAGTTTCCGTAGGGGGCGATTTGCGATTGCACCGACCGTGGATCACCAGCGTAGTCGGGCCTCGGCCGCGCCTCGGTCGCCGAGCGCTCCGGACCATCGAGGGGCGCAAGTCCGACCTTCACGACCGCCCAGTCTCCGGGCTGCTGCTCCGCCACCAGCCAGGTGGCCTCTGGATGATCGGCGGCCAACCTGTCTCGTTCGTGTTCCGCCTGCTCGCGATTCATCTCCAGTAAGGATAGGCGGCGAGTCACCTCGCCTGGGTAGCCTTGCTGGCCGTGCTGTTCCTCGTGGTCATCTTCATCCTCGTGCCGATCGCGGAGCTCTACGTGATCATCAAGGTCGGCGAGGCGATCGGCCTGCTGCCCACCCTCCTGCTCCTGCTCGCCGATGCCGTGCTCGGCTCGATGCTGCTGCGGCACCAGGGACGGGCGGCGTGGATTCGCTTCAACCGCGCCCTGGCTGAGGGCCGGCTGCCGCACAAGGAGGTCTTAGACGGGGTCCTGGTGATCATGGGCGGTGCGCTGCTGCTCACGCCGGGCTTCCTGACCGACATCCTCGGGTTGATCCTGCTGATCCCGCCCACCCGGGCCCTTGTTCGCGCCATGTCGGCCCGCTTCGTCAGGCGCCGGCTGGCTCTCGGAGGCGCGGTCTGGAGCTTCGGGGCCCCGCGGAGGGGTCCTCGCCCGCGCACCACCCCGGACGGCCCCGCGGGGCCCCGACCTGAGCCCCGCCCGGATGACCCCTACAGCTGGGAGGAGCCGCCGGTGCCGCCGCGCCGGACCGACCAGCGCCCGGACGACATCGAGGGGACCGGGCAGGAGATCCGCGACGAGGACGAGCTGCCGCCCGGCCGGGAGCCCTTCGGCGGATGAGCGCGGCGGCGCGAGAGTCGTTCGTCTGCGGATTTGGCGATCCGGCCGCCGGCATCGGCGGGCTGGCCTGGGATCTCAGCGAGGCCGGGGCCCTGCTCTTCAGCGAGGGCGAGGTCAGGCCGGCGTCCTTCGCGCTCGAGGAGGGGGGCGATGCGGCGACGCTCGAAATCACCGCCGGTGAGACCACCATTGAGGCGACTCTGAGTCCGCGCACCGCCGATCTCGCGCTCGGCGATGCGGGTGGACCCACCGTCGCCGTCTGCGTCGCCGACGTCGGGCCCAAGGATGGCTCGCAGAGCGTGCAGTGCCCGGGCCAGATCAGCCGCTGGAGCGCGGACCCGCTCGAAGGAGCGGGCACCTTCCGGCATCTGGCGATCGATGCGGGGGACGAGTCGCTGCTGGTCGTCGTGGCGCGTGGCGAGCCCGGCGAAGATCACGGCGATGAGCGCACCGCCTCCTGGCGGATCCGAGGAGAGGACGAAAGCCGCTTCGAGGACACGTTCGTCTCCAGCCAGTACGGGGCGGAGGGCGACCCGACGCGCTTCGGGCTCGAGCTCTGGCCCGAGGAGGCCGAGCGGGCGAGCCGGGCGGCCGCCACTCGGGTCGCGGCGTCCCCCCTTGGCGGGGTCAGGATGGGTGACGCCTGGGCGGGCTTGTTCCGTTGCCAGACCGACGGGATTCTCGGCATGGGCAGCTACCTGCTCTGGCGGGCATGAGGGAACCCGGCGGGATCACCACGGTGATCTCGGACTTCGGCGGGGTTCTGACCACCCCGCTCATCCAGTCGTTCGCCGCCGTCCAGGACGAGACCGGCGTGCCCTTCGAGGAGCTCGTCAACGCGATGACGAAGATCGCGGAGGAGGACGGCCGCCATCCCCTCTTCGAGCTCGAGACCGGCCGCCTCAGGGAGGCGGACTTCCTGCGCAAGCTCGGCGACGCCCTCGAGCCCGTCCTCGGACACCGGCCCGAGCTGCACCGCTTCCGCGAGATCTACTTCGACGCCCTGCACCCCAACGAACCGATGATCGACCTGATGCGAGAGGCGAAGCGGGGCGGCTACCGCATGGGCCTACTCACCAACAACGTTCGGGAGTGGGAACCGCTGTGGCGGACCATGCTGCCCGTCGATGAGATCTTCGAGGTGGTCGTCGACTCCGGCTTCGTGGGCATGCGCAAGCCCGACCGCGAGATCTACGACCTCACGCTCGAACGGATGGGTGGCCCCAGCCCCCAGGAGTGCCTGTTCATCGACGACACGGACGTCAACTGCGACGCGGCCCGCGAGCTCGGCATGACGGCGGTCCACTACCGCGACACCGACCAGGGGGTCTCAGAGATTCGCGACGTCCTGGGGCTCTGACCCGAGCGGGATCGTTCACGCGTCCGACACACAGGGCGCCCGGACGAGAGTAGGTTGTCAGCTGGTGCGTGGGCATAGGCGAATGCGAAGGATCGCGCTGATCGCCGGGCCAATCGCCATTGGGCTGGCCGCGATCGCCGTCGCCGCGACCAAGACTCTTCAGGTCGGACCCGACGACAAGGTCACGGCGAACCTTCGGCACCTGGACCCGTACGGCAGGCTGACCAAGGTCGGCAACTTCCCCGGCGGCTCGGCGCTGACTCCCGATGGCCGCTTCTACTGGACCGTCTCCGCCGGCTACGGCAAGGACGGCCTGCAGATCGTCTCGGTCGCGACTGGCGACGTCATCCAGACGATCACCCTGCCCGGCGCAAGCGGCGGCGTGGCGATCGACGGCCGGAACCACAAGGCCTACGTCTCCGGCGAGCCCAATCCCGACATCCCCGAGTTCAAGGCGCCCGAGGGAACGGAGGGAACCGGCGGCGATGTCATCCATGTCTTCTCGTATTCGTCCGCCTCGGGACACGCCACCGCGGGGGGCGTCATCCCGGTGCCGCCTCCGGCCGGCGCCCCTCCGATCGACGAGTTCCCGCCGTCTTCCGAGCACCGCTCCTGGCCCGAGCGGCTCGCCGTCTCGCCCGACGGAGGCACCCTGCTCGTCGCGCTCGGCCTGGCCGACAACGCCGCCGTCATCAACACTCAGACCAAGCAGGTCAGATACGTCCCCACCGGCAGTCACCCGTTCGGCGCCGCGATCCTGCCCGACGGCAAGACGGGCCTCGTCACCAATCGCGGGCCCGGCACTGCCTCGGTAATCGATCTCACGACCGCCATGAAGGTCAAGGACATCACCATCGGGCCGCACCTCTCCCATCCCGAGGAGATCACACTCGACCCGACCAGGCCGCGCGCGTACGTCCCGCTGGCAAACGCGGACGCGGTCAGTGTGATCAACACCGCCACACTCACGCCCGCCGAGGAGCTCGACGTCACGATCCCGCAGGGAGCGGGCAGCGCCCCGGTCTCGACGGCGGTCACGCCGGACGGCTCCCGCCTCCTGGTTGCCCAATCGGCCGCCGACGAGATCTCGGTTTACTCGATCACCAACGGAGGCCCGGGCAAGCTTCTCGGCCGGATCCCGACCGCCGACTATCCGACCGACGTCACCGTCACGCCGAAGTCGTCTCCCTGCGGGAGCAACGGATCCAACTGCAAGGCGACCCTGCTCTGGACCGCGGCGAAGGGCTTCGGCCTCGGGCCGAACGCGGGGCCGCCGATCACCAGCCAGTACTTCGACATCCCCGCGCCGCTGACTACCAAGGGCCTGGTCACGGGCTACACGGGCATCGGCCGGATGCCCACCAACGGCCAGCTCCACCAGCTCACGCGAAGGGCGACGGCGCAGCTCGATCCGATCAACGCCCAACCGCCACCCCCGGGCACGCCACTCCGGCCCAATGGTCCGATCAAGCACGTCTTCTACATCGTCAAAGAGAACCGCACCTACGACCAGGTTCTCGGCGACGACTCGAGTGGGGACGGCGACCCGAGCTACGCGATCTTCGGCAAGCAGGTGACCCCGAACGCTCATGCTCTCGTCAACCGCTTCCCGCTGCTCGACCACTTCTACGCGGACTCGGAGGCCTCGATCGACGGGCACTACTGGACCGCGGGCGCGGACACCTCCGACTACGTTCACCGCACCTGGCGCCAGAACTACTCCGGCCGGAGGTACCCGAGCGACGCGTGGTTCTTCCAAATCGCCTATCCGCAGACCGGGTTCCTCTTCGACCGGGCAACCGAGCAGGGCATCAGCTGGGTGAACCTGGGTGAGGCCGTCGCCCATCTCCTGCCGCTCCAGCTCGTCGGAATAACGGACCGCGACAAGGACGCCGAGGACGCCGCGGGTGCGGCGAGCCGCCTCTCCCACTCCGACCTCGGACCCATTCTCGGCGGCTGCTACGACCCGTTCATCGGCGCCGACGACCTGAACCCCGCCGTCAGGCTCTACGACTCCTCAAAGCCCGCCGGGGCTCCGGAGCCCTCGCTCTCGCGATACGACTGCTTCAAGACCAAGTTCGCCGCATGGGAGCAGAACAACACGCTGCCCCAGTTCGTCTACATGACGCTCCCCAACGACCACACCAACGGCGGCACGCCCGGGCGCCACTCGCCGCGAGCGATGGTCGCGGACAACGACCGCGCTCTCGGACAGGTCATCGACCTGATCTCGCATTCGAAGTACTGGAGCTCCTCGGCGATCTTCGTGGTGGAGGACGACTCGCAGGACGGCTTCGACCACCAGGACGCGCACCGGATTCCCGCCTTCGTCGCCAGCCCGTACGCGAAGAAGGGCGTGGTCAGCACGCCATACGACATGGTCTCGGCGATCCGCTCGATGGAGCTGATCCTCGGCATGCGTCCGCTCAACCTGTTCGACTCGCAGGCCGCTCCGATGTACGGCGCATTCACCTCCCAGCCGTCGAATGCCGCCCCCTTCAACGCGCCGGCCCCGACGTACAACCTGCTCGAGGAGAATCCGGCAAGCCCGAGCTCGGCCGCCGCCCGAGCGGGCACGAAGTTCGACACCACCCTCCCCGACCGCATCTCGCAGCGCCTGCTCGACAAGATCATCTGGCAGTCCGTCCACGGGCCCAATTCGGCCCCGCCGCCGCCCGGTCCCAACGCCGAAGTCGGCGAGTAGC